>JAGWBU010000109.1:8747-18435 GCA_021295735.1 Candidatus Poribacteria bacterium | reverse complement strand
GTAAGACGCTGATTTCTTCGGAAACAGCGCAATCGCGATGAAACCGAAGCCCCTACCTTTAGGTAGTGGGTGGTATCACAAACTACACACTCGCTGTTGATTCACAAAGTGCGGAAATTATGCAACAATTTTTCCATATATTCGCGTCTTTAAATATGAAGGATGATTTAAAGTAGATTTTACAAATCATAATTAATCATGATATAATTAATGATACATTGCGTTTTTATAATGGTCGCTTGCTCTAAAATAAGGAGAATATAGTGAGACATTCAAAAATCCTCATTTTTTCAGGAATAGGTTGTATAGCAATCCTACTACTTGTAATTGGGGTCCGACTCCAAGCTCAGAATGCGATGAAAAAGGAAATCACCACAGCAAAAGTAAACGAAATGAAATTACAAGCAACACCTCGGATGGGTCAATTTCGAAACCTTGAAAAAAGTTCTAATTGGAGTGTAAAAAGACTTTCGAAAAGTGCAAAATCTGATGATAGTTCAGATTTCTATAAAGTAATTGTTGATAATAACCTCTTTCGTCCGCTCGGTTGGAGACCACCTAATAGAGAACCTCAGTATACGCTGATTGGCACTGCAATTGACCCGAACGGTAGTCTATCAGAAGCGTTTATATTAGAGGAACGTTCAAACAAATTTTATATAGCTGGTTTTGGCGATAAAGTTGGTGATGCAGTCGTAAAAGAAATTCAAGAGAAGAAAGTAATTTTGGACAAGAATGGTGAAACTATAACAATTAGAATTAGAAATACGCCGTTTCTCAATAGTAGTGGTTCGCGTCGCAGTAGTTCATCCAGATCAGAAAATTCTAATCAGAACGTAAGTAGCAACAATAAGGAATCCTTTGATAAAGAGGCTGCTATGAAAAAAGCCAAAGAAGAAGTGATGAAAAAAGCACAAGATACACCTCGAAGATCTGGGGGTGTTTCGCAAGAGGATCGTGAACGGATAATCCGTCAACTTCGGGAGCGTGGTATTCTCAGAGGGGATGGTAGCGAAATTGTTACTTTTTCTATTGATTAACAACTATAATTTTACATTAACTTTATAAAAACGAACCCACATGAACTTGCAAAAGTTCATGTGGGTTCGTTTTTGTTATATTTGAAGGTTGTTTAAACACGCTGACGTGTCCAAACTATGCAACGTTCGGGACATTCTCCGGCATATTTTCAAGACGAGATAGCCAATAACCGACATCGTACGATTCATCACCGATAAGGAACCGCCAAAGTTTTATTCGGTTGACTATTTCAAGTCGAACATCGTTGCCATACCATCTATGGTTTCGACTCAAAATGCCTCGGATACCCGGAGCATCAATGTCATCTGTGTTCCAAAGTTTGAGTTGGCGGACAGTCGGGTTGAGACGTAGTTTATACATGTAGCGGGTATCTTCAGTCAAATTCGGTTGTGCGCAGTGCCACATCCCGTGGTGAACAACGACAAGTGTGCCAGCATTACATACCATGGGATGTTGTCCAAGGAAGTTTTGGTAACGCGCAATGTCTGTTTCACAGACCCGTCTGAAATGGCTTCCGGGCAAAATCATTGTGCCACCCATTTCGCGTGGTGTGTCGTGTGAAAAATAAAAGAACTGAATGTCGAAGTGCATCCGAATATCAATGATAGCATCCGCGTGCCAAATCTGTCCGTGTTGACTCTGTGGTCGCACAATGTGAGTAGCATGATGGTCAAACAACGGTGCCTCACCGACAAGGCTTTCAATAATGCCTTGTACCTGAGGGAGGCGAAAGACTTTTCCTACAGCGGAATCGTCGTGCCATACATCGTCTAATACGGTGCCACCACCACCACGAACTTGAACGCCAGACTGCATTTCTGCATGTGCGGCTTTATTTAATTCATCGGGGATAAAATCGTCAAAGCGAAGGTAACCGTCGGCTACAAAATTCGCCATCTGTTCTGTGGTAAGGAGATACTGTTTATCAACCATTAGATTTCCTCCAATTTCTCCAAGATATATTCGAATCTTAGATATGAAGTGTGATACTCCATGCCGGGAAAAGCAGGAAATTGCTGTGGAAACTGAATAACCCGCCAACCATCCTGCATTGCTTCTATAACGGAGTTATAGGGTGGAGCCTCGCTATCACCAGTAGTATAGCGTTTTTCGCCAGTGCCATCGTACATTGCCCATGCAACGACGTGGCTGTTGAGGTCTGGTGTGTGTAAATGTAGAACAAGTAGCTGCTGTCTTACTTCAGCCATATTAAGAGTATGCCTTCCTTCAATAGAAGCAAATATGCTGTATTGTTCTTATAGTTTTAGGGTCCATCCAAAATAGGACGAGATCCATGTGTTTGTGCACGAAATTCGCTCAAATTTTTCGGGAACGCAAAGCGCACAGTAGAATTTACCTTACTGCTTTGATCTGGCTCCAAGTCGTCGCCAACTTTCCGATAGGTTCCACTGGAGTCACCGAAACCATCCCATCCTGAATCAATTCAGCAATTTCTTGTTCGCTAAGTGCTCTGTCATAGAGAACGACCTCGTCAATTGTACCAGTCATCCAATAGTTTCCGATGTCGCACCCACCAATATACAGCGGACTGTCGTTGCTCTCAGGGTCTGCATTCGGGGCTACTTCAGCATCGAGTTCTCCATCTATGTAGAGCTTGAAATTCGGTTTTTCATAGGTTGCGGCGACGTGATGCCATGCACCGTCAGTGACATTGGTTTTCGCATCATACGATTTCCAACCACCAGATGTGAAGGAATAATGAATTACACCGCTGTTGACGTGGCCAAAAATGCCGTAGTTTCGTCCGGTGGGATTGCGCGTTTCTTTTGCGGCGATAACATGCCATCTTCCCGATGTTTCCGGACTATTAATCCAGGCAGCGATCGTAAAGGATGTTAGGTCAAGTGCATCATTGTCAGGGACGGTTACCATATCTGCCCCACCAAATTCCATTGCACCATCAAATTTACCATCGACCCATTTAGGTTCACCATTTACAAGTTCGCCATCTAAATCATTACCGGATGAATCCGAAACCGCATTACCTGTACCGTCATCAAACAACCATGCACCGACAAGTCCATCGGTCGTTACTGCCATTAGATTTGGTGAAACAGCAAAAAGGGTTAGAATTACAAAAATTGTGATCTTATTCATTATATTCTCCTCATTTTATTATAACCGCATAAATATGTGTGGTTAGTAAAGTGATAATTAGTATAAGCGCAGCATACAACCGCGCTTATGGAGTTTACAGTGTTGATACAAAATACTACTGAGTAGCGTGTGATTTAATCTGGCTCCACGTAGTTACCAGTTTCCCACCCGGTTTTACGTCTAAAGCATCTGTGATGCCTTTTTCCATTAATTCGTTGATTTCCGCCTCATCAAGGGCCCTATCGTAGAGAACGACCTCGTCAATAGTACCGCTCATCCAATAATTTCCGATGTCACATCCTCCGATATAGAGGAAATTGTCATGGTTATCGGGATCGGTATTTGGTGCCGTTTGCGCATCAACCTCCCCATCAACATAAAGTTTGAAATCCGGCTTTGCATAGGTTGCGACGATATGACGCCATTTTCCATCAGTTATGACAGTTTTTGCATCAAACGACTTCCAGCCGCCTGTTGTGAAGGAATAATGAACTACACCAGAGTTAGTGTGCGCGAACGTTCCGTAGTTTCGTCCAGTTGGATTGCGATTCTCCTTTGATGCAATAATTTGCCAGGGACCGGAAATTTTCGGAATATTCACCCACGCTGAGAGTGTAAAGGATTTGAGATCAAGTGCAGCATCATCAGCAACTGTCACCATGTCTGCGCCACCAAATTCCATTGCGCCACCGAATTTTCCATCAACCCATTTTGGGTTTCCTCTTGCTATTTTTCCATCTAAGCCATTATCTGAAGAATCGGTAACGGTTTCCCCTTTGCCATCATCAAACAGCCATGCGCCAACCAAGCCATCTGTATCAAGTGCGACGACTTGTGGTGAAATTATCAAAAGACTAAGAAATAGAAGTGATAACATTTTGGACATGTGAAACGCTCCTTTTGCCAAAGGCTTCATAGCGGTAGAGCGTAAACTCTACTCGCTAAACGTTAGGTTTAGATAACCGTATCAGGTAGAATTGTTGCGTCTTTAGGGACAATCACAATTCCATCACGAATATAATAGTTAACCGCATCGTGATTGTCAAGATTTTTTGTATTTGCTATGACAGCATTATCACCTATTCGCGCATTTTTGTCAATAATTGCATTTTGAATTAAGCATTTTCTCCCAATACCAATACTCGGAATCCCTGCTTTGGTGTTTTCTGCACGGAGTGTATCGGACTCATAGTAATCTGCTCCCATAAGCACAGACTGATAAATTCTACTACCGTTAGAGATAATACTGCGAATACCGACAATCGTTCTGTCAAGTTCCGAATCATCAATGATTGAACCTTCAGCGAGAATAGAGGATCGGACACTACTGCTATTTACTTTGGTGCTCGGTAAATGTCTGCGGTTGGTGTAGATCGGTGCTTGTTCATCGTAGAAATTGAATTCAGGTGATACATCAGTTAGGGCAATATTGGCAGAATAGAAGGAGTGAATCGTCCCAATATCCTCCCAATACCCATCGAAAAAGTATGCAGAAACTTGGCGCGTCTTAATGCTTTTCGGAATAATATTTTTTCCGAAATCCACATTTGAATCATCTTGGAGGACCTCTTGCAAGACATCACTGTTAAAGATATAAATTCCCATAGAGGCGATGTATTCTCTCCCTTTGGACTCAATTCCACGCGAGGTAAAAACATCAGGTTCAACACATAACTGCTGTAGTTCCTCCGCTGTTTGCGGTTTTTCGACAAAATCGGTTATACGTCCGTTCGCATCAGCTTGGAGGATACCAAGTCCGCTTGTAACCTCTTTTTTCACAGGAATCACAGATACCGTTATGTCCGCATTGGTTTCAGTGTGAACTGCCAACATTTTCCGATAATCCATCCGATAGAGATGGTCGCCTGCAAGGATTAGAACGTGATCGTCTGCTATACGTGGGTTGAGAATATAAGGTTGATTGTGCTTAACAGCATCCGCTGTACCCTGATACCATTCATCGCCCATGAGCGTTTGTTGTGCTGCCAAAATTTGGACGAACCCTCGGCGATAAGAGTCAAAACGATAAGTTTGTGCGATGTGTCTGTTCAGAGAAACGGAATTGAACTGGGTTAAAACATAAATGCGTTCTAACCCTGAATGTAGGCAGTTGCTAATCGGGATGTCAACCAACCGAAATTTACCAGCAATCGGGACACTCGGTTTTGCGCGGTCGCGTGTTAATGGAAATAGGCGTGCGCCGCGTCCGCCTCCAAGAATTACTGCGATAACGTTGCCGTTACTCATAGAGTTCTCCTACGATGAATGGGTATTGGACTCGTATTTGCCTAAAAAATTAAAGTATTCGTAAGACCTTCAATTATTGAAACACTATAATTATACACATATCGCCCCGCTGGGCTTTCTATTGGGTGTCACCTTTTTATAAGGCTTTCTGAAACACATAAATTGTCCGAAGTTTAGTAAATGTAGGAGGCACAGTAAATTGTGCGACTATAAAGAAATAAATGTCCGAGGCGCAATGAATTGCGCGACTACAAATGCCACAAACTCTTAAGAAAATATTTTGGTTTCCTACAAACTTCCTTTAGTAGAAAGCACACCAGTAATACGCTCGTCAAATTGAGTTGCAATATCTAATGCTTTTGCAACCGCCTTAAAAATCGCTTCAATAATGTGATGTTGATTTGTGCCATACGGGACGTTAATGTGTAAAGTTGTGCCGCTATTGTTCACAAATCCGTGGAAAAATTCCTCAGTCAATTCTATATCAAATTCACCGACTTTACCAGAGTCAAGGGGTGTTTTGTAATGTAGAAAGGGTCGTCCACAGATATCCAGATCAACTTTCGCAAGAGATTCGTACATTGGGACAGCGAAACTGCCAAAACGTCTCATCCCTGCTTTGTCGCCTACTGCCTTCTGCAATGCCTGTCCTAAGCAGATACCAACATCCTCTGTCGTGTGATGTGCGTCTACATGCAAATCACCCTTCGCTTCAACTTCCAGATCAAAGAATCCGTGTTTTGCAAAAAGTTCTAACATGTGATCCAGAAATCCAACGCCAGTGTTGATATTGGACGTTCCGTTTCCGTCAAGGTTTAGACTGAGGCGGATTTGGGTTTCCCTGGTTTCGCGTGTAATTTCTGCTTTTCTTTCCATTTGTGAGTGTTTTTTAATTCTGTGCTAACTTCGTTTGAATCAATACTATCTTACCCTACACAACCTATTCTATTATACGCACAAAAATAGGTTTACGCAACGGAAAAACGGGATACAAACCTTCCCACGAAATTATGCCCATGTTATGAGTCCGAGTTCGTAGACAGATTCTAAATCCTCGTGCGATGGTAAAACACGTAACGTATAACCATGCAGACCTGTTTGGTTTAGACTAAGTGTGCCTTCAAATAGATATTTTCCGCTGCCAAGGTCTTCCTGATATTCCATCTCAGTTACGCTGCCGTTCTGAATTTCGCCAGTTGAATCTAACACGCCGTGGTAAATTTGGACAGCGAGTTCATTCGGGAACAGCGCATCTGTACGAACAACAGCCTGAATTGTAACCGATTCTCCGACAGTAAGTGCTGAGACACTTTTTTGTGGTATATCACTCTGCGCTTTGGAAATTTGCTCCTCAATACGCAAATTGCTCCAATGCTTTCGAATGTTTGCTTTCCAATTGGCGAGTGCGATGCTGCGGCGTGTACCATCCTGATTCAGTTTGAGCCATCTTTGGTGTGCTGGAAAATAGAGGCGTTCTGCATATTCTGCGACCATGCGTTTTGTGTTGAACACTGGTGCCAAGTTCTGCATGGCTGTTTTCATTCTTGTGACCCATCCGTACGGAATATCGTCAACAGGGTCTCGATCGTAAAATAGCGGGACAACCTCGTTTTCAAGTAAGTCATAGATTGCATTTGCATGTGCTTTGTTGACGGATTTAGTGTCATCCGCTTCAGGTGTAGCATCAATCGTCCAACCACCGCCGAGATGTTGCGCCTCTGCCCACCATCCATCAGCCATACTAAGATTGAGTGCGCCGTTTGCTGCCGCTTTCATTCCACTTGTGCCGCTTGCCTCATTCGGTGGCAGCGGGGTATTGAGCCATACATCAACGCCTTCAACAAGGTAGCGACCAACACAGATGTCATAATTTTCAATAAAGAGAATTTTATGCTGGAATCTCAGTTCTGTAGCGATCTTATGAATCTTTTGAATTAAGACTTTACCCTCATGGTCGTGCGGGTGTGCTTTTCCGGCAAAGATAAGCTGCACGGGACGTTCTGGATCGTTGAGAATTTTCGCGAGTCGGTCAAGATCGTTGAACAGTAGTGTAGCACGCTTATAAGTGGCAAACCGGCGGGCAAATCCAATCGTTAATGCTGCAGAATTGAGTATCTTTGGGCCAGTTTCGTGTTCTTGATCAGTCTCTTGTGCCATCAAAGTTTGGTCGGCACTCTTGCGCCGTTTTTGGCTTTGTCGCTGCCGTGCGAAAGCGATAAGACGTTCTCGCCTTCGTTCGTGGGTTCGCCACAACTCCGTATCTGGAATCTGCGAAATCTGAGTCCAAACGTCTTGATTTGTGAGGTCAACAATCCACTTAGGACCAAGATACCTGTCAAACAGACTCTGCATATCCTCCGAAACCCAAGATCGGGTATGAATACCATTTGTTATCGCCTTAATAGGAACTTCATGCACAGGAAGATTTTGCCAAAGTTCTTTCCACATGTTACGGGAAACATGTCCGTGTAATTGACTAACACAGTTAGACATTGTTGAAAATCGCAGCGCGACTAAGGCTGGACTGAATTCACTGCTATTATCTGATGGATTTTTTCTTCCTAAACCGAGGAACTTCTCCTCTGAAATTCCGAGTGTGCCAAAGTAATTTCTGAAATAATGTTTTACGAGATCGGGCGGAAACCAATCAATCCCTGCGGGAACAGGTGTGTGGGTTGTAAAGATATTTCCTGCTGTAGTGGCTTCGCGTGCTTCATCAAAACCGATACCGCTTTCTACCATCAATTGGCGTATCCGTTCAAGTGCCAAAAACGCTGCGTGCCCCTCGTTCATGTGGCATACAGTCGGACGAATACCAAGTGCTGCTAAAGCACGATACCCGCCAATTCCAAGCAGAATCTCCTGCTTAATTCGCATCCGTTCATCACCACCGTATAAATAATCGGTGATGTCGCGCAGTCCTATATTTTCATTCTCAGGTATATTCGTATCCAATAGATATAAAGGCACGCGTCCGACCTGTGCACGCCAGACCTTGGCAAATGCCTTCCCTTCAGGATAATCAACCTCAACCAGAAGCTGCGTTCCATCTGTCTTTTGCGCAGGTTGAATCGGCATATTGTAAAAGTCATTTGTCGGATAATCTGCCATCTGCCAACCGTCCGACGTTAGCGTTTGACGAAAATAGCCGTGTTGATAAAGCAACCCAACGCCAACAAACGGAAGTCCCAAATAACTGGTTGATTTCAGGTGGTCCCCCGCCAAAACACCCAGACCGCCAGAGTAAAGCGGCATGCACTCTGTCAGTCCGAATTCCATAGAAAAATATGCAATTTGTATCTTCGCGAGGGGTTTGTTGTTTGAATAATTTTCAAACCACGAGGGGGCAGAAAGGTACGATTTAAACTTTTTCTGAATAACATCAAGGTGGGCTAAAAAGACCTCGTTTTTCGCTGCTACTTGCAACTGTTCCTGTGAAATTTTTCCAAGCATCGCAACGGGGTTGTGATAGGTCTCTTCCCATAGTTCCGAATCGAGGTGGCGAAATAGGCTAAGTGCTTCATTATCCCAAGTCCACCACAAGTTCAATGCCAACTCTCGCAGTGGTTCAAGATTCTCTGGCAAGGTTGGCACAACTGATAATTGGCGAATTGGCTTCATTCTACAGCATTCTCCCTATTATCAGAAGTAGAAGCGGTATTTAACATGAAATAGGTGGCTCTTTGCCGTTTTTCGATGTTTAATTTTCCTTCGCGGGCTAACCAACCGATGCCAAGGAGTACCATACGTTCAGTTTGTCTCAGTTCTTTTGTCAATTTTCCGACAGATGCCTCCTCATGTTTTTCAAGATAATGCCAAATTTCGCCGGCAGTTTTCCCGATATCGTCAAACATTTTTTCCTCCGAAAGTATATTTTAGAACGCGGATTGTCAAATAAATTATACTTCTATTTTTTTCATGTGTCAAGAATAAAAGGAAGGCAGACAAATATTTTAGTTTTAAAAATTATCCGTTGATGAGTGGACTAAAATTTATATTGTAGGTTGGGTTTCGCAAGCTCTACCCATAGGCGTCAATTTAAGAGGCGCGTTTCCAAAACGCGCCTCGGACATCCTCTTGTAGGAGCGCTTTCTAAGCGCGATATATCGGGGTTGAAAAACCCTCCCACAAGAAGGTGTCAACTTAAGGATTTATTTCAGGTTTCACACATTTTAACCCAAACAACACCGTAATCCGATTGTAGGGCGGGTCTCCGGGGAATGCCAAAAGGCATTCGGACCCGGTGAATGACTAAAGACGAATGCGCCAAATCAACGGTATG
>JAGWBU010000109.1:0-8695 GCA_021295735.1 Candidatus Poribacteria bacterium | reverse complement strand
CATCAGCAATGGCGGGGCACAGAGACCCCGCCAAATGCCAAAAAGCGCATTTGGCGTTGATTTGGCCCTACAAGGTTTGACGGGATTTATCTTTAAATTGATACCTATGGGTTTCGCAAGTTCTACCCGACGGACGATATAAACTCACAGTAAAACTCAGGAACTGATAATTCTTAAAACTAAATAACCCTGTCTTTTAACTTGCCTTGTATTACAATACCTGTTAAACTGCACAAACTTGTCATGGTTCACTGTATTTTTTAAGGATTACGACCAGAACAAACTATATTGGAAACATCAACTTTTAACTTGCACCTATTTTATAAAATATGTTAAACTAATGACAATTGCAACAGATGAGACAATTTTTAGTTAAAATCCGCCTAAAAATTGAGGATAATTGATACTTTTGCAATCATGCGATAAAAAGTCACAAAATTGATTAGAATTGTGGTAAACTCTATCGTAAAGTCAGTTTTTTCAGTGTGAGGAGACGTTCACAATGTACGATAAGAAGAAACGTAGCGATGCTGGCGCAAGCCCCGACGATCACAAACTGTTTTTTGAAGACGAGGATGAGTTGGAACTTGATGAGGATGAAGATATTGAAGAGGAAGAGGCGAGTTCTGGTTATTCCTTGCAACTAATTCACCACATCATCTCGGAAACACCTGTGGAGGACCAGAGAAGACGTTGGCTAATTGAATTACGTCGTTCTATCATCAGTGATGAGGGCGAATTTCGCCAAAGAGTCCAGGCAATTGAGCAGGAAGCAATCCGCATACACGCTGAGATGGAAGAACAAATTGAAAAACTGACCGCACCCGCGAACCGTATCGGAACACTCCTCGCAATACCTAAAGACGATACTGCGCGCGTTACCGTTGGCGGATCCGAATACTATGCCAATATTGACCCGCAACTGGAGACTAAAAACCTAAAAAAAGGCGTGAGTGTGCTCCTAAACGAAGCTTTTGTCGTTATCGGGGAACTTGGCTATACAGAATCAGGTCCAATTGCCAAAATTGCCGATGTGCTTCCGGATGGCAGGCTACGCGTTGGCTCTGAACCGAGCCTACAATCTGTTATTATAGAACGCGCTTCCGACTTAGTAGATGTCAAACTAAAGTCCGGTGACGAGGTACGCCTTGATGCAAGTTTAAAAGTTGCTATTGAACGGATCGCCTCAAAAGAACAGAAAGACTATGCGCTTGAAGCTGTCCCCCAAATTCCATGGGAAAAAGTTGGCGGACTTGACGATACCATTCAGCGGATTAAGGATACCATTGAACAACCGATTCTGCATCCTGAACTCTTCAAACGGTTTCAGTATACGGTGCCAAAAGGATTTCTTCTCCACGGCCCCCCTGGTTGTGGAAAAACGCTTATCGGAAAAGCAACTGCTTACAACTTAACCGAACGTCTAAAAACAGAAACAGGTGAAGAGATTGAAGGCACATTCCTTCACATTAAAGGACCCGAAATTCTTAACATGTGGCTTGGTGAGTCGGAGCGGAAAGTCAGAGAAATTTTTCAGATGGCACGCGAAAAACGCGATGAAGGTAAACTTGCATTTGTCTTTATTGACGAAGCAGAATCCATTTTGGGTACTCGGCGTGCTATGCGCTCACACAGCATCTCTAACACGTTGGTCCCGATGTTTTGTGCAGAAATGGACGGTATTGAACCGTTGCATGAGGTTGTCATCATTCTGGCAACCAACCGTCCAGACTTAATTGATCCTGCTATTCTTCGACCAGGACGAATTGATAGAAAAATCAAAGTGATTCGTCCGAATAAAGACGCTGCTAAAGACATATTCAGTATCTACCTAACCCCGGACCTCCCCATTGAAACAGAACCCGGTCAAACTGCTAACAAAGAAATCGTTGGCGGATTGATCGAACGAATCGTTGATGAAATGTTTCGCGAAACAACAGAAAACCGATTTCTTGAGGTTGCCCTTCGCAGCGGTAGACGCGACGTTCTCTATCGCGGTCATCTTTGTAGCGGCGCAATTATTGAGTCTATTGTTCAAAGAGCGAAAGAATCTGCAATGAAACGCGCCATTGCTGACCCTGATACAGAGACCGGTATCTCTTTAGACGATCTCTTAGACGCACTTAACGCCGAATATAGCGAAAATGACATTTTCCCACCGACCGAGGCTACTGAGGATTGGCTCAAACTCTTGGATTACGATCCTGTGAATGTTGTCAAAGTTACGCCTATTCAACTTGAAAAGAAAGAGTCTCGAAAAACTCCGAGTCCGGTGATTTAGGTCTCTACCTTCATCGTAGGTCCAACACACTGGCTGGATATCATAGAAAGACATAAATAATGCAAAGACTTTTTGGAATCGAAACCGAATACGGCATCACACTCGAAAGTGCTGAACAGATTGATCCTGTTAAGGAATCCATTGAGCTTATAAAGAATTATCGGCGCGACCCGTTCTTACCGCTCTGGGATTATGGTGGTGAAGATCCATTTCGAGATGACCGTGGTTTCCGAGCAAAGCAACTCAATAATCATCCTGATGAAGTGGAGGAAGAAAAACGCGACCGAGAGCGATTTGCCAAACAACCCGAACGTTCTTTCCGCGAGATTAAAAGCGACCGTATCCTTATTAACGGTGCGCGACTTTACAATGACCACGCACATCCGGAATATTCAACACCGGAATGTCAAAACCTCTTTGATCTCGTTGCACACGACAAAGCTGGTGAAAGAATCCTCCAAAAATGTGCCGAAAGACGTAGTCAGGAGCTTGGCGAACGCGTTATTTTATACAAAAATAATACCGATTTTTACGGACATAGTTACGGGTGCCACGATAATTACCTTATGGCACGCGAGGTGCCTTTTGATTATCTTAAAGCTTGCATTCTGCCCTTTTTCGTTACGCGGCAAATTTTTGCTGGAGCAGGCAAAATAGGTATTGAAACCGAAGCAGGACTCGCAACACCCGGACATTTTCAACTCACACAACGCTCCGACTTTTTTCACGTTGAAGCAAGTGTGGATACAATGCACAAACGTCCCATCGTTAACACCCGAGACGAACCGCATGCGGATCCTGCTACATATCGCAGACTTCACGGTATCGTCGGTGACGCAAACATGTCTGAATACGCAACAGCACTCAAGGTGGGAACAACTGCACTTGTCATTGATCTAATTGAACAGCGGCTTATTCCTACAACGTTAGCAATTGCAAATCCAATTGATACCATCAAAATGATTTCACACGACCAAACGTATCGATGGTTGCTACAGAAAGTTGATGGTGAGATAATTTCCGCGATTGACCATCAACGCGAATATCTTGCACTTGCACAAAAACATCTGACACATCAAAATGGTGACACCGATTGGGTCTTGACACAGTGGGAGGAAACACTGAACGCACTTGAAAATGACCCGATGATGCTTACTGACCGCATCGATTGGGTCGCCAAAAAATGGTTGCTGGAAACCTTTGTCGAATCAGAAGATATTGAGTGGGACGACCCATGGCTGCAAAGCATTGATTTAGAATACCACAACATTGACCTTGAAGAGAGTTTATTCTACGGGTTACAGATGCAACGAGTTGTAACCGATGAACAGATCCAGACTGCTATACACACACCGCCATTGAACACACGTGCTTATTTTCGTGGCAAGTCCCTCAACAAGTTTGAAGACGCAATCAAAACTGTCCAGTGGGACAGCATTACTTTTGAGATCAAAGGCAAACCTGTTACAGTCAACATGAACGCACTCGCAAACCCTGAACTCGCACGAAAATATAATGAAGCGCTTGACTTATCCCCAAACCCCCAAACCCTCGTTGAAAAACTTGGTTTACACTAACCCCAATCTGTATGAGGGATTGTAATCCAAAAACTGCTTCCATAAAGCAATTAAGGAGAATTTCCGATGAAAGACCAGATTGTCTATTTTCCAGAACGCAAACAGAGACCGGTAAAACCGGTTGAACCCGGCGATGGTGGAGACGATAACAACACACCTAAACGCCCGGATGTTAACAGACCGGACACGCAAGAACTCCTCAAACGTATGCGCCGCGTTGACAAAGACCAATCACGGCGATACCGTCAAAGAACGGGGGAATAATGAACCATAAAGGCGACTTTCTCAGCCTTTTAAAACACGCAGACACCTTGCAACTTGATGCTGAAACGACTCGTGATACTTCGGAAGTTGATATACACGGAACACAAGACCTTTTCCGAACTGCAAAAGAACCGATGCGCGATGCTTTTCAGTTGCCATCGCAGGGAAGACAAACCCACGGCACTACATTAGAAATACCGGAAGCCACGACGGTTGTCGCTATGCGTTACCAAGAAGGTATTATCATTGCAGGCGACAGGCGGGCAACTGCTGGCACTGCCGTTGTTCATGACCGTGCTGAGAAAGTCCTTCCTATTGATACACATTCTGTTCTCGCCATCTCTGGTGCACCAGCAACGGCTTATGAGATAGCGCGTGTCTTAAAGCATTCATTCCAATATTTTCGTCGGAGCCAACTCCAAGAACTCAGCGTTGAAGGAAAATTGCGGACGCTTTCACGTCTTATCCGTGAAAACCTTCCCATGGCAATGCAGGGTATCGGTGCAGTTATACCGATCTTTGCTTTGTATGCGCCGCAAGTTGACGAATCAAAAAACGGCGGTAAAATATACTTCTATGACGCGCTCGGTGCACACTTTGAAAACGTGGATTTCGCTACGACGGGTTCCGGTTCAATTTGGATACGTGGGGTGCTACGCTATCTTGACCGATGGGGTGAAACCCGATTGGAGCAGATGGATCAACGACAAGCAACCATTACTATTTTAAGACTGCTTGACACCGCAAGTGAGTATGATGCAGCAACCAGCGGATACAACGCAAAAGCCGAAATTTTTCCTACTCTCAAAACTATCACACAACAAGGGGTGGAAACACTCACTGACCAATACTTATTAGAATGTTACGCGGAGGCGACATAATGCGCGATATGCCGTATCGTTGGATTGAAGCAATTCAGGACCGGCGCGACTACATTGAAGACCAACTTAGACCCGGAAGTCCCGTTGTTGGACTACCTTACGCACAAGGCAGCCTCCTACTGACTGTTAGTAAAAGTGCTCAAAAAATCTTTGAAGTTCATGACAGAATTGCGCTCTCCGCTATCGGACACCCCGCTGATATCGAACGCCTCCGGATGCTTGTGACAGATACTGCAAGCGTCCAAGCCTTTCAGAGTGCTACCGAAGATGTAAACCTACACCGATTGACCCATTATGTTTTGGCACACACCTTCAAACAAGCGTTCGAAGCGATAGTCGGTGAAGCTTACATAATAAAAATGCTCCTCGTTGAAATCGGTAATGGTGAGTCAGAAACACAATTTACGCATATTAACTATGACGGGAACGTTAAAGTACAACACGAATTAGCGGTAATTGCCGGCACCGCGGAAATTGAAAACGCGATGCAAAACTACCTCGCAGCCGAACAAAATGGGACGAAACATGATCTCGCTGATGCACTTGCGTTGGCACTCAAAACGTGGGCAGTCGGTAGAGAGTTAAGCCAACGATTTGAAGAAGCAGAAGACAATACCGAAGTAACAGACGAACAGATAAACGAAACCATTAAAACTGAATTAGAGGATAGGGAAATTGAGGTAGGTGTACTGGATTCTTCCTTGTCCAGTGACACAAAATTCCGTCTCCTGACACAGGACGAAATTCAGGCAGCACGCGAAACAAATTGACTTCTCAGGAACCCGTAGGTTGGGTAGAGCGTAAGCAAAACTCATAGATGTCAACTTAAGAAAAAAATGCTGGATTTTCTCTTGTGGGAGGGCTTTTCAAGCTCGATTTTGTGAGACTCAAACTGTTAAATCGGGTTGAAAACCCGACAAATGCCAAAAAGCGCATTTGGCGTTGATTCACTTCCACAAGAAGGTGTATCCTTAAGTTTACACCTATGGGTAGAAAATCATGAAACCCAACAACTCAACCGTTGAAAAATTCATAACATGTTGGGTTTCGCAAGCTCTACCCAATCTACACTGCTGATAACCAATTGCCTATAGCCAAATTGAGGGACAATCCGTGACACACAGAATAATGGGTATCGAAACCGAATTTGGGTGCATGATACAGTCGCAGGCGATACAGACACAACGTATCAAAATATCACCTGAAGGTATTGCTGCGCGCGTCAGAGACTATGTTTTTAAAACACTTGAACTCGGTATCCCCGATCTCCACTATCGCGATTGGGGTGAACCACCCGGCAATGGCGGTTTCCTCTTCAACGGCGGCAGGCTCTACATTGATATGGGACATCTTGAATATGCTACGCCGGAATGTGCAAACCTGTTTGACCTCATCGCTTACGATAAAGCCATTGAACACATCATCACAGCAATTTTGCGGGATACCGGTCTTTCCGCACACGTAGCCTTTTATAAAAACAACATAGACCATTTCACAGGAGCAACTTTCGGATGCCACGAAAACTTTCAGGCGCGCCGTGATGTTCCGTTTTATAGGATCGTCATCCCAACACTACTCCCATTCTTTGTGACTCGCCAAATATACGCTGGTGCTGGCAGAGTCGGTGGATACGATGACATCCTTGAATTTGGAGATGGGCAATATAGCGTTGACGATTTTCTCGGATACCAAATTTCCCAACGGGCGGATCACATCGTCACTGAAATCTATGAATGGATTCAGTTTAGCCGAGCGATAATCAATACTCGTGACGAGCCTCTTAGTGATTATACAAAATACCGCAGACTCCATCTTCTTGTAGGAGACTCTAATATGTCGGAATATGCGACTGCCCTTAAAGTTGGGACAACAGCACTTATCCTTGATGCAATTGAGCGGCATTATGAAATTCATGGAGAAAAACTTCCGATACCGAATCTCGATCTTGCTGACCCTATTGCTGCTATCAGACACATCTCACGGGATACTTCTCTCAAATGGGAGGTCGATTTGCAGAACGGCAGCACTGTTTCTGCTATCGACATTCAACGCGTATATCTCAACTTTGTCCAAAACGTATTAACGGAACTTGACGAAACTGCTAAGTGGATTCTTACCGAATGGGAAACTGTGCTCAACGATCTTGAAACGGATTGGACACGACTTACAACGCGGCTTGATTGGGCAGCAAAGAAATGGTTTCTTGATGCTTTAGTAGACGAAGAGGAGTTGACGTGGGATGATCCATGGCTCAAAAGTTTGGATTTAGAATACCACAATATTGACCCTGAGAATAGTATCTTTTACGCACTTCAAAGCGAAGGGTGTATGAGACAGGTTATCACAGACCAGCAAATTAGCGATGCTATCAGTAACGCACCTTGCAATACGCGTGCAAGAGTTCGCGGATACCTCATGCGAAACCTTAAAAAACAGAAAATGCCGTGCATTGTTGATTGGCATCATATCTATGCCGGGCAAACCGAATGTTATGAGATGAAAGAACCGCTTGACATAAGTATACCTAAAGCGCAAAAGTGGCTCAAAATCCTTAAACTTCGGCAAAGAATGTAAAAAGGCTTTGTAAGCCCATATTCTTAACGCTCTTCTCTTCCCTGTAGGAGCGACCTCCTGGTCGCGACTTTTCGGTTTCTAAAAAATAACATCTCAAAAAAAATAGCCTGTTCGTAGTCGCGCAATTCATTGCGCCTCTTACATCTCATTTCAAAAGAGAAAATAATTCATAGAATTGGTATAACTTAACCTATTCACAGACGTTAAAACCTAATAGAAGTCGTTGAATCCTTTCGTTATGCTACTATGCCAAACACCTCATTCTATAAAGGCTCTAACACCATTTCTGAATGATTTCCTATCAATAACAAGAAACGTGTTGTAGTCCGCTATTCATTGCCAAATCATGGAGAATGCGCGTTTGACATTCTCCATGATTTGGCTTCTACCGAGTAGGATCAAGTTAATTCGGTATAACCCTGTACACCCATGAATAACGCTTGCAAGTATCAAGAAAATTCTATATTATGATATGTATTACGATCATAATCCCTATTTCATAGGAATCCCTGAATGCGAAAAAACCTTTTTGTGCCGAACAAAATGCCCTATGCTAAAGGAAAAAACAGACCAGACGTAGCGTGTATTCTGTGTGCAATTGTTGAAAAAGATGAAAAAGTTGAACGTCTTGAAGTCCATCGGACAGAACTTTTTACAATTTCACTCAATCTTTATCCGTATAGCCCTGGACACCTCCTCATCTTTCCGAATCGGCATATAATTGATACGAGGGAATTGCGTTCCGAGGAGGTTCAGGAACTTCATGATCTACAATGTCTCAGTTTTGAGGTTTTGACGCGTGCCTATCAACCGCGTGGTTTTAACGTAGGTTATAATATGGGAGAATCCTCTGGCGCGAGTATTCCACATCTACACTTGCACGTTGTTCCGCGCTATCCACGCGAATTAGGGTTTATGGATGTTATCGGGGGAGCAAGGATTATCATTGAAGATCCGAATGCTACGCAAGAAAAACTCGCGCAGATATTTCAGGAACTGAAAGCAGATGCATAGAAAAGTTAACTTCGCATTATCTATATTATAACCCAAGTTGCTACCGATTTCGTAAATTCTCTTGTAGGAGGGGTTTCTAACCCCGATTTATAACAAAAGACATC
>JAGWBU010000108.1 GCA_021295735.1 Candidatus Poribacteria bacterium | reverse complement strand
AAAATAACGATTTTTTCAGCAAATATGCCCGTTCTCTGTTCAATTTTTGCCTGTCCAGTTAATTATCAAACTCACGTTAAAATCTGATTTAACAACTGCGGAATGTAGGATATAAGGTAGGGTCATCCACCTATGGAGGAGGAAAAGTAAAACTTAAGGTAGTAAGCGTTTTCTGGCAAATCAACTTATACACAAAATATGAAGAGAAAAAAGAAAACACCTTTTTACGGGTGATAATTCATCAGACTTAGATGAGATTTCGGGGGCTATACATGCACTCAAATATCTAAAAGGACAAGTAGAAAATCTAAATATTGAGGGTCATTCGACGATTCCCATAATTCAAGGGGAGATCCGCAGACTCAAGGAAACCCGCAGACTCAGACCACCCGCGAGTTTTTTAAACCATGTACTTTTGAAAATTGAATTTACTCTTGATCGCAAAATGTCAGATGGCACTCGTGGGAGTGGTATGAATCCAGACGCTATGCCAGGTAGAATAGAAGCGTGTGAGCGTATAGTGAATTTTGTACTGGAGTTAGATGCTGAAATCAAAAACGAGCACCCGTAAAGCCGAGATATTTATAACAAATTCTTCCGCGAGTGAAACGTCTCCTCCCCAAACAGAGACATCTGCCCACCCGTCCTACGTTCAATAACCTGCTCCTGTGTTGCCTGCTCACTATTTTCGTCAATATGAATCACAGGCAAATCTTGATTGGTTAGGGTAGCACTAATCAGTTTAGTTCGGTGGCAATGTTCCGGTTTTTCCTCAGCACACATAAGCGCAACGCGCTGCTGTTGTGAGAAAGCAGTGTGGAGACGTTCAATACCACGTTGATAGAATTCCGCATTCTTAACTTTTTCGTAATCAACCATACCGTTCACATAGCACGATTCATCATCAGGTTTCCCACCGAGCAGATCACCCATATACACATAGCGAATACCGTGCCGTTCCAGTTCATGTGCGAGCGGTTTTTTGGAAAATTCCGGTTTATAGCGTGAATACGGAACTGAGCGGACATCTATGAGATATGCAATTTTATATCGCTGTAGCACCTCAATGAACTCTGCTATTGAACGGCTGCCATAACCTATCGTCCAGATTGGAATCGTGTCTGTTGTTATTTTCATGAGAGTCAGATAATATCACATCCATCGCTAAAAAACAACCAGATTTCTAATTCATCTTTAGGACTGACCAATGCCTATAGGCGTTTGGTGTTGATTCGGATTTATCCGATTGTTGAAACAGATTCAATATAAATTTGCCAATAGGTTTCCCTAATCCGCGTAATCCGAGCAATCCGCGAAAATCCGCGATTCAGAAATTGACAAAATACGCTTGCTATCTTCGTCCGAAATCTGCTATATTTTTAAAGTTCACAGAAGTACCTTATGAGAACACACTATTTTCAAAAAGCGCGAATTTTAGATGAAACACCCATTAGTTGTAATTTTCCTCTTTATTTTAGTGATATGTGCATTCATCTCCGAAGTGCCAGCACAAGACAGTGAAACTATTCCTGACAAACTTGTGCTGACATTAGGCTTACTGAATTCTGGAATCGTAGTAGATTCTGGAACTGGACTTTATCCTTGGAAGTATCATCCGGGCGATAACCCAGAATGGGCAAATCCAACCTTTGATGATACCGAGTGGGAATCCATTGGTACATTAGGCACACTGGCACCTCAAAATGAACTACACGAAAGTGGGAAGAAGGGCATCGGTTGGTACAGACTACATGTATCCGTTTCTGATAAGCAGCTATGGAATGTCCCGTTGGCACTCCAGGTGATGTATCAGGCAGGGGCTTCTGAAATCTATCTTGACGGGGTGTTGATTTATGCCTTTGGTAAAGTGGGGACGCGGAAAGAGGAAGAGGAAGTTTATTGGGAGCGAAACCCACAGGTCATCTCGTTTTCCGGTGAAACTGATCATGTTATCGCAGTTCGGTATTCCAACTTCTCGTCTCCGTTTGGATTTTGGCTTGCCCTTGCACCACTGGATGAAAGCATTAAATCGCGTGTCACTATGGTTCGTCAAGGCACCACTTTACAGATGGTATGGACAGCGATTACTGTTTTCCTCATGCTGCAGCATCTATTGCTGTTTTTCTTTTATCCCGGCGCAAGAGAAAACCTCTATTTCGCGATATCAACTGGGAGCATCGGGGCATTTATTTTTCTCACCTTCCAATTTATTCTGTGGACGACAAGCAACACACAAATTCTGTTTTTACTTCGGCTACTTATCTGCGTATATGTACTAATATTTGTGTCGGGAAAGTTATTCCTCTATACCCTTTTTTATCCAAAGCTGCCCAAACTCTCTTGGTTCTTTCTTACAGGATGGGTTGTTACCCTTTGTGTCAATCTATTTGATATTGATAAATACACGTTTGATATTACGAGTTCTTATTCGTCTAATTTCAGCGCAGGATTAGGAGGTAACCTCTTACTTCTATTTACGATTTTAACGCTTTTAGAGATTGTTCGAGTTATTATTGTTGCCATCTTTAAGAAAAAAGATGGCGCGTGGATTTTTGGACTTGGTTCACTCTCGCCTTTTATCCTCCCATTCATATTCGGTTTTATCGTTTCACGAACAGGCTACGATATTACTTGGGAATTGGGAACACTCATAATATTCCTTGCGCCACTTTTTTCAATGTCGATTTATCTTGCTCGCAACTTTTCTCGAACGAGACGAAAACTTGAAACAGAGGAGCTTGAGCGACAACTCTTGGAAGTTGAAAACACGCGCAAAACAGAGGAATTGGAAGAAGCACGAAAACTCCAGATGTCAATGCTGCCGCAAGCTCCACCTGAACTTCCGAATCTTGATGTTGCTTTTGAGATGCGCCCCGCAACAGAGGTGGGCGGCGACTATTACGACTTCAATCTTACGGAGGAAGGTCGACTTACCATTGCAATCGGAGATGCTACAGGCCACGGCATGAACGCAGGACTTGTCGTTTCTGCTGTCAAGAGCCTTTTCAAAACATCTGCACCAGGAGCAGGAAACTTAGATACACTTGAACGTATCTCACAAGGTGTTAAAAGTATGAACCTGAAAAGGTTATACATGGCAATGACGCTCGCTACGTTCAATGACAATATATTGACACTTGCAGCCGCAGGAATGCCACCGCCTCTCATCTATCGCTCAGACGAAAACATGGTAGAGGAGATACTACTTGAGGGGATGCCTTTGGGTGGGGTTATTGGTGCTGAGCGACAAGAAGCAACGTTTGAACTCCAGTCAGGGGATACTATCCTGCTTATGAGTGACGGTCTACCAGAAATGATGAATCCTAAAAACAAAATGTTGGATTATCCAAAAACGAAGGAACTTTTTGCAGAAGTTGCGGACAAATCTCCAAAAGCAATTATCAATCATCTCTTTAAAGCGGGCACTTCGTGGGCAGACGGAGAACCACAGACAGATGATGTGACATTTGTTGTCATCAAAGTAAAATAATTGGGCGTATGCATAAAAACGGTGTCGGATTTCTACTTAAAAGTAGTAGGCACGCTCCGCGTGCCGTACACAAATAAAGCACAATATATTACGCTATTATCCTTGCAGGAGTTCTGGCATGACTACGATGATAACTTCATTTCTCAGCGAACAACAAATCGTAGACTACCATGAAGATGGCTACCTGATTATTCGTAATGTCTTATCTGCAAAGGAAGCGGATGAACTTCGGCGCACTGTCGTACAACAAGTACAACGGGGAGCCTATCCATCCACGCTTACATACCCTCAGCCAGCGAAATATACAGTTAGCGGTAACCGACTCGCTGATCCGGGACTCGCTGCGATTGCAGAACATCCTACGGTTATTGGGGCAGTAGAATCTGTGCTCGGTCAATCAGCATTTCTCACCGCTTATGTAGCATATCTACGAACGCCCGGAGATAAGGGTGCCGGTGCCCATTGTGACTACAAAAGGTGGCGACCCGTCGGTTCATCAATGAACTGGGTATTTGCCATTATTCCACTGACTGATTTCAATACGGAATACGGGCCTTTTCTCGTATCCCCAAAATCACATAAATTGACGCAGATAATTGATCCAGACGCGCACATTTTAGATCTTACAAAACCCAATCCCGAAGAGTTGCTTCCGTTTATTGATCCTGAACTCAAAGCAGGTGACTTACTCGTAGTCAATGAACATGTGTGGCATAAAGCACCTGCAGGCACTACAACTGAAAATCGGTGCGGTATCTTCAATAAATATTGTGCTGTAGACGCACCACCCGCAGCAGGGTATTATCCTTACAGTCCAGATGCATTGGACGCATTAAGCGACAATGGCAAACGCATCATTCCTGTCTGTTTTGACAAACCTATAACGACAACGCGCCTACTCATTGAGTCTTTGTCAGGTCAAGAATCGAGATTTTTGCTGCACCACAACGTGGAGACTGGCACCTGGGAACTACCGGGCGGCGAAGGATGGGAAGAAGAGAAATTGGTCGGTTGGGATGTCGGTTCACGAATCGGTTTGCTGCAAGAACTCACCCGAACGCAACTTGGATTAGAGGTGCCATGGATGTCCTATATTGAGGATATTGAAAATACAGATGGCGTCTGCCGCATCTACGGTTTTTCTGACAAACAACTGGAAACCGATGCACTGGCAAATGGCAACTACGATTGGTTTACAAAGTCCCAGCTGCAACATTACCTCAGTGAAAACGACACTATCTGTCGCACAGTCGAAACTTGGCATCAATCCGGTATTATTCGCGGTAAAGGCAAAGCTTGCCATCAGAGTCGAGAGCAGTTTGCGTAGATTGACATGAAGACCATAGGAATCAGAACAAAACAACCAAATTTATTGCTTGTTTCTCCAATCAAAAAATTCCTTGTTATTTATATATAGAATATGTTATATTAACTAAAACTCTGATTTTGCATGAATAGTGCATCAGTTCTGCTTTTTTTCTAACTTTTTTGGGACAATTGTGTCTAATTCATAGAGGTATGATTGGAATTTTCTGCAAGAATATCTATATCAGGAAACTTGTGCGGTGCTTCGGGGTGACTATTCAGTAGATAGACAGGATTTGCCATAGACTAAGGTAAAAGATGAAAGAGAGTTGGCAAAACCTCATTGATCTCGTTGTGAAGCCGAGTGCTACATTTGAACGTCTTAAATCCAATCCGAAGTGGGTCGTGGCATTTGTCCTGTTTTTTTTACTTTCTATTGGGTTGACTTGGGCAAATTCACCGTTTATAGAACGACTCATGTCCCTATTGCAACCTGATGTTGCTGCAACAATTTCCTTCAAATCTTATGTGGTAAAAGGTTCTATTGTTGTGGTTTTCTGGTGCATTATACTAAGTAGTGTATTCACTTTCGCGGCACGAGTTTTCAAAATAAACCCAGCATTAAAATTTAAACATATTTTTGCTGCTATTGTGCATACCTCGTTGATTGGAACCCTAATATATTTGGTCAATATAGGTTTGTTTCCACTTTTTAGGCAGCTTGAGGATATTAATAGACCAATCGATATGAAACTGATCCCAGGATTACACATGTTAGCGGGATCAATGGAAAATGCACATATTCTAACGTTTCTGAGTCATATAAACCCCTTGAGTGTGTGGTATATCGCTATCTTGACAATCGCTGTTGCAATTCTCGCGGAAGTGAGTCGAGTTAAGGCGTGTTTTACAGCACTAACCATCTTTCTTATTAGAATTGGCACTGAGATTCTGTTTTTTAATCTAACTTTCTACTAAACGTATTCAATATTACCGGAATAGTTATCAGTAAAGAGAATTTTGCGAGAATTAAAAGGCACTTTAACTAACACCGAGCACTGTCTTCAAATATAGGCGGACATCTGAAAGTTGAGCCAACCTATTTTTCGGCAGATAGGTGAAGGAGAAAATTAATGAGCACCAGGGAAAATTATGCAGAATTACAGACAAGGATTTTAGACGCGCGGCGTGTGTGGAAACGCAGCCTCTTCTGGACAGGAGCTGCTATTGTACTGATAGGATTCTTAGCGATTCTGGTTGGAGAATCAATCGTTGATTGGCTGATGCCGCTGCCAAGTGTCGTACGTATTGCACTGCTTGCGGGTATCGTCGGCGCAACACTCTATCTACTTTACAAATACCTTATTCAACCGATGAGAGCCTCACTTACCCTCCGAGATGTTGCGCTCAATGTTGAAGAAAGCCATCCTAATCTTGAGGATAGGCTTGTTAGTGCTGTACAATTTGGTGACCGCGAATCTAATGACCCAGTTGAAGCACACATGCTTCAGCGGTTGCTTGAAGATACGACACAACGGATAAAAGGTATTGATTTCAAAGCAACCATTGACCATAGCCGGACGCGGAAGTATGTTGGTATTGCAACTTTAGTTATTGCAGCGTGTGGTTTACTTACGCTTCTATTTCCTACCGAAACACATACCAGCCTTATGCGGATATTTGCGCCGTGGGAAAAAACTGACCCGATTTTGACGACCAAGGTTAATGTTACACCTGGCGATGCTCGTATCCTAAGCGGAAAAAGTCTGCCTATTGAAGTTACCGTCACTGGCAAGGATGCGGAAAAAGTTGTCTTGACGTATTATAGCAAAGATATGCCGCCTACTGCAGAAAACGCAGGTAGCAAACAAGAAATTAATATGGTGCAGAATCCGGAGGATAAACGCGGATTTGCTTATGAGATTTTCAATGTTGACGCGGATATGGAATACTATGTTGTAGCCAATGAAACGACATCTGAACGCTATACAGTAGAAGTTTTTGAAATGCCGCGGGTGGAAGAGATTTCCGTTGCCTATACCTATCCTGAATATACAAATCTCAAGCCGGTTGTCCAGCAAGGAAGTGGAGACATTCAAGCAGTTGTCGGCACGACCGCAGAACTCAGAATCACTGCTAATAAGGCTATCCAAACAGCAACACTTACACACCAAAATTCAGAATCTGAAGATGTAACTGAAGCAGAGGTTGCAGCTGAAGCGGTTACTTTAAAATCCTCAGAAATGGTCATTGCGGACGGTAATATACTCACGAAAACTTTAGAAGTTAGTGAAGATGGAAAATATACTGTTGAACTTCTTTGTATTGATGGGTTCAATAATGAAGTGCCGATTGAGTATACTATCAAAGCAATGCCAGATAATGCCCCTGAAGTGGTTATCAAAGAACCCGGCCGTGACGTGAATGCAACAAAATTGGAAGAGGTGAAAATTGTCGCTGAGGCAACAGACGACTATGGTGTTGAACAGTTTAACTTAATGTATCGTATCGGTGCTGGCGAATTGAAAGAACTTGCCTTAGAATCTATAAGCAAACCTGTAGCAGAAGGTGCTGATGTGAGATACAGTAAACACAACCGAGTTGGCACCTATACCTTTTATCTGGAGGAATTTGATGTAGAACCGGGTGAGGTCATCTCTTACTATGCTCATGCTACTGACAATAACACACTTACAGGACCGGGTGAAGCAAGCAGTGAGATTTACTTCATAGAAGTAGCCCCCTTCAATCGAAGACTTGAAGAGGGAGGAGAATGCGAAGTCGGTACGCCGAATCCATTCCTTGCGTTAATCGCTTCCCAGAAGCAGGTTATCCGAGAAACGTGGAAGCACATTAACGCAGAACCTTCAACACTTACAGAAGAATACACGTCTGTAGTTAAGAAAACTGGTGAGAAGCAAGGTGAGGTGAAGGATAGAACGCAGCGGGTAACAGACGAACTTAGCGCTGATATGCAAGAATTGCAGGTCGACCCAGAAATCATGATGAACCTTGAAGAGGCAATTGATAAAATGGACGAAGCAAAAGGCAAACTTGATGCTATTCAACCGCAAGTAGCAATCCCACCAGAACAAGCTGCGCTTGAACTGCTCATCAAAGTCAATCTCGAAATTCCCAAAGTGCTTAATCAAGCGAGGCAAAGTGAGCCGGGACTTGCTGAGAACTTTGAATTGGAATTAGAAGAGTTGCAAAACGAGCTTGAGCAGAATCAAGAAGAACTTGAACGCGAGCTGCAAGAACAGACGCAGCAAATGTTAGATCAAGCACGCGAAATGCTGGCACAACAACAAGGCCTGAATCAACAAAGCCAGCAAATGAGCAAAGAAAATCAACCTTCTCCAAGTGACATGCAACAGAACAGTCAACAACAAGGGCAGCTATCACAGCAAGCGCAGCAGATGTCAGAACAACTCGGTCAAATGCAAGGTAATGCGCAAGGCACGCAAGAACAACGCTTAGGTCAAGCTGGGCAAGCCATGCAACAGGCAGGCGAACAGATGCAACAAGCTTCGCAAGGCATGCAACAGCAGCAACCCCAAATGAGTGCCGCTAAAGGTGAAAAGGCGGAAGAAAGGCTTGAACAAGCCATTGATCAACTTGAAAGAGCCTCCGCTGAATTCACAGATAATGCGTTAGAGCGCGCTTCCCAACAACTCCAACAGTTGACTGCGGAGCAATCTGATGTTCAACAGCAGACGCAGGAACTGCAGAAAAGATCAGAGCAATCTGGCATGCGTCCCGAAGATTATCGCCAAGCCTCTGAACTCGCAAATCAGCAGCGTCAGCTTCAACAAGACTTAGAGTCGGCTGAAAACAATTTGAGTAATCTTCAGCAACAACTTAGTCAAGAAAATCCTGAGGCCTCCCAAAACGTCTCAGATGCCTCAAGAAGGCTCTCGGAAGAACAAACTGCGGAAGACATGGCAACAGCGCAGCGCGCATTGCAGTGGCGCAGTTTACAGTCCGCAGACCTGAATCAGCAAGAGGTAATAGAGACATTAGAGCAGGCACAAGCTGATCTTCAACAGGCAAGAGCCAATATGGCACAAACTGAAGAGGAACAACTTGAAGCTGCCCTGGAACAACTTCAAAGCTTTGAAGAACAGATGCAAGATATGCAGCGTGAAAGTCAAGCGATGGAGGGACAGGAGCAGACAGAGGAACAACAACAGCGAGAGCAGCAACTCGCTGAACAACAACAGCAGCTTCTGGAACGGATGCAGCAGGCACAGCAGGCTATGGAAAATGCTCAGCAAGGACAACAACCCGGACAGGAAGGGCAAGAGGGACAACAGCCTGGACAAGAGGGACAACAGCCTGGACAAGAGGGACAACAGCCTGGACAAGAGGGACAACAGCCTGGACAACAAGGGCAAGGCGAAAATGAAAATGACTTGGCGCGCGGCGGTGCTGAATCCTATCAGGAAATTAAAGAGTTGTGGCTCGGTATGCTTGATGCTATGCAGACCCCTCCGGGCAACCGTTCGCGTCCCGCCCCGAAATATGAACTCGTTATCCGTGATCTGCAGAAACTGGAGTCTGCTATAGAAGAACGACTCAATATGCTTCAAGAGATAAAACAGTTGGCGCAGGTTGCGAAAGAGGATGTCCCGCCTGAATATCGTAGACTTGTTGATAACTATTACGAGTCTTTAGCGAAATAGGTAGGTTCTGACACGCTAACCATTCAATAGGGACAATGCGGGAAGAATCCGGTTGTCCCTACAATATTTTCTGGTAGGTCGGTTGCCTAACTGCACCACGTCATAAGCATCAACTTAGCGGACTCAACCCTGGTAGGTGCGGTTTCATGAGATCCAGTGCGGTTGGGAAACCGCACCTACCGGGTTTGGGAAAAATTAGAATTACCGAAATATTTTCTTAATCTTCATCTAACCGCACCGGACTTACGCAAGTTTGCTCAAAGTAATCAGTAAAACATGACATATTTGTAGGAGCGCTTTGTCCGCGCGATATATCGGCGTTGCAAACGCCTCCTACAAGAGTGTTTTCGGACAATACATAATTTTGGTAGACATAGTTATTGATAATGGAGGAGGACTATGGAACGACCTTTTATTGTTAAGCCCGGCGATAATATTAGTCTGGACGGGGTAGGAAACGGATGTACCCCCGAATATACAGGGGCTTATCGAAAAAAGGGTGAAACGAAAAAACCGTTGAAGAAACTACATAAACAGATGCTCAAACTTCAGGAGTTGCTTTACGCAGAGAGTCAACACGCGCTTCTGATTATCCTGCAAGGCATGGATACATGCGGCAAGGATGGTACTATCCGGAAGGTAATGGCTGGTATTAACGTACAGGGTTGTGATGTAGTTAATTTCAAAGTCCCTTCAGCAGATGAGGTTTCTCGCGATTTTTTATGGCGCGCCCACAAAGCCGTTCCACAGAAAGGAAAAATCGGAATTTTCAACCGTTCGCATTATGAGGATGTACTTGTTGTTCGTGTGCATGATCTTGTGCCAAAATCAGTTTGGAAACAACGTTACCAGCAGATTAACGACTTTGAAAAAATGCTGGTTGAAAACGGCACGGTTGTCCTAAAATTTTTCCTACATATCTCAAAAGACGAACAGAAAGAACGTCTCGAATCCCGAATCAACGACCCGTCAAAGCATTGGAAAATCACCGAAGCCGATATTCGCGAACGCGCTTATTGGGATGATTACATGCAGGCGTACGAAGCAGTCCTCCAAAAATGTAGTACCGATTGGGCACCGTGGTATATTATACCTGCAAATAAAAAATGGTATCGGAATCTTGTTATCACGGAACGCATTGTTGAAACACTTGAGGGGTTAGACATGAAATTCCCCAAACCCACTTCTGATGTGTCAATATTTTCTGTGGACTAATACCAATTAACCCGATTTGTAGCGCGAGGTCTCTGTGCCTCGCAATGCTGACTTTATCAGAAAACTTCTGATAAAGTTAATTGCTATAACATAAATGGAAATCCTACTGTGAAATTCAATCTCTTGAGCGATAATAAAAAAATCGTAGACACAATAATGTTGGTAGGTTCACTACTAATTTGCGTTGGAGTAATAATGCAGATTGCGAGTATTGCAGCAAATCATTCTTTATGGTTTTTAGGACTGGGGGCACTCGTAGCCTTCTGGAGTGCTTTTTCTCAAATATTCGTGAAAGCGAAGAAGTCTGATATTAATCCTCCAAAGGTTATCGCAAACATCTCATTTTTGATTTTGGTTGTTTTCTGGGGAATATTTTTAACGTGGATATATGTGATAACACAGTAGTTTTTACTGTTATGTTCATGTATTTTTGGTATTGAAGGAATAAGGGACATTTGATGCTTTCAACCAAACAGTTAAAGCAATTTGAAGAAGAGGGATATCTGCTACTTTCAGGTTTGATTCCGAAAGACATTATCGTCCAAGCGGAACAAGCAATGTGGCATTCGATGGGTATGGATGCGGATGATCATGACACATGGGAACACTTCCAACGACCATTTCTCACCGGTTTTTACATAGAAAACATGTCAAACGAAAAGCGCATTGAGCTTTTCGGCTTAACGCATCCAGATATATTGGCGTGTTGCACACCAGATTATCTTACCGTCCTTAATCAACTCGCTGAAAGATATCCGAAAATTCCACACTGTAAAAGCAAGCATCCAGATGGTATCTGGGCGATGAATCAATTCCCTATTTCTGCTGAGTGGAATGCGCCTTCCCCTCACCTTGATGGATACTCAAGGGATTTACGGTTAGATCCGGGGACTTTTCGAGCATCAAGTTTAACCTATCTTACCGATGCCAATTCCCATCAAGGAACAACAATGATATGGCCCGAAGGCCCACAAAGAATTCGGGAGTTCCGTAAAAAGAATCCAAATTTTTCAAACAATGTCCGGTCTATGCTCACACAGTTACCAAAGATAGATTTAGGTGAACCGATGGAAGTTGTGGCTAAACAAGGTGATGTGTTGCTTTTTCATCACCTACTCCCGCATTCCAACACATTAAATGTTGGCACTTCCCCACGCTTCGCAATTCGGTTTATGTGTTTATGTTTTGATTGTCGCGCATGGCAGAAAAGAGGGGAGTGGAATATCTGGATGCCGTAGCGAATATTAAGGTATTTAAAAGGATATAAGTTTGGATAATATGAGTAAACAATGGATAAATTTAGATGAAAACGAAGCGAACTGTTCCCCGTATTGAATCATTGCGTGTGAAAAATTACCGTGCATTGCGTGATGTGGAATTGAAAAAAATAACACCATTGACTGCCTTTTTAGGATCAAACGGTAGCGGGAAATCAACACTCTTTGACGTCTTTGCTTTTCTCTCCGAATGTTTCACAGAGGGAATGCGCCGTGCATGGGATAAAAGAGGGCGTTTTAAGGAGTTAAGGACACGCGGAAGTGATGGGCCAATTGAATTTGAACTGAAATATCGCGAAAAACCGAAGACACCAATCATCACCTACCATCTATCCATTGATGAAGGCAAAACAGGACCTTATGTTGACGCTGAATGGTTACAATGGCGACGCAGTGAGCGAGGAAAACCGTTTCGTTTTCTTGACTTTCAGGGCGGGGCCGGGCGCGTAATCGGAGGTGAGACACCCGATGAAGGAGAAGAACGAATCAATGAACAACTAAATGATTCGTCAATGCTTGCTGTAAGCACGTTAGGACAGTTGGCAAGGCATCCGCGTGTAATACCAAATTAACGGAATTCGTCTTGTTTTTCCAGTGTTTTTTCTACTCTTCCGCTCCAGCGGAGCGGTATGTTTA
>JAGWBU010000222.1 GCA_021295735.1 Candidatus Poribacteria bacterium | reverse complement strand
ACGCGAAACCCGACCTACAATGTGATTGCAAAATATTAACGTTTGTGATGAAATGCGCCAGAAAAACCGAAAACTAAATTACTCTATTACCAGAGTACTCCGCGTATCATCACGTTCAATTGAAATATGTGATTGCTCCGAATAATCTGATATTGCTCAGGAAAGAATTTTGAGTAACTCCCATATACATCAAGGAGTAAGTTTTTATATAGATGATATCCTCCACCGCCTGACATAACAACATAGGATATATCTTCAAAGTCTCCAACACTTACGTTTGCCAGTGTGTAATATTTCTGAAACTTAGTATCCTGAAAATAATACTGAAGTCCTACCCCTATCCGCTTGGACATAAAACTATTAGTTGTGTATGTAAGTAATCCGATTAGATTTTCGTTAATGCCTTTACCGACTTCAATCGATAAACTCGGAAGTACCGCAGCTCTGTAATTCGGAATGGCAACTGCACTAGGCCCGATACCTACACCTACCATAACCCCTTCGCGATATTCAAATTCTGCCTGATACGCATACGCTATAGCAGTGGAAAATGTAAAGCATACAGCGAAGACAGTCAGTATTTTCATGCCCATGTGATCCTCCTATTAAATACGATCTCTGCGGTCAATCGAACAACGTGTGACACCCGTTGCCACACCACCTACATAGTAACACAAACACACCCGTTTGTCAAATATTCTTTCAAAACATCTGACACCTATGAAACCTATTGTCCATAAAGGTATTAAGATTTAATTTATAGTAAGCTTTAGAATTAACGGGACATTTTGGCATTTGGCGGGAGGGAACTCCGATTCCCGACTATCAGTGAGTTCCGTCGCGATTCGGAGATCGCTCCTACAGAAAATGTGCCTCTTTAATTTCAAAGTTCACCATATAAGATACATCCTACTCTGCTAACAGTTGCTGATATACCCCATAAGTGCGTTGGGCGATAGTCTCCCACGTGAAGTTTTGCACCCTTACCAGACCACGTTTTTGGAGGGTTTGACAAAGTGTTGGATCAGATGCAATCTGGTTTATCTTTTCTGCTAAAGCTGCGGCATCTCCTTCTGGAAAGACCAAACCAGCATCTTCAATCACCTGAGGGATTTCCCCCGAATCTGACCCGATAACCGGCACCTCGCATGCCATTCCTTCAATAAGCACTCTACCGAAAAATTCTACCCAATCCGCTGTGGTACGGGAAGGTAAAACCAGTGTGTCCATACAGTTGAGATAGTCGGGAACTTCTTCGGGGGGAACAGCATCTATCCAAACAATTTTGTCTGTGATTTGATGCGTTGCGGCGATTTCTTGGAATTTTGACTTATCCTCACCACGTCCAACAATTAAAAGTTTGAACGGAAAGTTAAGCATCGCTGCCGCTTCAATGAGCGCATCAACACCCTTCATTTGAATTAACCTACCGACATAACCAATAACAAAGTTGTCAGTAAGTCCAAGAGATGTTTTTAATTGACTCACGTTCCGTTTTTTAAATAGCGAAATGTCTACACCGTTTGGAAACGGAATCTGTGTGCCACCATATCCCCGTTGCTTTAATATTTTGCCAGCATTTTCACTGAGCGGAAAAGCAATGTCAGTTTCACGGAAAACTTGTTTTTCAATCCAAACAGGTAAGGGACCAAAACGCTGCTTAGACGGTATGCTAAGTGAAGTACGAAAAATGAAGCGGCTATTTGGACAAAACTTCCGTTTCAGCCGCACCGTCTGCAACGCATTAAGACTCCACGCTTCTTCTTCAAGATGGATAATATCAGGTTGAAAGCCCTTAAAGTGTTGTGTTATGCCTCGACGATAAAAAAAACGGCTGCCATAACCAGAAAACCTTATGGGACAAGGTATCTCTTCACAGTGAACGTCAGAATCAGGGGCAAAACTTATCTCCTGAAAACTTTCGTGCCAACGGTCAGGCGTGAGAACACGCATTGTGACATCCGGATTTGCTGCAATGAGATTGAACTTCCTCCGGTAAGGTTTCATTATATAAGAATGCGAAAGAACTAAGACATGCAACGGTTTGACTTCAGAATATTATTCTTTACTTTGAGCTTTAAACAGCACCTCATCTTCAGAATTGCTTGCTGTTGCATCAGTAGCTTCTGATGTTACATCTGGTTCAACGAGGCCCGCCATTAGTCCTTCAAGCTGCTGTCGGATTCCAGCACGTTCCTCTTCAGTGGCTAACCGTGCAAGTTCAGATGCTTCTCGTAAGTCACTATTAAGATTTTCCAACTCTTGAATTTTTGCGTTACGTTGCAACACATCACTGTTAAGCCGCGCAATTTCTGCTTCAAGTTCAAGTTTTTCATCTCTTAATTTTTTAACAGTCGATATAGCAAGGTCCACATGTTCTTCTAAAAGAGATACCACGTTTTTCCCTGTTGCTTCAGTCATACAATCCTCCTAAAGATATTTTACTATAGTAAAACCTATAATTAATGGGACACTTCTGTAGCGCAACCTTTTAGTTCTACAACTTCTATTGTCCATTATCTTTCCAAGACAAGTTTATCAAAGTGTCCCAATAATTTCAAAGTTCACTATAAATTCCGCTATTTACAGCGTTCGCAAAAAACGATTTGTTGAGTTTCACCCGTTCAAGCCAACTTACATCGGAGTTACATCAATGAATTGTTGACTATGGTGATTGATGAGATAACTTTACTGCAAAATACAAAATTAATATTACTTTTTCTTGTCGCGCAATGCCAGATGTTCAGCATCCGCCCACTTTGGATGGTTTTGCGCGTAGTGAAATAAATACTGTTGGGCATATCCTACGAATTCCCCAAAATAGCTTTTGGCAAATTCTTGAATTTCGCGTAGTGTCGCGCGCCTGCGAAGATATATTGTCTCAAAAATCCGCTTTATCCAAACATCAACAGGCAATGCTGCAAGGTGACCAAGAGAAAAAAGGCAGATACAATCAGCGACCTTTTCGCCAATACCTTCCAATTTCATCAATTCGTGTTTTGCGTCAGGGTAGTCCACCTGTTTTAACGCATCAAGTACAAGTTCGCCATTGGCAATGTTATTCGCGGCATTCCAGAGGTAATTTGCACGGTATCCGGTACCACAAGCAAAAATTTCATCAACACCAACATCCGCAAGTGTTTGCGGCAATGGAAAAGTGTAATCCACGTACCCCTCAAACTCCAACCTCTGGCCGAAACGTTCTGATAGTGATCGGATAATGCTGCGGATTCGCCCCATGTTGTTGTTTTGTGATAAGATAAACGATGCTATGGTTTCCCATAATTCCTGATTTAGAATACGCATGCCCCAGAACTGATTAATTGCACGATCAATGTAAGCATCAACGTTCACAACTGCTAATATTGATGCCAACTCCCGGTGTAAGTCAAGATAATGAGACAAGTGCGATGTGAAAATTGCCTCGTCTTCGTATTGCGAACTATCTATAATTAAGGTATTGCCCCTTTGCAGGATTTTGAGTATCCGTCCCTCAACGACACCATAATACGAATCGTCCACCCGGTTCCATCGGAACGACTGTCCAGATTCTAAGGTATATTTCAGGTTAAAATCCGACAAATGCCGTATGCACATTTGACGTTGATTCGTGAATTTATCTATCTTCATTGGCACTCTTACACAAATTATATGATAAAACAGAACAAAATGCAAGTGTTAAACCAAAAATTGGGTGTGTAAAGTTTTTGGCATGAAATTGAAATGAATGGAGTTCTTGTAGAAAATGTATATAACTGGTATCCTACC
>JAGWBU010000107.1:13418-14080 GCA_021295735.1 Candidatus Poribacteria bacterium | reverse complement strand
ATCTATGAGTAACTTGCAAACCGTATAAGATGTGAAATGCCCAGCATTGCACGGATATATACAGGTTAATATCATCGGCAAGATTATCAGCGTGACGATTTCAAGGACGGCGCATCGTTGGTTTGTATCTATCACCGTAGAAACAGAGGACACCGAAGCAGTTGACATCTCAACGCACCCTGTAATCGGTATAGATGTCGGTATCAACATATTAGCCACCTTGAGTGATGGCACGAAGTATGATAATCCGAGACCTCTGAAACGCTATGAGAGAAAACTTAAACGAGAACAACGCAAGTTGAGTAGAAAAGTGTTTAAGTCTAATAACTGGTTCAAGCAAAAACACAAGGTCCAACGTATCCACTATCGTATTGCTTGTATCCGAAACGATGCGCACCACAAAGCAACGACTGATATTGTCGATCGCGTATCTGCTATCGGCATTGAGACACTCAAGGTGGCGAACATGCTAAAAAATAGAAAGTTAGCAAAAGCGTTATCGGATAGTGCATTCGGTGGGTCTCTTCACAAACTCAAGACAAAAGCGGATGCACGTAGGATACCTGTCAAAGAAGCATCGCGATTCTTTGCAAGTAGCAAAACCTGTTCAAGTTGTGGACACAAGAAAAAAGAACTAACACTATCAGAAAGAACGTATCATT
>JAGWBU010000107.1:0-13318 GCA_021295735.1 Candidatus Poribacteria bacterium | reverse complement strand
TGAGAGACGGAAGCAGGAATCACATAGGAGAGTTGTGTGTTTCAAAGAAGCACACGGCTTTAGCCGTAGTGAGTATCACCAAACAATTGATAAAATATTTATACACCCTATAGTGTTTTCCAGTTGTGCTACTACACGCATTCATGGTATCCTATATATACACTGATGTTGATTTGAGCAAGTATTTCCGATAAAATTCAGCATAAATTAAAAATCACAATAAACACAAATATTTTATATTAAAATGAATATAGATTCCCCTTCCAATTTTGATAGTTTTGTTCATAAACACGTAAAGGAACTCTTTGTCGCCCAATCTGAAAGACCGGCGGCTTTGAAAGATATTAATCTTACCCGATTAACACCATTCCATAGAGCTTTACTTGTCACAGATGGAACCGTCACCCGTTTTATTGAAGCGTATCAGCTGTCGCCTGTGCAGGTTGTACTCCTGTACCAAGCGAGGCGTACACTTCACAACGAACACAGCTGGCTTAGACTTCCAACAGGCGGTAATATCATTGCGCGAGAAGTAGTTCTACAGACACCTTCCACAGAAAATCAAACTCCAAAAATCCATGCCTACGCAGTGTCCCAAATTGTCCATGAACGTTTGCCAAAATCTGTCGTAGAAGGATTAGAAGCGGGAATTGACGGTTTAGGGGTTCTCTTGAAACACAGCCAATTGGAAACCCGTCGCGACTTGCTTTGGTGGGGCATTGAACGGGCGACTGGTTTACCAAGCAGCATTGCGCGTTTTGAAGGGCAACTTTTTCTTAGTAGAACCTCTAGAATTGTCGCTAACAGAAATCCCCTTATGCTCATAACCGAGAAATTTCCACTTGATAATTCATAGTTTGAAATTATAGCGGATTCTACAATTAACTGGACATACTAACAGTGGTTTCGTCGCGATTCGGAGATCGCTCCTACAGAATATATGTGAACTTATTTACATAATTTACTATAATCAGGGTTGCATATTCCTAAATCCCACAAAACGTCATATCTCGTTACACCAAAGGAGGTATAATCTATATGTCTATTTCCGCTATCAGATATAGATTTTTACGACAGACGCTTTGGAAAAGTGGGAAAACCTTATATCTATTTTGGATATGCCTATTGTTTGCTCCACTGGTCGTATATGCCCAAGCCAAACCCTCTCCACCCCGCACCTCGGCACATCGGATTACCCAAAATATTGTTATTGATGGACGACTTGACGAACCTGAGTGGAAAAATGTAGAACCGATTCGTCAGTTATTCCAAATCCAACCAAACGAAGGCGAACCGATGACGCAACCGTCAGAAGTGCGTATCCTTTATGATGAAAAGAAACTTTATTTTGGATTTATTTTTTTCGATTCAGAAATAGACAAATTAGTTGCCAATGAGATGCGCCGTGACTCCTCTGGTTTGCGTTCAAATGACTACGGGTTTCTCTTGTTAGACACCTACAATGACCGTCGCAATGCTGTTTTCTTCAGATTTACACCTACGGGTGGGATGGAAGACACTGCTGTTTCCAATAGTGGTGACACGCGGAACACGAGCTGGGATATTGTATGGGAATGTCGTTGCACTATCAACACTAATACCCCAGCTAATTGGACTGCAGAACTCGCAATACCTTTCAGCCAACTCCGCTTTGAGCGAAGTGATGTGATGACTTGGGGAATTAACTTTGGACGTGAAATCGCCCGAAATAATGAAATTGGTGCGTGGCATGCAGCACCTAAAACCTACGGCCCGCTTGGAAAATACCGAACAGCCTATTTTGGTACGCTTGAAGGTTTGGAAGGAATTTCTCCGTCAAAGCATCTTGAAGTTCTACCGTATGCATTGGCAGGTGCAAGTCATACGTCATCAGAAAACGGTATTGAGGGGGTGTTTGAAGGTGGTCTGGATCTCAAGTATGGCATTACTCCGAATCTGACTGCCGATTTTACTTTTAACACTGATTTCGCGCACGTGGAGGCAGACCAGGAACAGGTAAACCTCACCCGTTTTAGCCTCTTTTTTCCGGAGCAGCGCCCGTTTTTCTTGGAAGGTGCCAGTATATTTGATGTCGGAATTCCACGTCCGAGTTTCCGTAGGCCGCCACCTTTACTCCTATTTTACAGCCGTCGTATCGGACTTTCACAAGGGCGCGCTATTCCTATTCTCGGCGGCGGCAAAATGACCGGGAAAATTGGACCCTACGGGATTGGGATTTTGAACGTATTGACTAACGAATATAAAAATGAAGAATTTCGTATAGGTCTGCCCCGAGTCGACGAACCGCGCACTAACTACTCGGTAGCGCGGGTGAACCGAGACATCTTGGAGGGATCGACTATCGGGGCAATTGTTGTCAACAAACAAGATGCTGGTGCATATAACCGCACAACAGGGCTTGATTTTTCGTATCGCCCAACGCGAGAGATTTACATCCAAGGGCTGTGGGCGCGTACCTTTGAAGCGGATGTCTCTGGAAATAGCAATGCCTTCTTTTTGGGCGGCGATTGGCGAGCGAATCTGTTTCGACTCAACGGTTCGTACACAGACATCGGAGAAGATTTTAATCCCGAAGTCGGTTTTGTTCAACGTACGGATGTTCGTCGCTTTCGCGGCGGTGCCAGTTATACCCCGTGGCCCGGCAAATTTGGTATTCGCGAAATCCAGATTGGACCGGAGATCGATCTTGTTCTGACACAAGAGAATGAGTTGGAAACCCAAGAGATAACCTTTGACACGCAATTTGAGTTTGAAACTGGGGATGGCATTGGGTTCCAAATCAGGAACACGACAGAAAATCTTGAACGGGGTTTTTGGGTTCAAGGGGTTAGTATACCAGTCAACGATTACATTTTTACTTCGTTTCAGACCTCGCTCCGCAGCAGTAGCAGTCGGGTGATTGCTGGAGAACTACGCGTGGAATTCGGAGGGTTTTATAACGGCAATAGGCGCAGCTTTGCAATAGACGCTACTCTCAAACCGACCGTGCGACTCAGTATAGAACCACTATTCGAATTTAACCGCATCAAACTTCCGGACAAGGAATTTGATGCCAATGTTTTTGGTAGTCGTATAGGTTATTCGTTTTCGACTACGTTTTTCACCAAATTGTTTGCGCAATGGAGTAGCACCAGAGAGATCGTTTCTGCAAACTTTCTACTAAACTATATCTACCGGCCCGGCAGTGATTTTTACCTTGTTTTCAACCAAAACTATGATACCCATGGCGGAGGCGTAGAACCTCTTGATTGGAGTGTTGTTGTGAAAATGACATATTGGTGGAATCCATAACTGTCTAATACCAAATTAACGGAATTCGTCTTGTTTTTGTTTATAGCACGTGGAGTTTTCTGTCTTCCGCTCCAGCGGAGCGGTATGTAAAGACGATGAATCAAATGAATTTGGTATAATATGATGTGAGTTTGATAAATGCCGTAGTGAAACAACACCGAATGTGTGAATGGCATTTGTCCAAATCAACGCCCAAATGCGCGTATAGCATTTGGCGGATATTCTGCATGATTTGACAGGAGCGGTACATAGTGCTACTATGCACATTTCGCCCCGCTGGGCTCGTGTATCTGGGAGTTCCACGTTCTATAGACATTTCGCCCCGCTGGGGCTTCAACACACCTAAAAGATCAGATTCATTTCCTTATAGTAAAATCTAAAAATACCTGGACATTTTCTTAAGATTTGCGGTGTTTGTAGTCGCGCAATTCATTGCGCCTTGAACATTTATGGCGTTTTTAAATCCACATAAGAACAAAATGTAAAATAATTATGGGTTTCACTATAAATTGACCCTGATGGAGTTTTAGAATTACTGTCCCCATGGTCGCGCTTGTTTGATTGAAATCTTACCATCTTGGGTAACCTTGAATTCAATCTCAATAGCAAAATCTTTGGGTTGCGCTGCGGCACCATACAACTGGCTGAACTTGTTATGTACTGTGCCAAGATATAAATTTAGTTCGCGCAGATATTTGTCCGTCAGTATCCGTTTACTATCTGTTGTTAGGCTTGAGGTTGACACAACTCTGTAGATACTACTATCCCACCAATCCAGCAAAATCTCCTCTGGCACAGACTGTTCTTCGGGATTTGTCACAAGGTTCTCGCCTACCTGTGTGTTGAGATAGTAATTTCCTTCAGTCTGATAAACAACATCATCGGTTACAGCGACACCGTTTGCCGATTCGCTTTTAAAATTGGGATGGACAAGCACACCCATCGTAGTCGTAAAATGGTCAATACGATAGAAATCTCGTGCCTCAAAAGCCCGGAAATTCCAGAGACTCGCAAAAACCTGCTTAATAGATTTTGATAGATGTCCTTCATCTGGATTGTGCGTGAAGGAATCGTATAAACCAGCGCCACTGAATCCGGGCAAATCTTCGTTATTCGTGCTGGAGCGGCATCGGAGAGAGGTTCCTGTTGGAAAAGCTTTCTGTAAGTCCGAAAGCGCAGTCATCATCCACTCTGGCATTTTTCCCATCTCTATTTCTGATCTAAACTTTTGCAGTTCTGCGTCCTTTGTGTCATGTGAATTCTGAAAATCAGGGTCTTTAAATAATGTCTCAATTTTTTTATAAAAACCGTTATGCTTCATGAATTCGTCATAAAAATAGAACGGCACCCCAAATCCATCTGGTACTGTGCCCTCAGGAAATCCAAACGTCCTCAGTGTTGCAACGTTAGCTATTTTAACCCCGAAGCTGGATGAGTCCTCGAACTTGATTTCGTCGAGTGGCAAGATCTTTTTTACAGAAAGATTACGTTCAGGTTTCTGCGTTTTAGAGGGACGCAAATCTGAAAAATGGGTTTCCACCTCTCCGCGTGTCGCTTCCCTAATCTCAAAACCATCAGCGTTTACCTTGTAATAGACATACTTTCCAATAAGTGGTGCGATTAATCTGTGTTCCCATGCTTTGGTAATAAACGCGTTTGGAACTTTGTCTTGAATAGCCCGTAAGTTAACATGTGAAAGCGGCGTTTGAAGGACACCAGTGATTATCCCAGCAACCCGTGACATTTCGTTCGGTAACGTCTTGCAGATGACGATGTCACGTAGCGTTGGACGCTCGTTTGCCTGCAGCACACGTAGCCGACCATACGACTCTGCCTGATTCAGCGGAAGATATCCGATATTGGCATAAAGATCATCCTCAAAATACACCGGGAATTCAGCCTTATCGTATAACCTCTTCTCACGGTTATAAATACCGATTGCACCCCATAGTGGACAATATCCTAACCTGTTTTTGAGTATCGGCATTTTTGCAACAAGCAGGTCGTGCACAAGTTTAATTTTTTCAAATGGGAATGCATCGTTTGGATTAAACTCGAATGTGTAAACACCAGGTTCACCATTCGGTGCGGTAAAAAGTGGACGATAGCTGAGCACGCCGCGCATCTGCTCTTGACCTCTTCCTAAACCAGCAGCCCGCATGAAACTTCCATGGGAACGGTGTGTCTTTGTGTTCATAAAATAAAGTTGTGGGTTTTGTGTATGGGTATTTTCAACCTGAATTTTTACAAATTCAATTCCAGCAAGTTGGGTGTCAATACGCACATCTGTACCCTGATATGACAATTTCTTGAAAGTTTCTCGATCAGGAATTGCAGCCGTTCCATCTTTGAATTTAACCTGTTCTGGGTCAAGGCGCGGCCCTGAAGGTTCTCTTGAACCACGTCCTCTGCTAAATCCACCCCTTCCACGGGATTGGTCACGTCGTCCACTGACCATTTCACGAATTTCGCTCTCACTGAATTGGGTACCTCTTCCACTTTCGACCCTCATTACTCTAACCATCAGTTCCTTTTCAGAAGTGCTCAGTTCGCCATTCCCATCAAGGTCAAACCGTTTTTCATCTTTTGAGAGTGTTTCTTGCGCCCAAGTGTTTATAACAACACCTGACGATAATATCAAAACTAAAATGCATATAATAATGTTGTGTTTGTGTTTCATGGATTTCCTCGTTGCGCATTGGAATTTTGAATACGAATATTCAATCAAACATTCTATTGTTGTATTAGGCAAATGAGCGCTAAATTTGTTCAGAAAAACATCCTTTTTGCCTTTAAATGTGGACATCTTCGTAGATGAAACATGATTTTCTTTAACGAATTGATGTATTGTGATATGATATGCAGTACATTTAGATTTCAAGAATACGTATGCAAGGAGATATTTATCATGTTCAACTTTAAAAAATTGAGATATTGGTTCATACTAATACCCCTTTTGACATGTGTCATTAGTTTTCCCAGTATCGCTCAAGATGAACATACTGTTCTTTTGTACACATTTGAAACCGGTAAAGGAGATACCGTCAAAGACCTTTCTGGCAACGGAAACGATGGTAAACTGATGGGTAGCACAAAGTGGGGTGACGGCAAACCCGGGGGTGGACTCGTTTTCGGTGGAAACGGACCAAGAGATTTTGTGCAAATTCCTGATAGCGACAGTCTTGATTTAGTTGAAGGACTCACCGTGGAGATGTGGGTTTTCCTGAATTCTCCGTCAACTGCTGGTGGTACTGGTGCAACTAAAGAGTCTACCTATAAAGTAGGGCCTCGAAGCGATCAAAAAGTCTTATTGCGGATGACTACGAGCTCAAAAGCTTGGGGTAGTGCTGTCGTTATCAGTAATACGGTGTTAGCCCTTGACAAATGGATACATATCGCTGGAACTTACGATGCAAAATCTGGTGAAGGCAAAATTTACATTGATGGTGAAATAGATAACGAAGGTAACATCGGTGGTGATATTGTTCCGAATAACGATGTGTTTTGGCTTGGTCGTGGTGCTGGCCCGTTCCTTGATGGTCGCATGGACGAGGTGCGAATCTCCAATATCGCTCGCTCACAACAAGAAATACAGCAGTTGATGAAAATCGGAATTACGGGTGTGCTTTCGGTAACACCACGCGAGAAGTTAGCAACGACGTGGGGACAACTCAAATCGCGTTTTGCGAAGTAGTGCTGCATACACAAAGCTATCCTAAAAACGCCTATAAATATTCCCACAATGGCAAAATCCTTTCAGACTATCAGCAATATAGAGTATCTATTGGATATAGTTGATTATTATCGGGTTATTCGGTCCCTTAAAAAATGTCTGCTTTCGATCGTCATTCTCTGTTTTCTGGCGATAAACGGAGATTATGCTAAAAACATAGTTGGCGAAACTAAAATGGATAGAAGTCTTCCGTCCATCTTTCAGGCATGGAACAGTATCGAAAATTTGTCCGATGAGAGTGAGATACAGCAGCTAGCCCGTCATGATCTCGCTTTTGCCCATCCATACACGCTGTTAAAAATTCATTGGGATATTTCTGATATTCAACCTTATTCAGGGTTGGCAACAAATTTGTCCTCAAACTTGTTGAGTACTGCACGCCAAAGAAAAAAGGAACTTTTATCTTTAAACCCACATCTTTTACTGCTTGTCGAAATTCGCTATAGAGACGCTAAATATATGTCTGCACAGAATGAGGGGAAAGTGAAAAATTGGTGGGAAGTCGGTTACTATCCGCCAGATTCCCCTTACTGGCTAAAGGATAAGACAGGTAATCCTGTTATTGGGTGGGGTGAAGACACAGATGGTGATAAGAAAATAGATAAGAATGACGAAATCTTGAATTTTCTCATTGACTTTACCAATCCCAAAGTTCAAGAACTCATAGTTAAACAAGCGGCGTCGTTAAATCAGTCTGGACTGTTTAATGGCATCATGCTTGATTGGTGGAGCGAGGACTTTGCGACCAGTCCGATCGGTGTCAATGACTGGTCGGAGACGATTTTAACACCCGAAGCTGAATTAAAAGCGAGATTGTCCATTCTGCGAAAAATAAGAGCACAAGTGGATGACGATTTCTTAATTCTTGTTAATTCAAATATGCGGCAAATTCCGAAATCTACGCCTTATGTAATTGGCATTTTCATGGAGTGTTATAAGCAGGACTACGATAAAGGATATAATCTAAATCAAATAAAGCAGATGGAAAAAACGCTGCTATGGGCAGAAGAACATCTCAGAGAGCCTCGAATCAATTGTTTAGAAGGTTGGCGAACGGTGACAGATTATATGGGGGATGGGAATACTCGGATAGCAGAAAGGAACAACGAAAGAAATCTACAATGGATGCGCATGATCACAACACTGAGCCTGACACATTCTGACGGTTATGTGCTTTTTGCCGATGATAGCGCGATACCGAGTCCAGACCATTTGCACAACTGGTATGGTTTTTGGGACGTTAATTTGGGACGACCAATTCAGAAAAAAGCCGTTGAATACAAAGGTGTGACAGGACTCTTTGTGCGAGAATTTGAAAAAGGGTGGGCGGTATATAACCGAAACAGCACTAAACAGGATGTTTCTTTCAATGTTTTGGTTAAAGGCGTTAGCAGTAGTATACTTCACCTTCATCATGAAATACCTGCGTTTGACGGTGACATCTTTCTAAAACAGAATGATGAAAAGTAATTGTTAAAACCCCTACTGAAGAAACAGAATATCACATCAGACTCCTATCGGATTAGTATGATATCTCGGTCAATACGGTAATTCTATAAACAGTGTTGCCAAAAATTCTTCTGCTATATGACGATTGTATACACGCGCTGAAATTACGGAACCGTAAATGTTGCCTACATAGAAAATACCGCTGAGTGTGCCGAATCCCCACCCTTTGACCGATGAAAGCCCATCTCTACGAAAACCGTCATAAGCCTGCCAACCTGTTAAACCTACGGTGAGCAGAGAGTTCAGAGCATCGCCAAAACGACCTGTATAGATTCGTCCAGTTCCTGGCACAATTGAAGAAAAAAAACCTGCTAAAAATGGGCTACGAGTAGGTAGTTTTGCGCCTTGCAGGGCATATTTGCTATACACTGATGCCTTTTCCCGAACCCCCAATACCTCTGATTTCTGCAATGCATTGAATATCTTTTCCGCTTCAAGCCACTGTTTTTGCTTCAGATAAGAGAGTCCAATCAGTTGCTGCGATTCGGCATGATAACGGACATCTGTTATGCGGGGTAGGGATGCGTCAAGATATTTTACCGATTTATCAAACTGTTCCATGAGAAAATAGGAAACACCGATCTGGTAATAAGCACTACTCGCAAATTTGCTATCTGGAGATTCCTGTAGAAACGTCTGAAATATCTGGATAGCCTGTTCAGTTTTACCTCCTAAACGATAACAGAGCGCAATTCTATATCGGATTATTTCATTTTCTCGCGGTTTATAAAATAAATAACGTTGATATTCACCCACAGCGCGGAGGAAATCTCCCTGCTCATATAGAAAATCAGCGAATTTAAGGGTATTTTCTGGACTGTAATAGTCGGGAAATTCATCGGAATTTGCTACGGATAGAAACGCAATATTAAGGAGTATTATAAGCAGGAATCCCCACATCTGTTTAGTGGTCATAATCTGAAATCGGGTCTATGTACTTTCCTGTACTTGGGTCTTTATGGTAGTGTGATGATTTCACGCCGTTGCATCGTAGCAACCTGTCAGCAGTAAGAAGTATACCACGTAATACACCGTATTCCTGGATGCATGCCATGCCGAAACGTGAACAGGTGGGTGTAAAATTGCACGTCGGACCGTCTTGACTTGAGATATATTTCTGATACAGGCGAATTAGACCTGTAGCGGCAAACTTTAACTCCGAAGTTTCCAGAGGATTAAAGCGGATAACTTCTTGTCGTTTTTCTTTTATGATAGGGTTGACCTCGCGAATAAAGGCGAGGTCGGTCACTTCATCCGCGTAGGAAGACGTGGTGAGGATAACAACGACTAAACAGATAGTACAAATAGGCACAAATTTATTACGATAAACAGCATAATTTACCATTTAACCACCTTAACTTTCACGGATTCAGGAATTGTGAAATTCAGAATTGGGTTTGGCGTTTCAGCGTTCACTTGGGGGTTGCTATAAACAATCTTCTCAAACTTTAACACTTCAGACTTCGCACCATACGTATTGGATGTAACCTTCATCGGAATATAGTTAGTGCCGATTTTGCTGTGGTTCTGATACAACGATCTGCCAATAATATGTCCCTTAGGGTTCTTCACTTCGGCAGAGATGAGTTTATCATCGCGCATACCTAAGATGATAGTTCCGAGCTGTTCTTTGGCTTTTTCAGGTGGTTTCCAGTAGGTATAAAGCACTTCTTCTGCAACATCATGCTTATCTAAGGTATACCCGATTGCGGTTAATCCATATTCTGCTTGTGTGGTCTGGATGATGGATTCAACGAAGGGCAACGGAATGCGTCCTTCAGAAATAAAACGAAATGCTTGTTTCTCTTCAGGATAATATATTTCCAACACTTTATCCTTCACAACCATTATCTGCTTAAGCGGTTTTGTGACCTCAACAACAACTCGTGCTTTTTTGGCGTCGTAGTGGAGTGTTCCTATGATGTGTTCTGTCTTGTCGTTTTCGGTTAGTTCACGCGTGAAATCTAAAGAGAGCGTTTTTAACGGTGCTGCTTGCAGTGAGAGTGCTAAAAGAAAATAAAATAAAAACGGTGTTGCGAGCTTAATGTTTTTTGACATCAGTTTTTACAAACGTCAGAACGGCAAATATCTAAAGTTATTACTGTGTTGATATTCGTACTGCATCCAACCCGATTCCAATTCCGATTCCAATAGATAACAGTCCAACTGCGGCACCACCACTGAGACATCCTGCAGATGACCAACTGGCTTGAACACTTCCTCTTTTTGTTTTGTAGGTTGATGTGTAAACATCTACATATTCTGGCGTTCTTCCAATCAGTCGCGAAACAGGAGGAGCGGGGCGATAGAAATAGGTTCCAGTAAGACCGACTGGCGGTAAAAGACAGCTGTACCAACCAGGCAAAGGCAAAAATACGAGTCCGGAAATCAGACAACCCGTACCAAACCATAGCGGTTTATTAACATCTTTATTAGCATCTGCTGTTGCATCTGCTTCAGCTTGTGCCACCACTAAATTTCGTTGGGCAAGAGCGGCAAAAGGCATACTAAAAGTTAGCAACACAACCCAAAAAACTAAGACTCGAAATATTGAATTTGTTTTCATTTAATGCTCCTTAAATATAGTGGTTTACAACTTGAATTGTCGACTCAATCATCCTGCTTCGGCAGGTTAAGATGGGTTCGAACGGCTTGACGCACCTCGTCGCATATATGCATTGCATGTTGTGTATTTTCATCGGTCGCAGTATCACCAGGATAACGCGATTCCACTGTATAAGCTGTTATTATCTTAAAATCAGACTGCCAAGTTTGCCAAGCGGATAGCGTTGGTACAATCAGATTTAGCAATTCTTCAAGATCGTGCGTTTTTGAAAAAGGAATATTCGCCTCTTGCAGCCAGGCTTTTAGATACTTTTCAATACACTGTTGGACATGAAAACAGATAGAGTTATGAACAGGATTTGGAGATTCCTGAAGCCACTTTGCCGCGTTATAATCTTCTTCGGCTTTTTCAATCCATTCCAGTGTCAAAGGGTTCATACATTCCTTTTTCTCTTTGACAAGGTTCGACATGTTTTTAGTGTTTTCTAAAATGTAGTGTACATTGGAACCATGAAGTAGCTTGCCCTTTTCAGTAATCTCGCGAAGAAACCAATCGTTATATGAAACGCGATAAGCAATCTCTTCCGGTGAACGCACCAACAAGTCCATACTGAAGCGATATGGAATACGTTGCCGTATCTCTACAGCTTTGTTGCGAAACTCCGATTTGGGAATAGGCATCACGACAAGCAGATCAACGTCAGAGTCTTCCGTAGGAGTTCCATAAGCATAAGAGCCAAAGAGGATAACCTGTAGCGGCGCAAATTCACGGACAATGTCGTCACATGTCGCTTGAATCTCTTGTTGACTAACCATGGCATTATTCCTTCTATTACCGATTTGAATTTGGGATAAACCACAAACGCTATTCAAACAGTCTCCAAATCAAAACCACCAACATCCCGATCTACCAGGAACATAATGTTGCGAGAAAAAGATTCCAATTGAAATAGGCATCATGTCTTGATTTGGCAATGAAAAGAAGGGTCTATCCACTCGCAATTCAAGTTTCAGACGACTCTTCGTAAGACGAAGCATTGAGACTCCACCAACAACATAAGCACCTAAGCCGCTATCGTTATCTGCATAGTAATAATCGTAATAATCGTAACTGTTTCTGCCGTTAAAGTTATGATACTCTCCACGAAATATTGAGAATCCTCCGCCTACATAGGGTGAAATATTCTTATTATTGAAGAAGTAACGTCCACCAATTGACCAAGATGTGAACATAAAATCGTCGTCTGCGCTGTCGCCGCTGCTGAATCGGAATTCTGTGCCTACAGCATACTTTGGAGTCTCGTAAGACCACCCAAATTCCCAACCGGGTTCCCCGACCACATCTGTTCCTGGTAAGGAAACGCCAAAGATTCCGATATTCCAAAGAGATTCACCTGTCATTTTGTTGAGTTTGGCTGCTTCGTGTTCAGTAACACTCTCCATATCCACATTAGAGTCAATAGGTTTATCATTGACAAGTGCATCAACCAATCTGGGAGCTGCCTGAATTATCTCTTCAATATTGGCAATCCAAAGTTGCTTCTCAACAATAACCGTTCCCGGTGGGTTTTCTTGACTCAGATGAACCAATATTTTTTCTCCTAAACGACGAAAAGTAACGCGATATACATTCCCTGATTGAGGGGCTTTGTAAACGGGTTCGCTAACGGCAATACCGAGTTTTCGGAATTCTGCAGCTATCAGTATAGCCGCACTTTGTGCATCAACTTCATCAATACCAGCATGGTCTCCAATGAATAAAACAGCATTCCTGACTTTAGCAGTGGCAGAAGCTGAACTTTGTTGGGCGTAGGTTGCAAATGGTAAGACACAAGTTAGTATTAGTATGAAAAAGACTAAGATATAGGACTTCAAGTTGATTTTCATTTTTTCTCCTTATTGGTTTCAGCAGAGGTGCAATAATTTAATGAAATTATAATGAGATTTTGTTTATATTAGTGGTAATGCATTTAACTTTTCTTTAAAAAATGAATTTGGGTATAGCACCACAGACACTGACGCATTCATTTGTAATCGCGCACTTTATTTCCAAATCAACAGAGAATTACACACGCGCGCACATCGTAAATTTACTACGGAAGCCACATTGTATACATATATCAAACGCGTTATGTATAATACTTTGAAGTGCCAACGCTAATTAGGGCCAAAAAATCAGTAAAGTTAAGACAAGTTTTGTTGTTCAAATTCAAAAGGTGT
>JAGWBU010000008.1 GCA_021295735.1 Candidatus Poribacteria bacterium | reverse complement strand
AAGACGGTGGACGCTAAGCGAAAACCGCAGTCGCGAGGAAGCACAAGCCCCTACCTTTAGGTAGTGGGTACCTATGACCAATCTTGAGACAATATGTTGTAAAATTAACGTGCGTTTGATAATAATATCCAAATGTATATGTCCGTTGGATAGAGCGAAGCGAAACCGAACAATTCAACCGTTGGGTGTAAAAATAGTTGGGTTTCAGGTTGTTCTACCCAATCTACGATATTTTTCTATCACCTATCCGCATAGGAGTTATTAATTTGAAAAAAAGTCTTTTCTGGCTATTACTCGTTTTTATACTTCCAATATCTGCATTAGCACAAACAGGCACGATTGAAGGCACTGTCTATGACCAAACCACCGGAAAACCACTTGCAGGCGCAGAAGTCCACATCCTTGAAACTGACGAACGCCAAAAAAGCGATGCAGACGGTAAAGCTTGGTTCACAGGTATTGCGCCCGGCACATACACCCTCACAATCACACATCCCTCTTTTACCACACCTACAAGGACCTCCGTTGAGGTTACCGCAGGGCATACCACACAAGCAAACATGTCCCTCGGCGAAGTTTTTGAGTTAGAAACAGTTGTCGTTGAAGGGGAACGCATTCCGCCAACGGTAAGCCGTAAGGACATTCGCGGCAGCGAACTGCTACGTATTGCAGGTGTAGGCACCGATGCACTAAAGGGATTAACAACGCTTCCCAGCATCGGTATTCCAAACGATTTTTTTGGAATACTCTATATCCGTGGCAGCGACCCTGGATCTAACCTCTACTATCTTGACCGAACCCCACTCGGCTATCCGTTTCACTGGGGCGGCTTGCTTTCTACTATCAGTTCAGAGACTATTGATAAGATAGACATCTACGCTGGTGGATACGGCGCGCAATTCGGTTTGGATTCGCAATCCGTGATTGACATCCATGCACGCGACAGCATTAAGGAACGGTTAGATGGAAAATTTAATCTGAACATTTGGTATTCTGAAGGTTTACTTGAAGGAAAAATCGGAGAGAAAGGGTACTTATCTGTCTCCGGACGGAGAAGTTACTTAGATCTAATCGTTGGCCCGATTTTTGAAAGGCAATCTGGATCAGAGCAGCAGTTCCCGTACTTTTCAGATTATCAGCTCAAACTTTCCTACCCGATCACTAAAAACCACGATCTTACTGTTAATGCATTCGCTGCGACCGATCACTTTCATTTTGAAATAGAGGAAGAAGTTAATGGAACAGAGGCAACAGATGATGAGATAGAGGTAACAGATGATGAAACAGGAACCGAGCCTTTTCAGGCTTCTATCTTTTTCAAAAACGGTTTTAATGGACAGGGTATCCATCTTCGTTCAAAATTCACCGAAAATCTCACTTCACATTTGTCGCTGACACGTTCACTCAACTTTCTTGATATAGACGCAAGTCTGATTACTTCTGAGACTACCGTCCGAGATGATGGTGAATTGATTTCGAGATCCGCAGATACTCTTGAGTACGAGTTAAAGGTTAACGTTCCAGTCTACACCCTCCGCGAAGATATATCTTATAGATTATCACCTAAGATACAACTTGAACCGGGTTTTCTTTTCGCTTTCAGTCCCGCGAATAGTACTGAACACGCCAGCTATCCAACATTTGGAGAAGTGTTGGATGAAGAGACAGAGTTCGAATTAATGCGTACAGATCCAGGGAAAGTTAGGTTTGACGATGATGGAAATGCACGATTAAGCACGACTGAAACCAGAGATTACGAATTTGGACATGACTTACAACGTGCGGAGGGTTATCTACAGACGCGATACGACCCATTACCTGCGCTTTCAGTGGCGCTCGGTGTTAGGCTTGATTACCTGGATTTGATAAAGCAGGTTTCCATTCAACCACGCGGGAGCGTAAGTATCACACTTCCAACCGGTTCAAACCTCCGTTTCGCTTACGGGCATTATGAACAGAGTCCACAACTTTCTCAGCTGCTGTCAGAAAATGGGAACGCTGCGTTAAAATCCAGTCTTGCACGCCACTATATCATGGAGATAGAACATGAACTCTCATCTCAAACAGAATTTAAGTTCGCTACATACTACAAAGACATGCAAAAATTGATTGCCGAGGATGAGGTGTCAAATTTCCTCAATCAAGGAGCTTCGTATGTGGGCGGTGTTGAGTTGTTCCTACGACATCGTGTCCCCGATAAGTTCTTCGGTTGGATTTCTTATGCATACACACACGCAGAACGGCGAGAAAATGCAGATGTTGCATATCAACCCTATCTTTTTGATAACACACACATCGTTAGTGTTGTGGCAAACTATAGCTTCAGCAAGGATTTTGAGATCGGTGCGAAGTGGCAATACTTAAGCGGAACATCTGGGGCACCTTTTAGCACAATCATTCCTATTCAAGACCCAGTAACGCTTGGATTAAACCCACTCTTTGCAGGTTTGGACCGAACCGTATGGGTGAAACTAACACCGTACCACAAATTAGATTTCAGAATTAGCAAAAAATGGAGTCTTTTTGGAATGAAGATCGGTGGCTTCATTGAAATTCTGAACGTATACAATCGTAGAAATGCTATTCAGTTTATTCAGCAAGCGGGAACATTTGAGGTTCTGGGTGAAGAATTCACAGTTGAAGAACATGAGACTGAGGAAGAGGAAGGTAATCAACTTCCAAGGTTGCCCTATTTCGGCTTGACGATTGAATTTTGATTATTCAAATTACATATCAATTTTGCAATTCTGGCAATAGATATAGTATAATTTAACGTATCAAATGTAACATGAAATTTCAAGACATTGAGCATAGGAGTTATACATCATGAGATATTTTTTATGTCTGCTAATGGTTTTAATAATCCCTACAACAGTCTTTGCCCAAACAGGTGTGATTGAAGGCACTGTTTATAGTAGAGGCACGGATGAACCGTTAGCAGGTGCAGAAGTTCATATCATTGAACTTGACAAGCGCATACAGACAGACGAAAAAGGAAAATTCTCTATAAAGGAAATTCCCGAAGGTCAATATACCATATCAATATCATTGCCAAATTCAGAATCGACCGAAAAAATCTCTGTTACCGTTGAAGCTGGCAAAACGCTTACACCTAACATATTCATCAGCGCAGTTGACTATCAACTTGAGGACGTGGAGGTAAAGACGAAACGTGTTCCGAAAAGTGTTAGTAAAAAGAGTATTGAATCTCAAGAAATAACACGTATCCCCGGCACTGCGGGTGATGCGCTTCGTGCGCTGCCAGCAATACCTGGAATCGGTGTAGCGAACGATTTTAGCGGCGCACTTTATATCCGCGGTGGTTCCGATACAGACAATCTCTACTACTTTGACCGCGTGCCCGTCGGTTATCCCTACCACTTTGGTGGACTCGTTTCGTCATTGAGTTCCGAAATCATTGATAGAATTGATGTCTACGCAGGGGGTTATGGTGCTGAGTATGGTGTGGATTCTCAAGCCGTAATAGACATCTATTCGCAAAGCAGCAGTCCGGAGAATATGCGTGGAAAATTTAATCTCAATCTGCTTTACTCAGAGGGATTACTGCAAGGAAAAATCGGTGAAAAAGGGTATTGGTATGCTGCTGGACGTAGAAGTTACATTGACCTATTTATCGGTTCACTCTCATTTGACACAGGAGCGATCACTGCCTTTCCTCGTTTTTGGGATTATCAACTCAAAGCAGGCTACGACCTCAGCGAAAAACACCAGCTTTTTTTCAATCTTTTTGCATCAGGTGATAAGTTTGCCGTGCAATTAGATGGTGAAAATGTAGACGAAGATTTTAGAGGTGATACCAGCTTTGAAAGTGGATTTGAAGGCGGTGGGATCCACCTGCGTTCCTCGCTAACAGACCGGCTTACTTCCTATTTATCTTTTACCCGTTCTAACTTTCTATTTGATGTCAATTTCGGCCCACTAATTTCTCTATATATTGATGCGCCCACCTACACACTTCGCGAAGACTTATCCTATGAAATAAACGAAAAACATCGTTTGGAATCAGGACTCATTCTCGGACTTGAACCCGGTGAGGTAACCGGGACCTTCACACGAATCCCAGATGAGGGTGAGGTAGAGTTTGATATCCGATTTGAGGATAAGTTTGAAATTAATGAGACCGTCCGAGGACAACGGATTGAAACATATTTACAAGATAGGTATAACCTACTCCCTTATTTATCGGTTGTATTTGGACTTCGGACAGATTATTTCAGCGAAATTGACGAGGTCTCTATTCAACCTCGCGGTAGCGTACGGCTTGAACTTCCTAACAGTTCCGAACTTCAATTTGCCTATGGTATTTACAATCAAGCGCCTATTCCTGGGCAACTTTCACCGAGTGTTGGGAATCCGGAGTTAAAGTCCAGTCAGGCGAGTCATTACATCCTTGAACTCAAACGTCAACTGTCACCAGATACAGAAATCAAAATGGCCGCTTATTACAAAAACCTTGCCAACTTAGTGACTGCTGATGAGGCATCCGTCTATCAAAATCAGGGTGAGGGGTATGCGCAAGGAACAGAAATATTTCTTAGGCATCGGCGTGGCGATAAGTTTTTTGGATGGGTTTCCTACGCTTACGCGCTGTCAAAACGACGCGACCGTATTGGAGAACCTTATCGTTACTATTCGTTTGATCAAACACATGTCGCTACCGTTGCAGCAAGTTATAACCTCACGCCTACTTGGGAATTCGGTGCGAAATGGCAGTACCGAACTGGCAACCCATATACACCTGTTATTGATGCATCACTCATACTTGATCCGAGAAATGGAAAACCTATCTATCTTCCTAATTATGGTGAAACGAACTCAGAAAGATTACCTCCTTACCACAGGTTGGACCTACGGGTGAGCAAAGCTTTTCGATTTAATAGTTGGGAATTAGGCATCTTTTTAGAACTACTTAACGCCTATAACCGACAGAATCTCCTTGATTATCGATATAACGAAGACTATACAGAGAGAAGTTCAATTTATCAGTTGCCTATTATCCCTTATTTAGGTATTACAGCGGAATTCTAAATGGTTTTCTTCGGAGTAGAAACCTGAAATATATCTTGATCCTTTTATTTTTTATAATTCCTCTCAGTGCCATCGGACAAAGCGGTGATCCTATCAAAGACGATGCATCGGATGATACTATCACCTTACCACCAGTAGTAGTCGAAGCAGAACGGATAAAAAAGAAACCAAGACACACTTTCAAAGGGTCTACATTTAGAAATGCCATTGGAACAGGTGGAGATCCGTTACGGCTTTTAAACCAACTGCCAAGTGTTGGTGTTTTGAATGATTTTGCCGGAATCCTTTCCGTGCGTGGCGGTGGACCTGAAGATAATCTCTACTATTTTGATCGCTTACCCTTGGGGTATCCATATCATCTCTACGGAATCGTTTCTACAGTAAATGCAGAGGTAATTCAAAATGTTGAAGTGTACCCAGGCGGGTACGGTGCAGAATTTGGTTCCGATTCTCAAGCAGTCATTGACATCTATTCCCGGAGTATCACGGATACTCGCTTGGGAGGTAAACTCAATTCCAATCTGGTGTATTCCCAAGCGTTTCTTGAAGGAAATATCGGTAAACGCGGATATTGGTACGCTTTTGGTCGGCGTAGTTATATGGGACCGCTTTTTGAATTGTTGCCGAGTTTAGTGAAGGTTGAGGAGGATTTAGTAACTCAGGTGCCGAGTTTCTGGAGTTATCAGGGAAAGGCAGTTTACCAATTAACTAAGAACCACAGGTTGGTCGTTAACACTATTGCAGCAGACGATTCAGCTGAATTTCGCCTCGGTCCCGATGAAGTCTCTGATAGTGACTTGCGTGGTCCATTGAAATCGGAAAATCCTTTTGATTCACAAGGCATTCATCTCTATTCTGGAAAAGAAAAAACGTTTAGGTCTGTTGTATCATTGACACGGTCATTTTCTCGTAGGGCATTAAAATACGGTGACGGATACTTCTATGGAAACACGGATAGTGTCTATTCACTTCGTGGCGATCTTCAGTATTGGGTTAAATTTCCGAAGACATTGATAGAATCAGGTTTTGATCTTTCATATCTACCGTCAAGTCTTAACAGCATCGGGGCACGCCCACTTGAAGAAGGTGATTGGGACTATGACTTTAGGTTAAAGGCACAGGGAGAGAAAGTCCACACTGTCACATCTAAAGCCCTGCATCGACTTGAAGGTTATCTGCAGGCAACGCAAGACCTCATTTCATCTCGCTATGCTGCCCTCTATGCCACTATAGGAATGCGAGCAAATTACTTTAATCTGATTGACTCCTTTTCGCTTCAGCCACGCGGGTTACTCGGTTTAACACTTGGTCCTGAACAAACAAACGGTGTGGGATTATCTTTTCTACCGATAGACCTACGTTTTATGTTTGGAAATTATGTGCAAAATCCACGTCTCTTCCAAGTCGCGCTTGGAAACGAAAATCCTGAGATCGCGCCCAGTTTAGCAAGACATTACGTTGTTGCAATTGAAAAAAGGCTGACATCGGAAACAAAGGTTGAAGTTGCAGGCTATTACAAAAACCTTAGCGATATGATTACCTTCAACCTATCAAAGAAACGCTACGAAAATCTGAAAACTGGGTCTGTGAAAGGTGTTGAAGTTTCACTGGAACACGAAATCGGAGAAGCTTTTCGGGGTTGGGTTGCCTATTCCTATACTGTTTCAAAACGTCAAGATTCCCCTCACGAAAAAGAAAGAGATTTTATGTTTGGCACCCCTCATGTTTTGACAATTAATCTGAACTCCACTTTTGAGTCGTGGGAATTCGGCGCGAATTGGCAATACAAGAGTGGGGTTCTGTATACCACATTAGAAGGCAGAGAAGAGTATATCAACCCGTTCACTAAAAACCAAACATGGCTGCCGATTTGGGGTGTCCAAAAACGTACAGCACCATATCACCGTTTGGATCTACGTGTTCATTACTCCTTCATTCGTTTAGATAATTTAAAGGGTGGATTTACCTTTGAACTTTGGAACGCTTATAATCGTAGAAATATCCTCCAAGTCCGCTATGGTGAGCACTTTACAAAAGAGGTGCCGATTGCCCAATTGCCGATTGTCCCGTTCTTTGCGTTCACATTGGAATTAAGAATGTAAGAGGCGCAGCATGCCACACGGGGAATGCCATAAGGCATTCAGACCCGGTGAATGACTAAAGACGAATGATTCGCCATGATTCATACCGTTGATTTCTTGATTTGGCGCATGCTGCGTTGATTTGGCAATGAATTGCGCGACTACGAACAGATAATTTGAAAATGAGAAGTTATTTTTCAGAAATGGTATAACTTAAAAAGAAATAGGCAGATACCCAAATAAAGGATACCTGCCTGTGTGAATTTAGACTATAGGTCAACGACTCATTTCTTTAATGTTCCCCACCTGACTTTTTTTCCCTGTGGGGTGACAGAAAGTACATCGTCGTCGATCCAATGCGGTTCAAGGTCATCCCGCGGATGGCTTGTGAGATTCGTTATCTCCCCTGTAACAAGGTGATACCGGTATATCTCAATCTGCCGATCCGCTGCGGCATGTTCCTCAGCAGCGATAAGCACCTGTTTCCCGTTGTCCATCCAACACGCTGAATGAACTAACCACTTTTTAGTCGGAATTTTTAAAAAGCGCCGATTGGGAGAACCGTGTTTCTGAATCACAACGTTGTTTTGTAGCAACTGAAACGCATGTTCATTGCCGTAGAGCGCCTCAACATACATAACAGATTTGCTATCTGGAGACCAGGCAGGCGAAAAACGATACCAATTATCATGCGGTACAAGAGGGTGCTGTCCTGATCCGTTCGCATTCATCACATAGATCGTTGTTAAATTCGCTGCCGGATGCGCCTGGCGATAGGCAATATATTTACCATTCGGCGACCACGACGGGCTTGAGGTAAGCTCTGGGTTGTTAGTCAGTTTCCGAACAGCACGGGTAAAGATATCTATCACATAGATATTCCTATCTTTACCATAAGCAATGCGGGACCCATCGGGCGACCAAGAACATAAACTCACATTAAAATCCGTGATCTGCTGTTCTTGGCTGCCATCACTATTCATAATGAATAGCGCGGACTTTTGCTGCCTTCTATCTTCCGATATTTCTCTTAGAAACGCAATGCGTTTACCGTTTGGAGACCAGACAGGACCAGAATCGTAGTGCGGCAGTCGTGTGAATGTTAATCTTTGGACATTGCTACCATCATCGTCCATCACATAGAGGGTCTGTCCACCGTGACGCTGTGATTCGAAAACGATCTTGGCAGTGGCGAAACTCGGCACCATCCATAGCAGCAAGAAGTAAATAAAGAAACGTTTGGACAGCATAAGTATTCCCCTTCATTAATCGGCTACATCAACGGTGTAGTATTCCCAATAGCCCGTTCCATCATTTCGCCAAATCTCAGCTCTGATTCTGTAGGCGCCCCTGATACCTTCAGGAAACGTGTAACTCATCGTAGTCGTATCACCGTCACCGCTATCTACTTGTACATTCGTGCCGGGCTTGGTATCCCCGGGTGCTTGTACATACCAAAGGACTTCATCAAAGGGCATGTCTGTAATTAGCAGCGACTCCCAGCTATCGCCCGCATTGGCAGAGAAATCATCGTCGAAGTCAACACCGTTTGTCGTAGGACCGATTCCAACAACACCGAGGGGCTATGTGTAAAATCAACTTCAAAGTCCGCTTGCCATGTATCTTGTCTATTAGCCAAGCGCGGATGGTCACACCTCAATGTAACAGTACCTTTCATTGTGTGTTCCTTATTTCTTGGTGCACCTGTTCTGTCAACATGTAGGGAGAGGTGTCCAAAAATCATGTTAGAAGAACCCTCTTCACCATTTTCCTCTATATTTCCAATAAAGGCATCCTTCTCATCCGGCCGTATCCAAGGATTGAAAGACGAAACTCACCACTATAGCCGTGGCGCTTGTCACCACTATTACCGAACATGACCATACCATCGAGATATGCCACACCAGGCTCTTGATTATCATAATAAAGGCTTGATACTTGAGCACTTCCCCAGACATTAGGATTGTGATTCCCATTCCCTGTTACTATATCTAACGCTGCGAAAAGCGGAAGCGTGAGTAAACAAGCATAGGTGATAAACAGAAACATCACAAAACGTGTGATGTGTTTTGATGTATCTAATCTTTTCATTTTATATCTCCTGTAAAAGTAAGATATATCATGTTGTTATGATATCCATTGTTTATCGGGGCCCTATCCTTGTTCGGTAGACCTTCCACCGTCTTAATAAAGGTTCGGGCACCCTGGCGATCAAACCATAGTATCTCATCAGTAAAGTTGAGAAGGGCGCCCATCTTGAAATACTATGTTTTGATCGTTAATAGTATTATACAACAAAATTGCAAAGAGAGTCAAAAATAAATTTGGAAAATGGAAATTGAGTAATTAGGAGCAGTTGTTTAATCAGAATTTAATATTTATAGGACAAACCCGTGTCACGAAAGGATCCGTACCGGATAATAGAGATTTGATGTTGTGAATTAAGATTCTATTTTCCACTTGTCTTCTTCTCTGGTTCACTTGAAATTGCTTGCTCGATGTAGGTGCCGCGTAGGTTTGAAAAATAAATATCGAAAATCGGAAATTAGAAGTGCGGAATGTAGGTTCTAATTCAAAAGGGAAATTCATTTTTAGAATTGGTATAATACCAATTCTAAAATACAATGTCTCATTCTGTAATTTAACCCAAGTTGCCACCTATTTCGCAAATGCTCTTGTAGGAGGGGTTTCTCAGCGAAAAAGCCTTGTTTTTTCAGTAAAAAGCAGTGTTTGCTAACTTGAAATCTTGTCCGTAGCAACTTAGGTTAATTTAATGGAATATCAACCGAAGAAAGAATGCTAAGAGGCGCAATGAATTGCGCGACTACGAACGCGTTTTTGTTAATGAGAAGTTATTATTTAGAAATGGTATAATATGTTGACGAAGCACTACTATAATTTCTGACCATTGAAATTTGTATAATCCAATTAACCTCCTTTTTCGTCTTTATGTTAATGTGTCATTTTCTGCGCAAAGGAGGCAACGCTTTTGGACCATCATCTATTTTCTTTCCCGCCGTTTCCGAAAATCAGAATTTATTTATTTGTTCTTACATTTTTATCTATCGTTGTTTCCAATGTTAACGCAGAAACACCAAATTTCCAGATTACAGCATACCGTACCTACGAAAGTATTGAGATTGACGGTGATCTAACCGAAGGCGATTGGCAAAAAGCGGAACCGATAAATCAATTTGTTCAAATTGAACCTTATGAAGGTGAAAATAGTTCCGAACCGATGGAGGTACGTATTCTCTACGATGATGACAATATTTATTTTGGTTTCATCTGTTTCGACTCAGATATGTCAAAACTTGTTGCTAATGAAATGCGTAGAGATGCACGCGATATACACGAAAATGACAATGTTTTTCTACTATTGGATACATACAATGACAAGCGGAGCGGATTCTTTTTTCGTGCAAACGCATTGGGGGCAATACAGGATAGAGCAATAACGAATAACGGAGATACACTCAACAACGATTGGGATGCCGTTGTGGCATGTAAATCAAAAATTAACGACACATCATGGACAACGGAACTCAGCATTCCATTTAGTCAGCTCCGTTTCAAAAAGAGCGATCCAATGAGTTGGGGTATGAACGTTGGTCGTGAGCTTATACGGAATCAAGAAGAGACGATATGGACACCCGTGCCAGCTTCTTATGGTGGCTTGGCAAAATACCGAACAACAAACCTTGGCACGCTTGGCGGATTAAAGGGAATTACTCCCTCCCGGAATTTAGAAATTCTGCCGTACTTTCTACCCGGTGTTACGCAAGTCAACGAAGAAGATGCAGCCCTTGAGACCACACGGGAACTTAAACTCGGCTTTGATGCAAAATATAGCGTCACTTCTAACCTAATTACAGACATTACCTATAATACCGACTTCGCGCAAGTTGAGGCAGATCAGGAACAGGTTAACCTCACCCGGTTTAGTCTCTTCTTTCCGGAAAAAAGACCCTTCTTTTTGGAAGGGGCGGGACTTTTCGATTTTGGCGTCCCAAGACAAAGTTTTCGGAGACCCCCGCCGATGCTTCTTTTTTACAGTCGGCGCATCGGATTAGCTGAGGGAAACGCTATTCCGATTATTTTCGGTGGAAAAGCCAGCGGCAAAATCGGTTCTTATGGTGTTGGGGTTCTCAATGTTCTTACAGACGAATTCTATGACGAACCCGCAGAAGATGATCCAGTTGACATTCCGCGTACCAATTACTCTGTCATCCGAATTACAAAGGATGCTGCAGCAGGATCGCGCTTCGGCATGATTGTTGTAAATAAAGACGAATTCGGCAATTATAACCGCGCAGGTGGATTCGACTTTGAATTTCGCCCTAACGATAGACTTGATGTACGCGGCATGTGGGCACGTACCTTTTCACCTGATATGTCTGGGAAAAATAATGCTTGGTACTTCGGCACGCGATGGCGAAATGACATCTTTCGAATCGGAGGATCCTACACCGATATTGATGAAGATTTTGATCCTGCGGTTGGATACGTCCGACAAACAGGAATGCGCCAAATGCGAACTGAAATGCGGTGGACGCCCAGACCACAAAAATACGGAATTCGTGAAATTTGGTCGGGTCCAGAAGTAAATTACATTCTCAACCAAGAAAATGAATTGGAACGGTGGAACTTTTCCTATACCCATTGGACATCATTCGCCACAGGTGACTCTGTGATGTTTTTTGCGAGAGGGATGTTTGAACGACTGGATGAAGATTTTGAAATTCGCGAGGATGTGCTTATTCCAATTGGGGATTACCAATACAACATAGTCGGAGGGCGATTTTCAACCAGTGATAGCCGTGTTATCAGTACGACAACCGGTTTTGAATTGGGAAACTTTTATAATGGTCAAATTCGTAAATTTTTTGTTGACGGCTCTCTGAAACCAAGTGGACGAATCAGTCTACACTTAGACTACGAATTTAATCGTGTCAACTTACCAACAGGTGATTTTGATGCTAACCTTTTCTCAGGCAGGTTCTATTACTCGTTTTCAACAACCTTGTTTGCAAAAATCTTTGCACAATGGAATACGGAGACGAACCTTGTGTCTACAAATTTCCTGATCAATTACATCTATCGTCCTGGGAGCGATTTCTATTTTGTTTTCAATCAAACCTACGATACAGACAAGACAACAAAAGCAGCACTTCGGAATTCTACTGTAGTTGCAAAAATGACGTTTTGGTGGAATCCGTAATCAAACGTTCCTGCAAAGAAATAGATAAATTCTTGAAAAAACATGCCTACAACTCAAAAAAGTTGACAAATACTTTAAAATACGCTATAATTTACTATATAAACGACTTGTGCCAGTTAACATTTTGTTTTGTTGGTTTTCACATATATTTGCATTTGTGCTATATACATATCGTTCCTACCAAATCAACGCCAAATGCGCCAAATCAAGAAATCAACGGTATGAATGACATTTAGTCATTCACCGGGTATGAATGCCTTTTGGCATTCCCCGTATGGCATTTGTCGGGACTAAAGAGTGCTCGTCAAATCAACGTCAAATGCGCTTATGGCATTTGTCGGGACTGAAGAACATATAAATATATGATAATGACTTACAAACATTTTCTTTTGTGAAATAAAGTTCTACAAATGGTTATTTAGCACAACTCGTTATATAAGTAGGTCCATAGGGAAATAATCAGTTTTTAATCAAAGTTGGTACTGATGCTACAATATCATTGATGGGCAAATTAATGTGTATCAAACCTTGGTTTACGCGACACTATCGATTTTACGAACGATCTCATAAACTCCGGTAAGTGTGTTGTAAGCGCGCTATCGACATCACGAGATAGTTTCTGGGAGGAAAAGAGATGAGTAGAAGTTCCGATATTGCATACCAAATGCAACAGCGTCGTGCTGAACGGAAAAAACCAAAGATCAATGCAAAATTGAAGAAAGTTAGCATTGATGAAAGTCAGAAAGGCGGAATTGCTGCCGCACAAGAAAACAAACCACCGCCGATAACCTTGCAAAAAACAAGCGGACGAAATTCCGCTGCTTTAACGTTTTCAATAGCACTACACGTGTCAATTGCACTTCTCTTGGGTTTTCTTTACATTAAGGACCAGATTGCGTCTGAAAGTGATGAACTTGCAGTCGCATTGGTCCCACAAGAGATGCCTCAAAGGGAACGAAACACTATTAAAGCACGTCCTCGCCCGACATTTGATGCCAAGCCGCAGGAGATTGATGCGCCAATTAAACGCACACCTGTGACGAATGCAAATATCCCACAGAGACAAAGCGATTTCAAACTTCCGTCTCCAAGTGATACGGATCTCGCGCTTGTAGGCCCCGGGCTGGATGGGGGACCAAGAGTTAATGTGATTCCAAGAGGTTTGAAAGGGCCGGTTCAACCTGCACAGAACGCAGTAAAACCAACAGTTGAAAGACCTGCCCAGAGTAGCTCGCCACTTGCAGACCTTTCTAATAACACGAAGTCTACTGAAGGACCAGTTTTAAACGTTCCTGATATTGATACCTCACAAGCAGGAACATCATATCCTAAGGCTACAAAAGCGCCGAAGCCGATCTATCCTAAGAATGCCAAACGGGCAGAAAAGGAAGGCATCGTAGAGTTAAAAGCAACCGTGGGAACTGATGGGATACCACGAAATATTGTTGCTTTGACAGAAATTGGATTCGGTTTTGAAGAGGCAGCGATTGAAGCGATGAAAAAGTGGAGATTTATTCCAGGGAAGAAAAAAGGCAAAGAGATTGAAATGACCGTTAAAATTAAGATCGAGTTTACATTGGACGACTAATTGAGTTTTGAGATGTATGCTGGTAGAAATTCTTTAGGTTGGAAACTGTTAACGGTGCCGAAGTCTACTGGATTTTTAAGAGTCCTTTTGCTGCAAAATTTCGAACTAAATTCACGACAGATTGCTGAGCAATTTCGCTTAACTGTTTCTGCTCAAAAGTGAGTTGCTCACTTTCAGCTTCAACAGTTTCCGCTTGTGCAGCCGACATATTTTCAAAGAATCTATCCTGAATTTCGGGTGAGGCTTCGTGCAAGGCAAGGGCTAAGGTATTTGTCTCTAAAACTTGCAGGAGTGTCATAATCGCTTCATCAGGGACATCAATAAGGTCTTCAAAGGTAAACAAACCATCCGCAACGGTGTTTGCCAATTCAGGTTGATTTTTTTCCAATGCTTTCATAAGTTGATTCTGTCGTTTGATATCAACTTTTGCAAGGAATTTCGCGAGGTTTTTCGGTCCGTTGCCGAAGAATAGCGTGCTTTGTAGTATGCTGTTTATATTACCAACAAGGTCATTCCAAATCTCCTCCGCTTGTCCGGTGTCAACCATCTCTGTTTCTGCTAAGTGTTCAGCAATGCGAATCTGTCTCTGCATTGGGAATTGTGCGAAGATTTGCTGCGCATAAGCGGTAAGTGTTCCTTCTTTCTGCTCTTTAGATTTACCGTCCTCAGTCTGCGCTAATGTCTTACGTATCTCATCGGAACTACCAGAGGGAACTTTGCCAGCCGCAACATCCAATAATAATAAGAAAACAGCGGTGTCCACATCGTCTACCTGCTCAAATGCTTGCATAATCACTGGTAACGGTGTTTTTTCAAATAGGTTTGTCAGTTCTTGAACCGAGGCTTCATTTAAGAATGGCGCGGACACAATTCAACTCCTTTGTTCCCTGAAACTATATCTCCCAGTAAGAACGCCGACTCATCTGATGCGCTTAGCGACTCCAAAGCTGCCGAGATGGAATCGGGGGCGACTACCAATACAATTCCAACTCCCATATTAAAAACACGATACATTTCTGCTTCTTCTACGTTACCTTCTCGTTGGAGTATCGCAAAAATGTGTGGAACATCCCAACTTTGCATCTGAATTCTTGCGTGGCATCCTTCAGGCAGAATTCGCGTTAGGTTTGCTGGCAATCCGCCGCCAGTTATATGGGCAATTCCTTTTACATCACATACGTTGCGAAGTTCTAAGATGGATTTGACATAACTTTTGTGTGTTTTAAGCAGTTCTTCCCCGACTGTAGATGAAAGTTCAGGTAGATAAGTATCCACGTCGTAGTTACAACGGTCAAATAATATGCGTCGTGCAAGTGAATATCCGTTTGTATGTAATCCCGTTGATGCTAAACCGATTAACTTATCCCCAGGACCGATGCTTTCTCCAGTAATTAGGGCACTCCTTTCTACTACCCCTACGATTGTTCCGACCAGATCATATTCGCCCGGTGCATAGAAACCGGGGAGTTCTGCAGTCTCTCCGCCAATTAAAGCACAGCCAATCTGTCGGCACCCAGATGTAAGTCCTATAATAATTTGTTCAAAAACCGATGGTTCCAGTTTTCCGATCCCGATATAATCCAAAAAGAAAAGCGGTTCAGCCCCTTGCACAACGATGTCATTTCCACAGTGTGCCACAATATCATAGCCGACAGTATCGTGTTTATCTGCTTTAAAGGCAACTTTCAACTTCGTGCCGACACTATCTGTGCTGGAAACAAGAATAGGTTGCTTATATGTGCCGAGCGCAAATAACCCACCAAAACTACCCACGTCGCTGATAACTTCGGATCGGTAGGTGGTCTGCATGATGCCTTTTATCCGTTGCATAGCCTTGGATTCGGCTTCAAATGACACACCTGCATCGGCATAGGACAGCGGTTTTTTATCTGCCATCCAATTCTCCTTATTTTTTTAAATTTTTTGGACCAAAAAGTTGGGCATTAGCATCTTGCGTTTTTGATTTGTCTGTTTTTGACCTATGGCTTAGGATTAGTCCTTTCAAAAGGCTGATCACTAAAAAGAAAACGGTAATTATTATAGCAGCAAGTGTTCCAAAGTACTGCGAATCTTCCTTTACCATCTCAGGATTCCATTTAAGGATTACGATAGGGAGTATCCAATTCAAAACCATACCAAGGATAGAATACATTACGACGAGCTTAAATGTAGAAACACCTTGTGATGTGTGGAGCGAATTTCGCACCATTCCACCCATTCCAGTTCTTGATCTACCGGTATTTTGGCGATTCTGCAAAGTTCGCCTCGGAGAATTCTTTTTATTTTTTTGGTTTGGTGGGGCAATAAATACCATAGCATTTCCTTATTCTACAGCAGGAGTGATTATGTTTTCCCACGTTATCTGATTTGTTTACTAAAAAGGATTCCTTTTTCGATAGCGATCTCTGGAGGGTTGATAGTAATTAATCTATGATTAATGGTAACTGGCGAGGTATACCTTCATTGGTAATACGATACTTTCCATCAAAACAGGCTGTGCAAAAATTTTCTGGTTTATTCACTGCCTTGAGCATTCCGTCAATACTAACGTACCCTAAGCTATCGGCTCGAATATATTTGCGGATATCCTCAATAGAATGTTTACTTGCAATTAGTTCTGCACGCGTAGGCGTATCAACACCATAGAAACATGGGAACTTATTGGGCGGTGACGCAATACGCACATGTACTGCAGTTGCCCCACCTTGCCGAACAATTTTGACGAGTTTCCTGCTATTTGTGCCGCGCATGATTGAATCATCAACCATAACAACCCGTTTACCTTTGAGGACTTCGCGAATCGGATTCAACTTCACCTTCACCATGAGTTCTCGAATATCTTGTGTAGGATTCATAAAGGATCGTCCCACGTAGGTGTTTCTTGACAGTCCGAGGTCGAAAGGAATACCAGATTCTTGTGCGTAACCGAGCGCAGCAATTGTTGCAGAATCTGGAACAGGAATTACGACATCCGCTTTGACAGGATGTTCACGTGCAAGCTGCTTACCGAAGGCACGCCTTGTGCTGTTCACACCCTGTCCAAACATCATGCCATCAGGACGAGCGAGGTAGATATATTCAAAGATACATTGGGATAATTTGGGTTGTTTTGGGGAGAAACGGAAAGATTCCACACCGAGATGTTTTGAACGCATAGTAACCAATTCACCCGGATCAACCTCACGAATCGGTTCTGCTTCTATAACATCAAGGGCACATGTCTCAGAAGTTAATATATAAGCATCTCCGAGCTTGCCGATCCACAGCGGACGAAATCCGTGTGGGTCACGCGCGCCCATTAACGTTGTCTTATCCAGAACAATGAACGAATACGCACCTTCGACTGCACGAAACGCATCAAAAATTCTATCTTCCAAACTGTCTTGGCGGGAATGTGCTATCAGGTGGCAGACAACTTCGGTATCCAGACTTGTGCTAAAAATTGAACCGAGGTTTTCAAGATGATTTCGGATGTGAGATGCATTGATTAAGTTCCCATTGTGACCAAGTGCAAGCTGACCCTGCTTATAATTACGCACCAAAGGTTGAGCATTTTCAAGTGTGCTTTCTCCCGCCGTTGAATATCGGTTATGCCCAATTGCAATGTGGCCTTTAAGTTTTGCTAAAACATCGGTATTAAACACAGAATCAACAAGCCCCATCCCATGGTGACTCGATAATCTCTCACCATCTGACGAGACAATCCCGCTGCTCTCTTGTCCACGATGTTGAAGTGCGCGTAACCCCAAGTAGGTTAATTCTACCGCTCTTGGGTGTCCAAAAACACCGAATACGCCGCATTCGTCTTTGGGTTTATCATACTGCATTCGTCAGTGATACCTCCGGCACGCGAACGATTCGCGTAATTCATGGTGCTATACATTGATAGAGATGTAACCTTCGTGGTTACTAATCAATTGAACACCATCAGAAACGGTTATTTATCATGAATTAAGTTTCTTGGACGTTGACTTCTGCATCATCTATATTTGATAATTGATACCCCAAAATTGCCCCAATCGGTATTGCCACAACATATAAAATTTCGACCGGAATCCGTAGCATTATCCAAGCTCGAATGGGTAACGACAAAAGGAATGCAATTGTTTGAAACACTGGAATAATTATGTTGAGAACTACATTCTGTGTTCCAAAAATTTCCCATGGAACATTCCGCAGTGCAAGCAGCCCAACAATTGCAGGTGCACCCAAGAAAGCCCCTGAACACACCGGTTTGAAAGGAATATCAATTCCGAATTTCCGTCCAGCAAATCGAATTCCTTCAGTTACCCCCACTATGATTGCACCGTAAGTACATCCTATTGATAGTAACAAAAACAGCCCTACCCAAAATCCATGCGTAATTCCGTCACCAATAAGCATCTGCCAAAAAAATTTTTTAAATAATAGATAAATTAAGCAGCCAGCGACCGTTATCACACCTCCGATAGCGATTTGGCTTAGCGTTAGTAGGATACTATTTTTTTTTGACATCACATCTCCTTATCTATATGATTCATCTATTTGTAAGTATATCATGGTGTCATAGATTTGTCAAGATATTTGGAGATATTACCATTTAAATTTTGTTCTCAACTTTCAGTAAAAAATTCATATTTTTGAAGAAAAATGAGCCAATTTACTACAAATACTTATGGGAGTGATGGTAGTTTGTAGGAAACCAAATACTTACAACTAATGCTGCATTAATTACATTTGGTCTGGAGTACTTACTTTCAAATTCGTCTTGCATTCTTACGAATTTAATGATAGTATAATAATCATGTCAACGTCTGGGATATGATTAGCGTTACACTTAGAAATATATTTGATTTGACAACAGAAGAACTAAAAATGTTGCAAAAAATAAAAGAACTCATAGCACAATTTTTATGTGTGATTCTCGTAGTAACGCTTGCAGGATGTTATATTGATGCAGACGTTGACAACGACTATATTGACCTTGAACCACCTGCTGTCCCGCGAGGTGTTAGAACTATCACAGGGGATGAGTATGTCCGTATTGAGTGGTACCCGAATGCAGAATTTGACTTGGAAGGTTACACTGTATGGCGTAGTGAAGATAACAAAGATTTTGAGTCAATATCTGATCTACCTGTTGGAAGTACAGACTATGTTGATAGAGATGTTCGCAACGGAAGAACATACTACTATGCCGTTACCGCTTACGATTCAAACGGAAATGAAAGCGAACTCAGTCCCGAAAACGCTTGGGACACACCACGACCAGAAGGCAGGAATATTACATTAGATGATTACCAGCTTGCGCCCGATCGCAGCGGTTTTGATTTCTCACATCCGCATAAAGGAACTATCGCGTGGGATAATAGAACGGCAGATGTCTATTTTGGGTTAGATACGGTGGTAAATATTACCTATCTCTATTCAGACAACGAAACCGCGATGCAAGATTTGGGGTATCACGAAAACTTTGATGATGTTGATGTTGTTCCAGAATTCGGTTATACAACGTTGTTTGTTGAACTCATTGAAGGGCATATCTACGCCATTTATACCGCTGATGGGAACTTCGCTAAAATACATGTGCGCAAACTATTTGATGATGCTGTAGTCTTTGACTGGGCATACCAAACTGATCCAGAGAATATACAATTAGCACCCGCATTACCCCATTAAGAAGAACGTTTCACTCTATTCTGGTCTTAGAATTGCGGTTAAGTGTATAGAGTAAACACCCAATGGTAGGCGCGCTTTGTAAGCGCGCCGATCAAAGCGTCCCGTTAATTGTGAGATCTATATTTGATAACCGGGTGATGCAAGTGTGCAAAACCGAAAGGAGGACTTGTGAAAAAATATCTTATTCTTTTATTATTTGCTTTTTTCACCATAATTTACACCCAAACGGTGGCGTTATCAGCTGATCAATACCCTCCCAATGAAAAACAGATTTCAAAACCGCAGGTATCACGCTCAACACAAGATGCCCAAGCTGAAACGATTTACCCGTTATTCCGTACCCATGGCACCCAATACTACCCGGTACGGAGTCCACGCAAAGCATTGTTATTGTCGGCATCTATGCCCGGTTTAGGGCAGGCTTACGCTGACAATTATCTCAAAGCTACACTGTTTCTGGCATCAGAGATAGGCGTTTTTTCTTTAGCAAGTTATAATATTGCGCGGGCATTACATTATAGAAACCATGACACATTTGGAACAGGATTCTATGATGAAAGGACGAGTAATTTTTTAACCAAAGACCAAGTCAAGTCAAGAATGGCAGATCATAGTATCCGCGGCTCACTTTTCCTAATTGCAGGCATTGGTTTGCACGTCTGGAATATCTTGGATGCTTCCAAAACAGCTGAACATTATAATAATCGAAGAATTTCTGTCCAAATGCAACAAACTAAACATGGGGCACACGCGCTTATTTTTACCCATCAGTTTTAACGCCTTCATTGTCAAGAATTGATAGGTATGGGTGAAAAGATCTCGGCTTGCCCTACATGCTGTCAAGGCACTTCACAATTGAATATTGTTTTTTTGATATAGAAATAGTTGATATATCTCTGGAGTTATTAATGTGAATTATGCGAAGTGCTTATCATTAATCATATTATTTATAATCGGAATTGGTTTGCCGTTATCAGATATTGTTTCGGAAGAACCAATATCTAAGAATACCTCCCAAAAAAATCAGACAAATGGAGAAATTTTCCTCGTAGATGTTGAAGACGTTTCTGAACATCCACTGAGAGTTGGTGAAAAATTGACTTATAGCGTGAAGATTGGTTGGGCGCCATTGGGAAAACGGGTTGATTATATTGTCCGAAAAACACCTTTTAATGGGCAAAATGTATACCAGATCCGATCTGAGGCTAAAACTGGCGCACTTGCAAGGATTTACCGCTTTCAGAATCTTCAGTTTTCGTATCTCAACGTTGACGGACTTCACCCAATATATTTTAGAAATCAACTTCAAGATAGAAAATATAGAGCTAAGGTGGAGATCAATTTTCGAGATAAGGAAGCAGAATATGAGAAAATTTCACAAATTAACTCAAAAACCCCAGAGAAGCATGAGAAGAAAACATTAACGATACCAATCGGCACACAAGATGAACTTTCTATGCTCTACTTTCTCCGCCGTAAGCGGTTGGCACCAGGCAACACCTACTTTTTTCCATTAATTAGCAAAGGCAAAGTTATGAAAGTTCGCTTGAAAGTTGAACGCGGAGATGTGTTAAAAACAAAGAGTTTAGGTGCTGTAAGAACACTTGTGGTGCAAACTTCTGAAGGTTCTCGGCTTTGGCTAACTGATGATTCGCGCCATATCCCCGTGAGAATTGAAGCAGAGATGAAAGTTGGCAAAATGAAAGCAAACCTTGAGAAAATTGAATCTATAAGATAAACAGTTCGGTTATTAGGTGCAATAAACACACGTAAAATTCAGTAACGCTTTTATCCTATTATAACCCAAGTTGCTACCTATATCGCGAATGCTCTTGTAGGAGGGGTTTCTGGAAATCCTTGTTTTTCAGTAAAAAGCAATGTCTACAAGCTTGAAATCTTGTCCGTAGCAACTTAGGTTATTATAGTGGATTTTACAATTAACTGGACATTGCCACTCGGACGGACAAGTGTTCTACAGTTTTAAAGTCGCGACCTGCGAATCAACGCCAAATGCGCTTTTGGCATTTGGCGGGTCGCTACTACAGGAAGAGGCGCAATGAATTGCGCTTGGTGTTCTCCGCGTTTTCCGCGATTCAGACAGAAAAAAGATCAAAAGTACCGAATTAAAAAATTAATCTTCATTTAGTTTGTGCACTATTAGACGCAAACTAAAAGTTTACGCTACGATATTTCGCGTATAATGCAAATTTCTTGATCAAAAATGGTGTCTACAGATCTAAAATCTTGTCCGTAGCAACTTAGGTTATTATTAGGTGTAATCCTGCTACCGAGCAACAAGGAACAGTTTGTGCAAGAGTTTTTACGAAGAACGAAAGATTATCAGAAACTGATTGAATGCCTTAAGAATGGAGAAAACCCTCCGTGGCTCAGAGGGTTACGCAACGCTTCAACTTCCTATTTCTTGGCGAGTCTAATAGAAGATTTCCCAAACAAATCTTTCCTTATCGTTTTTCCTTCACACCGCGAAGCAGAACAGGTACTGGAAGAGGTGCGCGCGTTCCAAAACTGCAATTTAGAACATAGGAATGCTGCACCGACTGATCCACATACCGACCTATTTCTTTTTCAGGCGTGGCAGAATACGCTATTTGAAGGTGCCTCACCAACCAAAAATATTTGTGTTGATCGAATGCGGTGTCTTTATAGTCTTATTACAAAAAATAGTAGTGCAGACGCGTTTGATGCTTCACTAGCTACACCACAAAGTGTTGTGTTCACAACGATTCGTGGATTATCTTATAAACTTCCATTACGTAAAACATTAGCCGCAGCGTGTCAAACCTTTAAAATCGGTGATGAGATAGAATTGCATGAACTAATTGCCTTTCTTATTCGCAGCGGATACCGACAAGTGGAACTGGTTGAAGTAAAGGGAGAATTCGCACACAGAGGCGATATTTTAGATATATATCCGCTCACTTCCGATGCTCCTATCAGGCTCGATTTTTTTGGGGATGAACTTGATGAGATTCGTCTGTTTGACCCGACTTCGCAAGTTTCAATAGAGCAGCAGCCTTCAGTTGTTATCACACCGATGTCAGAAGTATGTCTCGCTGACATCTCCATGCCACATTGGAAATCACAAACTGAACGACTGATGAAGCAAACTGCCAATTCTCCCGATTTTATCAATTCCATTCGGGAAATGACACACCTGTTAGAGGACAGTCTCAAACGGGTAAAATCAGATAGCATAAATGTAATTGACGAACCTCCAGTGGAAATTGACGGAGTTGAAGCATTCTTACCGATGCTATTCCCGCAAACAGAGATGTTGACGGATTATCTACCAGATGAAACGATTGTTTTCATGGTTGAGCCTCGATGGCAAACACGAGAAGCGGAACAGATGCGTGAGCAACTACAGGAAATATATGATAGAAAATTGGCAGAAGGAAAATTAATGCCTACACTTGATAGTTTGCTGGTGCCTACTGATACACTTCAATCCGAATTAGAAAACTATCCGAACATCTCTATCTCTTTAGCGTCTCCCACGACCGATCAAGAAAATAAAAAGATACCCGTTGACGCCAATCAGTCCACGGACACCTTGGAACTCCATTTTGATATGCAGTCGCTTGGACTCGGTAGAGGCAACTACCAGATGGTTATTGACTATATCAAAAGGTGGACAACTAAAGGATATTTCGTTAACGTATTCTGCGAAACACCACAGCAGGCAAAACGGGTCTTAGAGATGTTAATTGAGCGCGATTTACCACCTGAGCAAATTTCTGTATCTGTAGGCTTTATCTCTGAAGGCTTTTTGAGTGAATTCCTCAAGCTTGTTGTCATTTCAGAAAATGAAATTTTTGGTAATCGTCAGCGGCGAGCCGTCTCATCAAAACGATACAAAAACGGGGCACCACTTCTAAGTCTCGTAGATATGAAAGTGGGCGACTACGTCGTTCATGTTTCTCACGGTATAGGGATTTATGAAGGTATTCGCCGCATGGATATTGATGGGCAATCTCAGGATTTTCTTATCCTTAGATACAGGGAAGCGGACAAACTCTATGTACCAACTTACCAAGTTGATCTGGTGCAAAAGTATATTGGAAACAAAGACGAGTCATACCAACCGAGCATAGACTATCTCGGTGGTAAATCTTGGGAAAAGAAAAAAGGACGTGCAAAAGCTGCCGTTGAAGAAATGGCAGGTGAACTCCTTAAACTATACGCTGCTCGTCAAGCTAACAGAGGTTATAGTTTTCCGACAGAAGTGCCGTGGGAAGGCGAATTTGAAGCACTTTTTCCTTTCCAAGAAACAGATGACCAACTTCAAGCCATTGAAGATGTTAAAGCCGACATGGAGACTGAAAGACCAATGGATCGGCTTATCTGTGGGGATGTTGGATACGGTAAGACAGAAGTAGCATTACGCGCCGCTTTCAAAGCAGTAATGGCAGAAAAACAGGTTGCACTGCTTGTCCCGACAACTATTCTTGCTTTGCAACACTACGACACCTTTGAAAAACGTTTCAAACCGTTTCCTATTCATGTTGAAATGTTAAACCGTTTTCGCAGCCAAAAGGAGATAAAATCGGTTAAAGAAAAACTTGCAAAAGGGACCGTCGATATCGTCATCGGCACTCATTCCTTACTTTCCGATACTGTCTCTTTTGACAACCTTGGACTACTCATCGTTGACGAAGAACATCGCTTCGGCGTGAAACACAAAGAAAAAATCAAGCAGTATAAAGAGACTGTAGATGTTCTCACACTTACGGCTACACCGATTCCACGTACTTTGCACATGTCTCTTGTCGGCATAAGAGATTTCAGTATCATCAACACGCCACCAGCCAATAGATTGCCAATTCAAACGCATGTCCTGCCTTACAATTCTAAGGTTATCCGAGACGCAATAACGAATGAATTAACAAGAAACGGACAGGTATTTTTTGTCCACAACCGTGTCCAGAATATCGCTATTATTGCCAAAACCATTCAAGAACTCGTTCCACATGCACGTGTCGCTATTGCTCACGGGCAAATGCCGGAACGTGAGTTAGAAAGTGTTATGTTAGAGTTTGTCCGCCACAAACATGATATCCTCGTTTGTACTATGATTATTGAGTCCGGATTAGACATTCCTAATGTTAATACCATCATGATAAATCGGGCGGACGCTTTCGGATTAGCACAGTTATATCAACTCCGCGGTCGAGTTGGACGTGCCGATGAACAGGCTTATGGCTATCTTTTTTATCCACAAGATAAACCGATTACTGAAGGTGCACAGAAACGGCTCCGTGTCATAGAAGAGTTTACGGACCTCGGCTCCGGTTTTAAAATCGCTTTGAGAGATTTAGAGATAAGAGGGGCAGGGAACATCCTCGGTGCACAACAACATGGACATATCACAAATGTTGGTTATGAACTCTACTGTAAGCTGCTTGATGAGGCTGTCCGAAAATTAAAAGGTGAAAAAGTTGAAGAAGAAATTGAAATCAGTATCAATTTACCTATTGAAGCATTTCTTCCTGACGACTATATTCCTGACAGTCGACAAAAAATTTCTATCTACAAGAAAATTTCTGCTCTAAAAACTGATACAGATAAACATGAACTCACCAACGAACTTAAAGACAGATATGGAGATATACCAGAACCTGTTGAGATGTTGCTTGAAATCTCAAGTATCAAACAACTCTGTCAAAAACTCGGTATTACAGCCATTGTCGCGGGAGGTAATCGGATTAAAGTGACCTTTGATGAACACAACCCCCGAATAGATGTGACCCAGTTCGTTGAGGCAGTTCATAAAAACCCACAACTTGAATTACGCCCACCAGCACAACTGATGGTTGGTATAGAAAATTTAACTGGAAAGAAGTTATTAACCGAATTGCAACGAATTTTAAATATATTTGTTGTATCTGATTGAACTATTTTATATGCGTGAGGTATAATAACACCTCAGCAAAATTGAAAGGAGAATTCCAAAGTGAAAAAATCTATTATTGTTGTGGCAGCAGTTGTTGCAACCTGTCTGCTCACTTGGTCTCTTGTCCGCTCCGACAACCACAAATCTGCTGAAGAACAGGTTGACAATAGCCAAATCATTATAGCAGAGTACAAGTGGGGTGGTGAACTTCACCAAATTTCTCTTGCTGAATTGGAAGCAGCTATTGCTGAATTGCCAACCTACCGCCAGCGAAATTATGCTACTAAAGCGGGGAAAGCAGAATACTTAGAGGATTATATCGATGAAAGACTCAAACTGCTTCAAGCTACAGATGCTGGCTTTGATAAACTCCTCGAACATCTCCAAAAATTAGATGATTATACCCATCAACTCATGGTAGAAAAGCTCACTGAAGCGGAAGTTGATGCTAAGGCGACTTATACTGATGATGACCTCATGGCATTCTATGATGAACACAAAAGTGAATACATTGAAGAAGCAAAAGTGCGCGCCACCTGCATTACTCTTGATGATGAAGACTTAGCTAATGAAACTTTGGATCAGATTAAAGCTGGAACAGACATCGTTGAGATGGCAAAGAAACTTTTTGAGGAAAAGAAATTGGCGAATGGCCCTGGCAGTGCAAGTGAAGAGGATCCTGGTAATACATTCTTCTTTGGCAAAAGTGCACCGCAGAGTTGGTCTGAATTTATTGAGGAAGTTTTTGAAATGGAAATCGGAGATATGACCGATTCCGTTTTTGAAACGGATGTCAATGATACAACATATTACCTCATTTTCCGTAAAGAGGAACATCAACCAGAACGCCAAAAGGAATTTGAGGAAGTCAAATCCGACATTGAACGGAAAGTTCAACGAGAGAAGAAACGCGCCCGCATTCTTGAATGGGTTGAAGAAATCTCTCTGGTAGCGAAACTAAAAACTTACCCTGAGAACATTCCTGCTCTGGTCCAGCCAGAAACAGCGGAAGAGAAATCCGATACGTCTGAGGAGTAGTTCCGTAGCATTACCTTAAAGGAGGTAGCATTAATGAAAAAATATACTTATATCCGCTTCATCTTATTACTCCCTATTCTTGCCGCACTTCCGTTCTTATATAGTTGTGGCGACAAAGCAATTGGTGCAGATGGAACTGTCATCGCTGAATTTGAGTGGGACGGGAAACAGCGAATCACACTTGAAGAAATGATGCAGGAAATCAGCGAACTTCCTGAATACAAACAACGTCAATATCAAGACAAAGAGGGGCTTGAAGAATACATGACCCTCATGGCTGAAAGCCGTTTAATCCTTTGTCTTGCCAAAGACCGGAAACTCAACGAAGATCAGGAAATTCTCAAAAAGGTCAAGGATTATCTTCACGATTTAATGATTGATAGGATCACGGAACGCGAAGTTGACAGCAAACTTATCTTGTCAGAAGATGATTATCAGGCATATTATGATACGCATAAAGAGGATTACGTCCGTCCGGAACAAGTCCGATTATTGTGCCTCACGCTTCTGGATAAAGAACGCGCCGATGAAGTTTTTGCTGAAATCAAAGCAGGTAAAGACATTGCAGTTGTCGCGCAAGAGCTGTCTGATAGAGGTGAATTGGTGGGGCCTGGTGCTAATCCTGCATCCCCTGGTGACACTGACTATATTAGCAAAAACTCTTATCCGCCGGGAACAGAACCGTTTATGGATGCTGCCTTCAGTGCAGAAGTTGGTTCACTCCATCCATCAGTCATTGAAGTTGAAGTGCAAGGTGAAAAATACTATATGATGTTCCGTAAAGAAGATGGGAGGGATGCACATCAGAGACCCTTTAGTGAAGAGGATGTGCGTAAAAACGTAATAAGAAAAGTTGAACGAGAACGTCGGGATGCCCTGATGAATGCGTGGATCTCGCAACTCCGGGAACGTGCCGAAGTAAAAACCTTTATTGACCGCATTCCGGAGGATAAACCTCCTGAAGAGGAATCTGAGAATCCATCCGAACAGACATCACCTGAGGAATAGATTCTCAACGAAGTGATGTCAGATAGTACGGGCGGCACCACACTAACCGCCCGTCTTACTTTTATAGACTCTCAAAATTGGAGGCACTTTATGAAACCCAAAACAGTTGTTATTGTGCTGCTAATTGTGCTTCTCATCTACAGCGGCGTTACACCTACTATCGCGAAGATATTTGATGAAATAATCGCCTATGTTAACGATGATGTTATCACCAAACGACAACTTGACACCTTGGTTAAGCAATATGCATTTGAACTCCAGCAAATTCACCGATACACCGAAACTGAAGCACTTAAAGAAGCTGAAAAGGAGCGTGCTCAAACACTCGACAGACTTATTCGGCAAAAGTTATTGGTGGAAGCTGCCCTAACGCTGAAAATCCAAGTTCCTGATGCTGAGATTGAGGAATATATCCAAAATTTTAAAACGAAGTACCAGATTGCAACAGACGATGAGTTTAAACGACTGCTTAACCAAGACGGACTCACCGTTATAGCATTTCGTGAACAAATTCAACGGAATCTGATGACAGAAAAACTGGTTATGGGGAGAATCTTACCAAGGCTCCAAGTGCGCGATAGTGATATTCAAAAATTTTTTGAAGAAAACCGAGACCAACTTCCAACTAAAGCTGATAGAGTTAGTTTGCGACATATATTCATTGCTTTTAAACCAACAGAAGTTGACCGAAAAATTGCATCTGACGAAGTGACTCAAGCACTTAAAGAAATACAATCAGATAAAACACAATTTGAAGGTATAGCGCGCCGCATCGCCTCAAAACATAATTTAAATGCTGAAGCAGGGTCTCTTGTTGAGACTACTCCATCTGAAATACTTTCACTTCCCGATGCGTTCTTGACTGTCCTCGCCAAACTCAAAGCAGGGGAAGTCAGCGAAGCAACTGAAACGTCTGATGGCATCCATGTTTTCATAGTTGAAACTCGAACTGATGAGAAAATTTCGTTTCGACATTTGACTGTTCCATTCCTATTCAGCGAGGAGACTTTACAGGCTGCGCGTGAACGAGCGACGGAAATTACACAAAAATTGGAAGCAGGGGAAAATTTCATTGCCATTGCTAAAGAACATTCTGATGATATGGAAACTCGCGAAAAAGGTGGCGACTTTGGGGTTCATACCCTAACTGAGTTAAATCCAAAAATTCGGGAAGCCGTCCAATCTCTTGAGGTTGGAAAATATAGCAAGCCGCTTGAAACCGAAGTTGGTCTTTATATTTACAAAGTTGATGATCGCAAAACGCCTGAGTTGACTCAGCAAGAGAAGCAGCAAATTATCGGTATTCTACGTCAGCAACTTTTTGAAAAAGAATATGCTGCTTATACGGACTCGCTCCTTGAAAACGCCTATATCAAAATCAAACAGGACGCGGTGCCAACACCTGATGCTAAAGACAAATAACATGTGATTCGTTTGAACAAAGACTTGTGAAGAAGAACGAAGATATTTTACCTATCATAGCCAAATCCAAAAATATGTGGACACCTTCTCGTAGGCGCGGTTTGAAACCGCGCCTACCGCAGCATATAGACAATTACAAGCTTTCCTATAATAAAATTACTCAACCCATAGTAATGTTGCTGCAGAAACTTTCAATGGCCCACACAATAATCGAGAAAAAACACCCCATTAACGGATTTCTACGTGTCATACAGTTGGCAATCGTTCTTTTTACTTGTCTATTTTCCCCGCTACAGTGGAGCAGTGCGCAAGTTCCAGAGACCTCAGCACCGGAAGTTTTGGAAGAAACTAATACCCAGGATGCGAATAAAACTTCCAATTCCATAAAAGAAGTCCTAAATCCTGAAACGATGACTCCTGCGCCAGACACAGTCATCGGAGATGGAAAGAAAGTCATTTTACAAGATAACTTTGTTCAAATTCATGGAGATGCCCTCATCAAATATGAAGATGTCGTGTTGCGAGCAGACCACGTGTGGGCAGATTTCAATGATAATTTAATGCGTGCTTCGGGGAACGTGTATCTTAAAGTAGGTAATGAGGAGACTTATTCTGATGAACTTGTTTTTAACCTTGAAACCAAAAAAGGAATTGCTCGAAACGGCTATACGTTTAGCGATCCGTGGTACTTCGGTGGAAGTGAAATTTTCAAAATAGAGGACAAAAGATCTTATATCCGCGGTGGGACACTAACGACCTGCTCCCTGAAATATCCCCACTACCATTTTAGCGTCTCTGAAGTGATTGTCCGAATGAATGAAGAAATGATTGCAAAAAACATTGTTTTGCATATCGGTGGTGTTCCTCTTTTCTATTTTCCCGCCATTCGGCGCGATTTACGTAAAGGCAAGGTAGCAAAAATTATTGTCAGGGTTGGCACAGATAGCTACCAAGGCCCTAACATTGGTATCATCTTACCTATAGCACGTAAAAGACGGTACGACGGGGCGTTAATATATGACAGGAGCGCACGAAGGGGTCAAGGATTCGGATTTGAGGGAAAATACCGCTTTAGTGATACGCAGTTTCGCGAAATTCATATTCCACTGCCACCTAATGCTACGCCTGCCCAACGTACAAAACTGCAAGAAAAAGCGAAAGAGATATATGATCGGCTTGAAGGGGATTACGATAGATATTGGCTAAAACAACTCTTTCTGGAATATAAAATCAATGACGAAGATACTAACCGGGCAAAAGAAAAAGCCGAAAGTATCCTCAAGCAACTCAATGATGAAAATGCCGACTTTTCACAACTCGCTCAAAATGAATCTAACCACTCAGAGACGCGTTACGATGGTGGCGATATGGGATACCTTGCACGAGGCGAGACAGATGAAGAAGGGAAACCGATACTTGATCCGATCATGGAAGAAGCAGCGTTTGCTCTTAAGGAAGGTGAAATTAGCAGCGTTTTAAAAACTGAATCTGCTTTCCATGTTCTCAAAGCTGAGCGTGTGCTTGACATCTATGGTGAACGTGAGATCAAACTCCGCCGTATTGATATTGCCATAACTGCAAGCACACAAACACAAGATGAAGTTCGTGAAACCGCTGAAAAAATTCACGAACGCGCACTCGCTGGCGAAACATTTGAACAACTTGCCGCTGAATTTACTGAGGCAAAATTGTCTGAAATTAATGAAGGTAATGGACTACCCCTTAACGAGATGGATTCTGGGTGGCGATATTCTGTCCGACGTTTGGAAAAAGCTGGGGATATTACCGAACGCCGCCCTGTTTTTTCACCGGAAGGTCTTTACATCTTCCAATTAGTCAAAAAAGAGAAAACACCTACATTTGAGGAACTCGCCGAACAGTTTGAATCGGAATGGAAAACTTTTGAAGCAGAGGTATTAGCAACACCCAGCAAAGACGGAAAAACAACCACTTCCGATAAAACTAAAGATACCAGTGATGCAGAAAGTATGCCGCCACCTATAGAAAACGAAAATGATGGAAGTAAAACCTCTACTCAAGTAGAAACAGTTGAAGATGAAACCACTGAACAGGAAAATACTACGGATGAAGAAGAGGAAGAGTTTGAAGTCTACAAAAAACACGGATATCGCGGACGGTGGGAAGATCCGCGGCAGGTCGCATCAGAAGCACAAAATCTATATGCTGGAGAATATAGCCGCGTAATTAACACAAAAAAATCATTTCGTCTTATTAAGGTTGATAAGAAACGCACCTATCGCGGTGATTTTTATTTTTACGGTGCAGATGAATACTCCTTTAGCAGACAGGACGCATCTCGAATCGGTAGACGTTGGAATATGCGGTGGGGACACAGGCAATCCTTCTATACACCTTGGGATAGTCGACAGGCAGGACGACGCCCACTGAGTTTTGTTGGACGAACTGAGTGGCGCGCTCATACCTACAAAAAGGATTTAAAGCTCCAAAATGAATCCACACTTAATTCTTTTGGAATAATTACGTATGGCTCTGCCCTGTCTGCAGCGAGTGAAAAAGACGTTGACGAAGATGGAAATCTAACATATTCACGAGAAACCATCGGTGATATTACCAGTAGGCTTGAAGTACGACACGTTCAAGATTTTTCAGGTCAAGGGACGACTGCGCTCCAAAAACTGCCGCAATTTACGCTTAACTTTTCACGAATGCGGTTTAGCAGACTCCCAGTCTTTGAAACAATCAACGATGGCATGGTATTCGTAGCCGAAAAAGTAAAATCCGATAAGCCTTTCCTCTCACTTCTCGCTTTTCCAACACTTGAAGATACCAGCTTCGATATGGATATTGAGTTCGGAAACTTCTATAGACAAACCTATCGAAGTAAACACGGTGAAGAAAATAACGTTTTTCTTCAGACTCTTGACTTAGGGTTTGACCTACGCAAGCAAGCAAACGTATTTATTACCCCTTTACGCGAGTTGAAATTAAATGCAAGTTTAAACACAAACGCTATCTGGCACGCCAAAGACCAAGACAAAAATAGAAACATTATACGTGGAGTTTACAGTGTGAGAGCGCAAGCTACCAATACGCTCTTCCGAATCTACAATACCAGATTCATACCAGGTGTCCGAAAATTACGTCATGAACTGCAATCCTCGCTTACTTTTGATTATCAACCCCCTATTGATGAAAATAACAATCTCTATCCATTTGGTCCCAGCACCTATTTCTATGAGCGAAAAAGAATAACTTATAACTTTAATACGAACATTGAAATTAAAACCCGGCGCAGCCAGTCTGCTCATCGCATCTTCTACTTTGATACCCGCCTTACTGCTGATTTTACAGAATTTGAATCGCTATATAGACGTAAATATGAACCGATTGAAAGTGATTTTACGATTGTTCCGTTACCAAGTCGAAATCTAAATATGACTGTTCGTTTTACGCATGACCCAAATCCGCATCCTGATGATGGTAAACAATTCAAGATGGTCGGAGTACGCACCAATGTCAGATACACACGACAACAATGGTATGTAAGTGTCGGAAATTCTTTCAGTAAACGACATACCTCTATACGTGCATCCCGTTCAATTACTGCTAATGGTAGATATCGTTTCAATAAAGACCTTGAGTTTGACTTTAGCCTCATCTATTATCCGATTGAAGGGCAATTTTACTCACAACGGGTTAGTATTAACCGCAATTTACACGATTGGAACTTGCGAATTTCATGGAGTCGGGTCGGTATTAAACGCGATCCTCCGTTTGATAACGTCCGACAAGATTTCACATTTCAGGTTAACTTGATAGGTGAACCAGCAGTTTCAATGGGCGTCGGTTACGACGCGACTACCGACACATGGGGACTCCATACCTTACCTGCTGGTGTGCCATATAATGCATTTGGTAGCGGAAATTCGCTTGGTCGTTCATTCTTCTAATGATGCTGTAAATGCAAAGGAATATAATAAACTATGAATACTAACTTGACTCAAATCGAAAACAAACTATGGAGTGCTGCGGATGAATTAAGAGCCAATTCAAGTCTCAAAGGTTCTGAATACTCTACGCCAGTCTTAGGACTTATCTTTTTAAAATACGCCGACTATAAATTCAAACAAGTACAAAAAGAACTTAACTTTGAAACATCATCTGGAACGCGGATACGAATTGATGAAAGAACACAATTCCAAGCAAGAGGTGCTTTTTATTTACCAGAAACTGCACGTTTCGACCATTTGCTGAATTTACCGGAAAGTGACAACATTGGACAAGCTATCTCCAATGCGATGAAAGCTATTGAAGATGAGAACAAACAGGTCGAAGGCGTTTTGCCCAAAAACTACAATCGCCTTGAAAAGAGTACCCTCATAGAACTCCTACGCATCATGGAACAAATTTCGATGGACATTGAAGGCGATGCCTTCGGTAAAGTCTACGAATACTTTCTCGGTAATTTTGCTATGAGTGAGGGGCAAAAAGGCGGTGAGTTCTTCACGCCGACATCACTTGTAAAACTGATCGTTGAAATACTCCAACCATTTCACGGACGTATCCTTGACCCCGCGTGTGGATCCGGTGGCATGTTCGTTCAAAGTGAGGAGTTCATTCGGAATCACACACAAAACGGTAATCAGGGACATATTAGCATTCATGGTGTTGAACGGGTGAATGAGACTATCAGACTCTGCAAGATGAACCTTGCCGTGCATGGACATGAAGGGGACATCAGGCAAGCCAATAGTTATTATGAAGATCCGCATAAGTCCTTAGGTAAATTTGATTTTGTGATGGCGAATCCACCTTTTAATGTGGACAGAGTAGACATGGAACGGATAAAAGATGATCCACGATTTCCCTTCGGCATGCCGCGCGTAGATAATGCTAATTATATTTGGATACAGTTGTTTCTAAGCTCATTAAATGATACAGGTAAAGCGGGTTTTGTAATGGCAAACTCCGCTGCAGACGCGCGCGCTTCGGAATTAGAAATACGCAAACAGATTATTGAATCTCGTGTTGTTGATGTGATGATAAGCATTGCCTCAAATTTCTTCTACACTGTAACGCTGCCGTGTACCCTCTGGTTCTTTGACAAATCCAAACAGGACACCGACAGACACAATACAGTCCTATTCATTGATGCGCGCCATCTTTATCATCAAGTCAGTCGGGCACATCGTGAATTCACACCTATGCAACTGGAATTCTTGGCAAACATAGCGCGCCTTTACCGATACGAAACCCCTGAAAATAGACACGATAGCGAGGAATACCTCAAAAACAAATTCCCCGATGAGAAATACGTTGATGTCCCCGGTCTGTGTAAGGTTGCTACAGTAGAAGAAATTGAAGCACAAGGATGGAGCTTAAACCCCGGACGGTATGTCGGTGTAGCAACACAAGAAACTGAGGATTTTGACTTTTCGCAACGGTTCGGAGAACTGAACGAGGAATTAGAAATTCTAAACGCAGAGGCACACCAGATGGAAGAACGCATCGCAGAGAATGTTGCGAAGATTTTAGAGAATACGGTATAATATTATTGAGGTAGAATACGGAAATGAAGGCTGAAAATGAGTGAAGAAATTAAGATTGAAGAAAGTTCAGGCAATGTGTTTTTAGACATCGGTTTCTCTGAGGAAGAAGCGGAACGTGAGTTGTTAAGGGTAAATCTCGCCTATGCAATCCACTGCATTCTTAAAGAACTGAAACTGACACCAGCAAAAGCGTCGACACGCTTCGGACTTGATCCGAATGATGTGAAACGTCTGAAGAAGATGAATTTTGAAGATTTTACTGTAGAACGTCTGCTTACGATTCTGAAAAGACTAAACCGAGACGTTGAAATTCATATTAAGCCTTCAAACGAAGAAGGCGGACACCTACGAGTCGTTGCGACTTCGTGATCTATCCTCTCATAATCCAAATCTGTGATTAAAAATGAATAGAAAACACATAACAGTATGAATAACACAATTCGTTTTGGTGATTTTGTTGAAGTTAATCCACGTGTCCAATTAGAAAAGGGAAAAGAGCATCCATACATTGAAATGGCTGACATCAATCCAGGTAACGCGTTTGTTTTTCCTCAAGAAGAACGCGTTTACAAAGGAGGCGGTTCTCGATTTCAATCTGGTGACATCCTGTTTGCTCGCATTACGCCTTGTTTAGAAAACGGAAAGATCGTTCAATTCAAACACACGGGTAATCAACCCTGTTTTGGATCAACTGAGTTTTTCATTTTTCGTGGTAAACCCAATATATCAGACTCAACTTATATTTTATATTTGGCTCTCAGTCCAATAATTCGAGACCCTGCTGTGAAGAGCATGAGCGGTGCTTCAGGCCGTCAACGTGCTGCTTTGTCATCGGTTGAAGATATTTCCATTCCATTTCTTCCCCTCCCAACCCAGCGTAAAATCGCCGCTATCCTCAGCACCTACGACGACCTCATAGAAAACAACACCCGCCGCATCAAAATCCTTGAAGACATGGCACAAACCCTCTACCGAGAATGGTTCGTCCACTACCGATTTCCGGGACATGAGAACGTCCCGATGGTCCAATCAGAGTTGAGACCGATACCGCAGGGTTGGGAGGTTAAGCAGCTTGGTGAGATGTGTAATATTTTAATGGGTCTATCACCAAAATCAGAGTTTTACAATGAGACAGGCGAAGGATTACCGTTTCATCAAGGAGTTACAGACTTTGGATCACGATTTCCAACAGATAGAGTCTATTGCACTGTTCAAAAGCGCATTGCCGAGACAGATGATATATTATTTAGTGTTCGTGCTCCTGTTGGACGAATCAACATTGCAAACAAAAGGATCGTAATTGGTCGTGGGCTTTCTGCAATACGAAGCAAAAGTAATAATCAACATTTTATACTTCACCAATTGAAAGACAGATTTCAAGAGGAAGATACAATGGGCAGCGGAACAATTTTCAATGCAATCACGAAGGCAGATCTTTTAGGTATTCAACTCCTGAAACCCACAAGCGCAATTGTTGCAAAGTTTGAGAAAACTGTTGGACCAATCTCATCGGAATTAGCTACGCTAACTATAAAAAACGCCAACCTCCGACAAACCCGCGACCTCCTCCTCCCTAAACTCATCTCTGGCGAAATAGACGTATCCGACCTTGATATTGATACTGATGATGTCCAACCAAATAAAGGCGGAACGCACATCCCGTATGCGTTAACAGAACGCTTGCACTCCGATAAAAAGATCCTTGATGGAAAACCGGTTATCAAAGGCACACGTTTATCTGTAACGTTTATACTTGGCCTTCTAAAACAGGGGTGGAAAGAGGAAGAAATTATTGAGAATTATCCCCGCATCACACAGGAAGACATTGAGGCGTGTCACGAATATCAAAAGGTAACACGTGCGTCTATTAGCAGATGAAAACCTGAATCCGTATGACACCTCTACCAACCACTTAATTCTCCTCCCCAAACGCATCTCTGGCGAAATAGACGTATCCGACCTTGATATTGACAGAGACAGCATAATTTAGTTCGCCACTCTGAAAGCAATTGACAAGTACAAACGTGAAAATGTATAATATCAACAAGGCAATTAAATTGAGATATAATCTGAAAGGAGTACAATTGGATGATCCAAATTTCTGAACCGATAACTCTTGAAAAACTGCTGCCATTAATTCAAAAATTGCCTAAAGTGGAACGCGATCAACTACGGAAATCTCTTGAAGCTGAGTCACAACTTGATGCCGCAATCCTGCTATATCAAGAAGGTAAAGTGACACTCGGAAGAGCCGCTGAATTAGCGGGAATCCACCGTTTCGAGTTGGAAGCAGTTTTAAAGGAGAAAGGTATATCTAAAATTGCCGAAGTTGATTCAGATGAAAATTTGGAAGCGGGAATTGCGGTCATCAGGGAATTGCACAAATCAAACATCAGCACAGAGGAACAATAACTTTGGTCTTTGTTGATACTGATGTTCTTTCAATTTTCGCCAAGATTCAGAGGTTATCTCTCTTGTTTGCGGTTTTTCATCAAGACCAGCTTAACATTGCTACTGCTGTCGAAAATGAAATCAAAATCGCGAGCTCAAAAGGGTTTCACTTCGCGCATGAAATTATAGAACTAAATACACAAGGTCAAATTCGCACACATCGCACGACGAGTGCAGATCAAAAGTTTATGCGTTCCTTACCACAAACACTTGATGCAGGGGAACGCGAATCTATGGCACTTTGTAAACGCCTAAAAGCTATTTTGGTTAGCAACGAACGGCGCGTAATGCACCATTGCGGTGCAAACCGTATTGATTGTATTAACTTAGCTCAGATTTTACGCACACTCTGGAAATTAAACATCTTGACCCAAACTGATGTTCGGCAAGTTATAACCGAGATTGAAACAAAAGATAATCTAAAATTTCGAACAACTGAACCAATTTTCAAATGAATCCTTACAGTGAAGACTAACTCATCGAACGACCTGCCATTGCGCAAGACGCTGACAACACCAAAATTTCAGAGTCGCAATTTTGCTCAAAACCAGATAATCCCGCTCCCAGACTAATCGGATAGGCATTTTTCGCTACCTGCTATTTCGCGTTTTACTCTGAAAACTCTGAAATTTGGCAGTATAAAACCAAAAGCAATTGACAAGTACAACCGTGAAAATGTATAATATCAACAAGGCAATGAGGAGGACACCAATGCTCAAAATCAACCCGCAATATCTTGTTGATGACAAAGGTGAGAAAACCGCTGCGCTCCTGACAATCAAAGAATTCCAACTGCTCATGCAGCGTCTTGAAGACTTAGAAGATACTTTAGAGATGGACGCTGCGGTCGAAACCGATCAAGCAGAACTTATGGAATACGCTGAGGCACAACTTCGCAAGTTGTGTGACTCACGCAAGTTGAATTGGGATAAGATGAGCGAGGCGGATCGTGAAAATTTTGTTAATGACCTCATCCATGAGGATCGCGAATGCAGCCGGTAGTTGTTTATGATACAAATATTCTATTTTCCGCTACTGGTTGGAAAGGAACTCCTTTTCATTGTCTTGAATTAGCACGACATGGCAGCATTAAAGGCATAACCTGCATAGAAATTTTAGATGAATTAGCAGAAAAGCTCTCTACCAAGCTCAATTTCTCGTCAACCCAAACAAGAAAAAGGATTGAATACCTCAGCAGTTTTCTGCGGCTGGTTACGATTAACAACACCCTCAAGATTGTTGATGCGGATCCGGACGATGACAAAGTTATTGAATGCGCGGTTGTAGGTTCGGCAACCCACATTGTGACTGGCGATTCGCATTTGTTAAAACTTGGAAACTATCAGAATATACAGATCGTAACAGCTGCAGATTTCTACGCTCAGTTTTCACGATAACATATCAATATAACCGATTGGCGAATACGCGTTGGGATATACCGAATTCTATATCAAATAGACGACCAACATCGGCGTGTCAACATTTACCGAATCAAACACCGTCGAGATGCCTATCGTTAGATATAAGACTATTCATCATGCGAAACCCCTACAGTGAAAACCAACTCGTAGAACAACCCGCAATTGAACTGCTCAAAGAAATAGGATGGCAAACGCAGGACTGTGGTAACGAATTTGAGAACGACAGCAAAATTCGGACTGGCAGAGCAGCAAAATCTGAAGTTGTGCTAACTGATCGGCTCCGCGCGGCGTTAGTACGGCTCAACCATGATGCACCTGAAGATGTTATTGATTCCGCTATTGAAGAATTAACGCAATCTCGCAAAGTAATGACCCCTGTTGAAGCGAATCGGGAAATCTACAATCTCCTGAAAGACGGTGTTAAAATAACTGACCCCGACCCGAACACACAAGAAGAAACCGTTTCAGTAATTAAAGTCATTGACTGGGAGAATCCAGAAAATAACGACTTCTTCGCAGCGTCACAATTCTGGATCACTGGCGAAATGTATACCAGACGTCCAGACCTGATAGGATTCGTCAACGGGATCCCCTTACTCTTAATGGAGTTCAAGGGGATTGGCGAAAATCTATACGCAGCCTACATTGACAACCTCCGAGACTACAAAGACACCATCCCCCACCTTTTTTGGTACAACGCCTTAATTATTGTATCCAACGGTTCAAAGAGCCGCGTCGGGAGTTTTACTGCCGAATGGGAACACTTCACCGAATGGAAACGGATTGAAAGTGAAGATGAACAGCAGAGAGTCTCACTGGAAACACTTCTACGAGGTGTCTGTGAACCAAAACGATTATTAGATATCGTTGAAAATTTCACGCTGTTTATGGAGATCCAAGGCGGGACAATTAAACTGATCTCAAAAAATCATCAATACTTGGGCGTAAACAACGCAATTAAGGCATTGCAGGAAAACAAATCCAATCTTGGAAAACTTGGTGTATTCTGGCATACACAAGGAAGTGGTAAAAGTATCTCAATGATCTTCTTTGCACAGAAAGTCCTCAGAAAAATGCGGGGACACTGGACATTCGTTGTCGTAACAGACCGTAAAGAATTGGACAACCAAATTTACAAAACCTTCGCGAGTGCCAGCGGTGTCTTAACACAGCAGGAGGTGCATGCAGAAAACATCAAAGACCTCCGTCAACTGCTCAGTGAAGATCACCGTTATGTTTTCACGCTTATCCATAAATTTCAGACAGCAGATAATGAACCACATCCAGTCCTCTCTGATCGTGCAGACATTATTGTGATTACCGATGAAGCGCACCGTAGTCAATACGACACATTGGCGTTAAACATGCGTACCGCGCTCCCGAATGCTGCATATATTGCGTTTACAGGTACGCCTCTAATGGTAGGCGAAGAAAAGACACGTGAAGTGTTTGGAGACGAAGTGTCAGTATACAATTTTAAGCAATCCGTAGAGGATAAAGCAACCGTCCCGCTCTACTATGAAAATCGCGTTCCCAGATTGCAATTGACAAATGAGGATTTAAATACCGACCTTGAACAGATTCTTGAGCAGGCGGAATTGGATGAGGCACAAGAAGCAAGACTGGAACGTGAGTTTGCACGCGAATATCATCTCATCACGCGGGATGAACGTTTAGAAAAAGTTGCAGAAGACATCGTTTCACATTTTATCGGCAGGGGCTATCGGGGGAAGGCGATGGTCATCTCTATTGATAAACCCACAGCAGTTAAGGTGTACGGTAAAGCACAGAAGTACTGGAGACATAAACTTGAAACTCTGAGATCAGAATTAAACAGTGGTGTTGCAAGAGACAGAGAGGAACCACTTGAGGCGTTAATTCAGTTTATGGAAGAAACCGATATGGCCGTGGTGGTGTCACAATCACAAAACGAAATTGACGATCTGAGAAGGAGAGGCGTTGACATCAGCCCACACCGACAACGCATGCAAAGTGAGGATTTGGACACCAAATTCAAAAACCCAGATGATCCTTTCCGTATTGTTTTCCTCTGTGCAATGTGGACCACAGGTTTTGATGTCCCTTCATGTTCAACAATTTATCTTGACAAACCGCAACGCAACCATACCTTAATGCAGACAATTGCAAGAGCTAATCGTGTGTTTAAAGATAAAGTCAACGGGTTAATCGTTGACTACATAGGCGTTTTTCGTAACCTTGAAAAAGCACTTGCTATTTATGCTACAGGATCTAACGGGAACGGAAGTAATCCAATTGCGGATAAGTCAGAACTTATTGAGGAACTCAGAGAAGCAATTACAGAAATTTCTGATTTTTGTAGTAACCTTGGAATTGACTTTTCCAGAATCCAGGTGACTGATAGCCTGCAGCAAATCCAATTAATTGACGAAGCAGTAAATCTTATTCTGGTCAACGATCAAACCAAAAATGACTACCTCGAACAAGCAAACAAAATCTATAAATTATTCAAAGCAATTCTCCCTGACACTGCAGCGAATGAGTTCATCGGGATATGTTCATTGCTAAACATTATCGCTCGGAAAATAAAGAATCTCCGTGAACCCGTTGACATCTCCGAAGTCGAAAATGCAGTAGAAGAATTACTGGACCGCTCAATCGCCCCTGAAGGTTACATCATCAGTGCTGGTCAAAATGCCTATGGCTCAGAACAAATTGACTTAAGCCAAATTGACTTCGAACAACTGGCTGAACAATTCAACACTGAACACAAACGCACTCAAGCTGAAAAACTCAAGGGAGCGATAAATAGAAAACTATCAGAGATGATTCAACTCAACAAAAGTCGCATGGATCTTCAAGAGAAATTTGAACAGATGATTGCGGAGTATAACGAAGGTCATATTAGCGAAGACCAACATCTTGAGGAAATTTTTGATTTTCTGAATGAACTTAATCAAGAGGAAGAACGTGCTGAATCAGAAGAACTCTCGGAGGAGGAATTAGCGGTATTTGATCTTCTAACTAAAGCTGAACCCCGCTTGACTGTGCCGCAGCGAGAAGAAGTGAAAACTGCTGTGAAGGGATTACTTGAAACTCTCAAACAAGAGAATTTGGTTTTAGATTGGCGTAAACAGCAACAATTGTGTGCCCAAACTGAAATGGCTGTTCAAACAATTCTTGATCAAGGACTGCCAGAAACCTATACGCAAGACATGTTTGAGAAAAAATGGAAGGCAGTATATCAACATGTTTTTGAATCCTATTATGGAGAGGGGAAGAGTGCCTATACTGAAATCACCAATATTCAAGAACCAGACAATATTACGACTGGCAGATCTGCAGTTACATTATAAAGGTAAGTTTTTATGCTTCTCAAAGACCGTATTAGCATTGTAACAGGTGGTAGTTCCGGTATCGGACGCGGAATCGCCCTTGAATTCGCTCGCGAAGGCGCGAGTGTTGTAATCGCTGACAAACAGGAATCTCCACTGCAAGGTAAGTATCACGAGAAGGATGCCACAACACCAACAGTCCAAGAAATAGAGAAATTAGGCGGGCGGGGAATATTTATCAAAACCGATGTTTCCGATGAATCACAGGTCACCCGGATGATCCAGCAAACTGTTGAACATTTTGGTGGACTTGATATTCTTGTCAATAATGCTGGTATTCATATTCCCGGTGGATCACAAGATATTTCTATTGCCGACTGGGACAAAGTTGTTGGTGTAAACTTGCGCGGCGTTTTTATGACAACGAAACTTGCTATTCCGCACCTGAAAAAGTCGAAATTCGGACGGATTATCCAAATCGCTTCTGTCCATGCCTACGGTGGCGGTGCGGGACCAGTCTACGCCTCCGCGAAAGCTGCTGTTGTCAACATGGTTCGGGATACCGCTTTAGAGGTTGGTGAATTCGGAATAACTGTAAACGCTATCTGTCCCGGCTATATTGAGACTGCAATTCAGGATTACCTAACGCCAGAACAAATTGAGGAATCGTTAGAAAAGACACCCTTGCAACGTTTAGGTCTACCTAAAGACATCGGACGCGCAGCAATTTTCTTCGCATCAGATGATGCTGAATGGGTCACTGGCACTTCTCTCCTCGTTGATGGCGGTGCCAGTGCCAAGGCATAGTAAATACTATGATGGATTTTCTTGTGGGAGGAGTTTCCAACCCGATTTTCCAATGCCAACCAAAACACACACCACAGCAGTTGTCCTCATTCCGCCAGAGGCAATACAGCCGCCTATCCAAACAATCCGTAGTGTCCATGACCGCAATTTCGAGCGATGGATGCCGCACATAACACTGCTTTACCCATTTGCACCGCAACAAGATTTTCAAGATATTATCCCAGCACTTGCAAAAGTTGCACAACAGACAACACCGTTTTCTGTAATACTTGCATCTTTCAATGCTTTTCGCCACAAGAAATCATGCACACTTTTCCTCGTGCCCGAACCCAAAAACGAAATCGTACAACTACATAGCACACTTACTGAATATCTTCCAGACTACGACGACACGGCACGATTTACTGGTGGATTCAACCCACATCTCTCAGTCGGACAATTCCAGCACCAATCTCTCAATGACGCACAACAGCAATTACAAAATGAGTGGAAACCAATTCAGTTTGAGGTCGAATCTCTATCACTTATCTATAGATCAAAAGAAACAAACGATAAATTTGTTGTTTCTGAAAGCTTTCTCTTTCAGAAAAGGAGTGAATAATGAACACAAAATCTATCATATCGTCCATCTTAACCTTAGTTTTATAGTAAAAACCATAATTATTTACACACTACAAATCAACGCTAAATGCGCCTATGGCATTCGTCCAAATCAACGCTGAATACACCTATGGTATTCAGCGGGTTCGGTTTCCCGCCAAATACGCCAAACCAACGCCAAATGCGCGTATGGCATTTGGCGTATTTGGCGTTGATTCACCGAACCGGTGTTTATTCAGTCTCATAGTTCGGCAGAATGCGCTTGGTAGAATGCGCGCATGGCATTCTGCATGATTCTTCTGCATTGGTTAGGAAACCGCATCTACCAGGGAGTGTGCACATATTTTCGGATTTTACTATAAAAACGCAGAAACGCTTGATCCCACTGCTATTCGGGATGCCTTGATAAAAGTCACTGACTACCAAGGTGCATCCACCATTTCACGTTTTGATGAAAATCGACACCCGGTCAAAAGTCTATTGCTCCACACTATTCGCGATGAACAGATAGTCCTCTACAAAGCCGTTGATCCATAGCGGAAAACGATTCAAGTGTGGTAAATTTCTCCCAAAATGAAGATGATGTGGTTTATGACAATGCATGTATATCCATCACTATGAAAGCAATTGACAAGTACAGCTTGAAGATGTATAATTTTAACAAAGCAATAGGAGGTGAACGCCCATGTCGGAACAAAAAGTGTTTTTAGAGCAAATTAATATTAAAAACTTCTTGAGTTTGCGTAATGTTACACTTTCGCTCAAGCCACTTACTGTTCTCGTTGGACCTAATGCAAGTGGAAAATCAAATATCTTGAGTGCTTTGAATCTTCTAAACACGATGACGATTGCTGAAAATCCCCCACCGCCTAAATTCATTCAAGATCGTCTGTGGGCAGGAAAAGAAAACAACGTTTTTTTTCAACTGCATACCAAGGTGGAAACAACTTCAGCAGAATATAGACTAGAAATTTCATCCAAATCTGATAATCCTATTGTTGCTGAAGAATTATTAGTAAAGGATCAAAAAAATGTTCAAGCCATCTTTATTGAAAATGGAGAAGGTACGGTTCAGGATGAAGATGGCAGCAACAAAACTAATTACAAGTCCAACAAGCTTGCTTTGAAATCTGCTGGCGATTATGGAAACAAACCTATTACCCGGACCTTAACTGAGTTTATCAAAGGTTGGGAGTTTTATGATTTTCAACCAGGATACAGGCGAGGTGGTGTTACTAGATTGACTGAAATTTTATCCGGAGAATCTGAAGCGTTCCCCGAATCACCAAAATTAGATGATGATGGCTCTACATTACCTATACTACTTTCGTACTGGTACGAGAATGATCGGCAACGTTTCAACAAGGTGAGTGAATCTCTCCAAAGATGCACGAATATCAGAATTGACTTCTGTGTACTTGATGGAGATCGTCAACTGTGCCTTTCAGAAGGATATGAGAGACCGATTCTTTTAAAGAGAGCATCTGATGGCACATTGCGTTTGGTTGCCTATTATATCTTGCTAAACGAACCTGAATTGCCCTCGCTCATTGCCATTGAAGAACCTGAACGAAACCTTCACCCTGGTGCCCTAACGGACATTGCAAATGTCCTTGAGCAACTCGCTGAACGAACACAAGTAATCATCACAACTCACAGTTCGCAGCTTCTTGACACATTTAGTTCTAATAACTTGTCAGATTGGCTGGGTGTTTTACTCTTGCGCAATCCTCTTGGACACGGCACAGAAGTCATCAACGTTGAAGAGATTCGCCGTAACCGAAAAGGTTTGGATGGTTGGATTATAGATTTCGGAGTTGGTAGTGCTATTTTTGATAGTGGACTGCTACAAGACCTGATGGAGGAACCGGTATGATAAGCGTAAGAGTCTGGAACGTCGGATCGGACAGTAGCACTAAGGCAGTCGAATTTTTGGAGGATGAGTTTTTGAGATCACGGCAGCTTGGACACTTGGCAATCCGATCAGTAGGAAGAAGTGCATTTCGTAAGTGCCATAGAATGGGTGCTCCTGTGAATGACAGTCTGAGGAAGGCAATCCAACACTACCTTAACCAAGATGATTATATAGTTTTCGTTACTGACGTTGCCAATTCAAAGTTAAAAAATCAAAAACTTGTTGAACATATTAGACATGTCGTCAAAGGTAGCGATTTTGCTGACAAGATATATTTTGCACCAGATATTCAGAATAGTGAATCATCAGTAAATGCAGCGTGGCAAAGCCTTACTTCGGACTTCCGTGCTAAAGTTGAAAGTGAGCGTAAACAGTTTCAGAAGGAATGGGATAAAGTTACAACTCGCTTCCACGATGTTTTTGCCGACACGCCAGAGGAAGAAGTGATACGCGATTTTGAGGAAGCACTCGCTGAGGTGAGGCGTGAACGAAAATGAGAACCGATGGCGCGTTTACCGGGCGACATTTGACACCAACATTTTCGTCCGTTCACTTATTCGTAAAGGTAATCTTGCTAACCGTCTTTTATCACTTTGGCAAGCAGGACGATTCGTTCTCGTCTTATCGCACGCTATTATTGATGAAGTTCAGACGGTCTTATCAAGTCGTAAAATGCTCCGACAATATCGCTATACATTGGACGAAGTCGCAAACCTGATTGATCTTCTGGACCGAGCAAGTATTGTGGAGATCACTTCTTCATTTGAACTCTGTCGGGATGCTACCGATAACATGTTCCTTGATTGTGCAGTCTCAGGACGAGTCCAATTCTTGGTATCAACTGACAAAGATCTTATAGATGATGCCGAACTTAAGCAGGCTATGTTTGAATTTGGGGTTGAGATTGTTGAACCACCTATTTTCTTAATGAAATTAGAAGTGGTGTAAACTAATTGTCTAACCCTTCACAAAATGCTATAATGCAAGCATATCCTATCTCAATCAAGAATAACTTCGCATGAAACATTTCTACCTACTAATTCCAATCCTCATTTTCTTCCTCAGCTGTTCTTCCCCCCAACCGGTAGAAATATCCGATCAAAACTTAGCTGGAGCGGTCCGAGAAGCGTTGGGTTTAGCACCAAGCGAACCGATCCTACAAAAGAATTTGGATGAATTACAGACACTGTCTGCATCAAACGCAGGTATAACAGATTTAACAGGTCTTGAAAAAGCAACAAATTTATCAAGTTTAGAACTTGATAGGAATCAAATTACAGACATTACACCGTTAACAGATTTAGTGCAGCTAACAGATTTAAATCTCCGCATGAATCAAATCACCGACCTAACACCACTTGCGGGGATGACAAAACTTACGAAATTGGAAATCAGTGGGGATAAAATCAACGACATCACACCGATCAAAAACTTGACACAACTTACAGAACTTTCAATCTCAAATTGTCAAATCAGCGATATATCACCGCTAAAGAACCTGAAACAACTGACTAACCTATCAATTTCAAAGAGTCAGATCAGCGATATTACACCACTTACAGAGTTGACACAACTGAAAGAATTAACGCTTTCGTACGGGAAAATTAGCGACATCATACCACTTGCAAACTTGACACAGCTTACCGATTTGTGGCTTGTTTCTAACCAAATTAGCGATATTACACCACTCAAAAACTTGACACAACTCACCGAACTCTGGCTTGTTTCCAATCAAATTAGCGATATTACACCACTCAAAAACCTAACGCAGCTTAGCAGCCTATTGATTTCTTTCAATCAAATTAAAAATATAAACGCTGTTGAAAATCTCACAAGTTTAAGGGACTTAGGAATTAAGGGAAATCCTATTCAGGACTTGACACCGGTTTATCGCCTCCGTAAAAAGGTGCCGAATTTAAAACTGAATATGTAAGTATTCTCTTACATTGAAACCCCCAACAACCCCCGCGTTAACTGAAAATCTATATTGCCCTTGCTATGCAATTTAGGGGTATACCGCCGCGAAGCCACCTCCATAATCAGCGCCAACATTTCATCAACTTCAATAGATGCTAAATCCAAATCTGTACCATAAGCTGATTGCGTCTTAGAATCTGTAGATACCTGAATTAGAGGCACCATCACATGCGATTGCAAGGGCGCGCCAACAATGTGTGCAAGCGCGAGTTCTAAACCAGTCGCACCTAAGCCTGTTAACGTCTCTGTCGGTTGATCGGTAGGTGATTCCATGATATGAAAACCGTTCTTTTCAACACGTTGTCCATAAGCCAAAGTTGGTGAGGAAAAGGATTCCGTTAAGAATGTAGCATTTGCAGGAACAACAACCGTCCCTCCCTCTTTGGCAATTGACTCTGTTAATTGCATCAGTGATTGCGAAACAATCTCTGTCACTTTACCGACTGAAGTGACCGCTATGCAAAGGTGTTCTAAACCAGCATCAACAATCGGAACAGAAGGTTTATCAGCAAGTTCATGTGCAAACCAATTTTGCACCTTATCAATCACAGCATCAATTCCGCCATCCAATTGCACGCTCGCCCAACCGTAGTTTTCAGGCGAAATACCCAATTGCTGAATTTCATGGCGAACATGGTCATTGTGTGTCTTTTCACAACCGTGTTCCAGAAGCAAACCGAGTGCTACTGATGGATGCGTCAGGTGTCCGATCATGGTGCGGGTGTAAATCTCTTCGGAACGTCCACTTGAAACACCGCATCCCTCTGTATGTGCAAGTGCCACAAAACGGGATATTCCTTGTTCTTTTCCAATCTTGTGTTCGTTGCATCGGTGCGCAATCATCTGTGCAATTTGTCCTGAACAGAGACTTGTCGGCAAAATTAGTGCAAGTTGATCGCTTCGACGCCCATCTGCTGTTTGGAAAGCACGAAATGTGTATGCATCGATAGGAATACTTGCTGCTTCTTTTGAGGGAATCGGTAATGGTTGACCAGACTTAACCTCAGATGCTTCAAGCATAGGTGTTAAATCCGTAGGGCCTGTCTGTTTCCAGTCACGCCACAGCGAAACTTGTGAATGTCCAGCCTTTTCTCCAACTGAACGTTCACCTGATGCAACATCTACCGTGAGATCAAGCATATCTTGACCAAGCTGCTCCATCGGTGTACCATCAAGATAAGCCCCTGCGTTAACATCCATATCCTTCTCAAGCATTTCGTAACGACCAGTTGTTGTTACAATCTTAATCGTTGGCACAAAAGGAAAATTGGTAATTGATCCGTTGCCAGTAACAAAGAAAATCATATTTGATCCAGAAGCCACTTGTCCTGCAATGCTCTCCAAATCGTTGCCGGGGCTATCCATGAAATAGTAGCCGGGTTTCTTCATCAACTCACTATAATTGATGACGTAGTCAAGGCGAACATCAGGATTCCGCTTCATTGCTGCACCAATTGATTTTATGGCGATGTTGTAGAGACCTCTAAAATTGTTTCCACCAGATGGATTCCCTTCAGCAGAATGTCCATGCCACCCTACACGTTCCTTAAATACTTCAACAGTATTGAGAAATTTCTGTGCTGTTGGCAAATCACGAACGTTTTGCAAAAGATATGCCTCCGCGCCGATAAGTTCATCAGTTTCTGCCAGATTAGCGCATCCACCATAACGGATGACCTCCTTGGCGACATAAGCAGCGAGCGGATTACCGGACACCCCCGAAAAAGCGTCAGAACCCCCGCACTGCAACGCAATTTTGAGATTTTCTAAAGACTGCTCTGTCCGTGAAACACTATTAACTGTATCTAACCACCCATTTAGTATCTTGGTGCCTTTAACTAAGTTAGCATCAAAATTTCCTTCAATCCGAAAGAAATTATGTGTGATATCATCCAGTTCATAGTTCTCGCGCAGCATATATTCCTTCAACATGTCGTTGGTTACTGCTTCTGTGCCATAATCCACAAGCAGGATCGCGCCGATATTAGGATGTGCCGTAAAACCCGCGAGCGTCCGCAACAATATATCTATGTTATTTGGTGTTTTTTCTTCACCACCTTCAGTATGTGTTACCGAAACGATTCCGTCTATGTGAGAATAGCCTTGCACGCTGTCCGAACATCTGTCCGCAAGTCTTTTGGCAAAGGCAGAGGTCCGTGAAGTTGTTCCCATCACAACGATATAGTTCCGTGTTCCAACGCCACGGTTTCCCGCCCGTCGATAACCGAGAAAATTACGTTTTTCTGAATAGCGTTCCACCTGTTTTCCCGGTCTAAACGCTGCTTCATCTAATGCATAAGGCACTATCACATCAGAGAAGTTGGGACTCGATGGCAGTTCAAAATTTAGATTTCTAATCGACAGTGAATCAATCATTTTCTGATTGCACACATAATTGCCAGGAACAATAGAACGTGAAGCGTAACCGAAAGGTAAACCCCAAGACAATAGTGCATCACCCCCTATTATCGGTTGGATGGCAAAACGGTGTCCTTCTAACACGGTATGAGATAAGGAAAACTTTTCACCATTATGCTGAATCTGTGTTCCCGCATCTAATCTCTGTGTAGCAATCGCAACGTTATCATCTGGAGCAGGTAACCGTGCAACGTTTGTAAAATAATATGTCATTAGGCCTCCTTACACAGATTAACGGCGATAGATGCTTACTTCAATAGCATCCTTTTTTACCCACGGCAGATTAATGTCAAACCAATGTGTTTCAGATTCATAGTGTTCACGAACGTGTTCGAGGTAATCCGCCATAGAGTCTGCACCGATTCCAACGTTGTCCGCCAATACAGTCGCAGGATTAGTCAACTGCGATTCAATCGCCTGAAAACATGGGAAATAATTATCAAAATTGTTATCAAGGAGCAAAAAATCCACAGGTTCTTGGATGCTTTTGAGCACCGCCTGTGCATCACCGATGCGTGAATCAACGAGATCAGCCAAACCTGCACTTTCAAAATTTGCGCGCGCTTGATTTGCTCGGTTAGTATCTATCTCAATTGTTATTAAACGTCCAGCACCTGCAGCTTTCAACACACGTAACATCCATAGACCGGAATAGCCGATAGCAGTACCGCATTCGACAATTAGTGATGGCTTAGTCTTCTCAACGCAGTCAGCGAGAAATTTTGCCTTTTCCGGTCCTAACATAGGAATTCTCTCTTCTCTACACTGTGCCTCAACCTCTTTTAAAACCTGATCAAACATATAACCCTCCATTAAAATAAAGCCGCTATCACTTGAATTTGACACACTTAAAGCGATATGGTAAAATTCTATACCGTTTAGTACAGTAGGTTGTGCGACTTTGCTTAATTCTGCAATTGTTTCAATATTTCATTTGTGGAAAAAGATAAGATAATCATACACGAAAACCTTATAAGGGTCAAGTCGTAGGGCTTAAACTTAATTCTGACATTTTTAGAGACAAAAATTGCAACCGAATCTATTGTTAGGTGTGTATTAGTATGTAGGCACTTCCGGAGGCACCTGATGCTTGAATTAGATGATGAATTGATGCAGCGTTTTCAAAAAGGCGATGAGGATGCGTTTAACCTTTTAGCACGCCGACATCAGCAGTCGTTAATCAATTTTATCGCCAGATTTACCGGCGATAAAGATAATGCTGAAGACTTGGCACAGGAGACGTTTATCCGCATGTATAAAGCGGCAGATCGTTACAAACCGGGTCGTGCTCAATTTAAAACATGGATGTATTTAATTGCAAAAAGGTTATGTATAAATGAAATTCGGAATAGAGGACGGCGAAATCGTTTTCGGGTTGATAATATGGCTACAAACGATAATACTTATAGGGAAAACGATGAACAAATTGACATCATCGCAACTGCGCCTGCAGATGCCGCTTTTCAACCTGAAGTTGCCCTGGAACGTAAGGAACTTCGCAACGCTATCCAAAAAGCGATCGCAGAATTACCGGAACAATATCGATTTCCACTTATCCTGCGGGACATCCAAGGATTAAGTTATGACGAAATCGGCAAAATACTTGAACTACGAAGTGGAACCACAAAATCGCGTATCAACAGAGCGCGATTAATGCTTAAAGACAAACTAAAACCATTTATGGAGTTATTATGAACTGCTTACAAGCTGAAGAAAACTTTTCTGCACATCTTGAAGATGCGCTTGATTATCAAATGATACAACGTTTTGAGTCTCACATTGCAGAGTGCACAACGTGCCAGCGTGAGTACGCTCGATTCAGCGAATCTGTCAAAGCATCACAACAATTGCCGCAGATTGAACCGTCCCCCTATTTTATACCAACATTAAAACAACGCCTTGCCGAAGAACAACGAGGGACGCTTTCCTATTGGCAGCGGTTGCTGCATATTTTCAACATGCCCAAATGGGCTTTCAGTGGTATTATGGTATTACTTCTGATTACTGCTACTGTCACATTTCTGTACCATGATGATTTTTTCAATAGTGAAATCCCGCCATCAAATAAGCAGATAAGTACACAACGTCCTGGACTTTCTTCTGGATCGCCATCGATCAACAACCAATTTCTACCACGTGCTTCAGGAACATCTGATTTCCCAAGTGCGATTTCAACACAACCGACGCAAAAACACTATACCTTAAAGCGCGTCAGTTACACCACTGCATCAACCGGTGGAGGATTATAGTTCTCTGGTATGAATATCTACAAGGCAGACAACTACTTTGGTGAGGATAAATAAATGGTTCCCGAAAAATTAAAACAGAATCAAAAAATAAACGCGAAATTTTCTATTCTTTACAAACTACTTGGTATAAGTACGTTTATTTTTCTCATCTGTGTCATAACACCAAGTTTTGGGCAGGAAAATGTGTTACAGCTGCTTGAAAAAGAATTCAAAAAAATTGTCACCACTGCCCGTCCTGTTGTTGTCAAAGTTATTGCATCACAGAATACACCGGCACAATTACCTCCCGACATAAGGAAAATATTTCCCAGCGAAAACATCAGTTCTGGCATTATTCTTGATAAGGAAGGACACATTGCTACAACTACTTTTGATATGGTGCCCAGCAAGATTGAAGTTGTCTTCAATAATAACAAAAAAGTTCCAGCAAAAATCATCGGGATGGACGATCTGACCGATCTTGTTGTGCTTAAGACGGATAACAAATTACCTATGCAAGTAAAAAAAGGAGATTCCGATAAAATTGGCATGGGTTCATGGGTTTTTACAATTGGGAGTTCGCAGGGCGAACATCCAATCATCTCGTTCGGTATTGTAAGCGGACGGGAAACCTTGCCCGCGCACCCTTGTGCCGAACTTATCAAAATTAATGTACCTGTTTCACCCGGTAACAGCGGTGGCGCAATTGTAAACACTTCGGGCGAAATCGTTGGCATGATTCTCGCTGTACTTACTGAACCGAACGAGTTTAACCCACTTCAATTACCGATGCAGATGTGGAATAGTCAGAACATTACTTTTGCCGTGCCGATTGAAACAGTTAAATCTGTCGCCACTAAAATCATAAAACATGGCAAGGTACCACGGGGTTGGCTTGGTGTTGATATTGAAATAAGTAATTTTGGTGTTTTTGTTACGCGTGTCGTAAAAAACAGTCCTGCCCACAAAAGTGGGCTTTTACCAAGAGATATAATTCTCGAATTCAATAACGCGCCTGTAAAAAACTATACTGAACTTCGTAGACGTGTCGGAACCGCATCACCAAATACAGAAGTTATCCTAAAAATTCATAGAAATGGGAGCGAGCAAAACTATACTATCAAACTGGGGGAACGGTAGTGTTTATGTGCTACTTTAATCGGTTAAACTCCTTTAGGTATGCTTGTGCAATGTCTTTGTTTCTCTTGATTATCAGTAAGTTTTCACTGTTTTGCTCCTCAGCTCTTTTAGAAAAGTTATACGAACCGGTAATAACAGTCTCCTCATCAATTAGTATCACTTTGTGATGCATAGTTCCAGGACCGTCATCCGAAATTACCGGAATTCCTGCATTCTTCATTGACTCGTATTCCGAATGCTCATCAATTTGCCTTTCTTCAAACACGCCTTCCACCGGAATACCTTTTTTATATCGATCCCGCATTGCATTCCCAAGTTTATCATGTGTAAACGAAAACGCCATAAAATAAATTGACTTTTTTGCTGATTTAATCTCCTTCAATAGCGGAGAAATCGTGTCGTTTTCTGGCGCAAAATAGGTTGAAATTTGTGTGCCATCGTTAAGGGTAATATGTGGAAATGGAATATGCGGATCCGATGACCTATCCATTTCTGCTAAGATATACATCTCCCGAAATTCCTGTGTGAAGTTATACGCAAGCGGCTCCGAATCAATCCAAATGACGTTATTATTGTTCTTATAAGCGCCGTTATAGGTGGCATTATACGAGCCTGTCCAGACATATCGTTCGTCAATCACGATAAATTTGTGATGCATATAACCTTCATTACCCTCATCGTCACGCACAGGAATTCCTGCCTTTTCTAATCGCCCAATTTCCCCCCGATCTACATTATCGAACTCAGTGAAAACCCGTACATTTATGCCTCGGTCATGCGCGTCAATTAAAGCATCCGCTATTGTTTTAGAATCCAAATCATACAGCGCTGCGTCAACCCGTTCTTTTGCAGAACCGAGTTTTGCAACAAGACGTTTCTCCAACGAAAAAGGACTGTTGACAGCACCGACTTCGCTGAAATATACCTCCCACGCTCGTTCCTCAGTTGTGTGGGGTTTACCTTTGAAATGTCGGATTGCGAAGCCGATCGCAACAGCAACCATTAAAATGAGAAAAAACGGGATAAACCGTGAATTCCTGCTCTTTGGCGGCGCTGGTGAAGCATTATTCATATCTGTATGACTCCATCATTAAACGCCCCATCTACGCCGTGATTCTGCTAACGACTCGATTTTGGTATCTTTCTGCTTCCAAGCGTAATGTCCTTTCGGATTTTTCCCAATCCACCGTTCATCAATCGCTTCAGCAGCAAGTTGATAACGGGTATCTGCTGTAATTCGAATTTTGTCAGATGTATTGACGAGCGAAGCATGCATCAGAAACATGCTGAAAATGATAACGTCTCCAACCGAAAACGATGTCGTTGCCCAGTGTCCACCAAATTTCTCGATAATCTCAAGCGGGTTATCACTAAAATGTCCCTCAATTAGATCGTGATCAACATCTGCCTGCCCGTATGTTTCCCGAACCTTTTCAAATCGGTTGGAGCCGAGACAGAATACAATCGGCCCCATATCCAAAGAAACATCGCCAAAAGGGGTCCAGCAGGAATAGAGGTTTTGTGTCCCTCTACCCATAAAGACAATATCGTAATGAATAGGCGAACCTGATCCAGGACCAGCGGTACGGAGCCATTTGAAGTCAAATGTTCGCGCATCACCACCGAGAAAATGCTTGAAAAAATCCATTATCGGTTGTCCTTCAACAACTGCTTTAAATGCTGGCAGCTGCGTCAACGCTTTATTTCCCATTGACCCAGTTGATGTCGGTTCTGGATAATCTGGGTTGAAGATACCCTCCATCAACGGTGTTTCGGGTGCAAGCATCCTTTTTGTTGCCAATTTTTCCAAAATTGCTTGACGTGCAGCAAGCACTGTCTTTTTGTCGTGTAGCCCACGGATCAATAGATATCCATCTTCTGCAATACGTTCATGTAACGCATCTGGATTGTCAAGGATGTCATTACTCTCTCGCAAATCGGTGCTAACCTCTACCTCTTGGTGCAAAAAGGGTAGTTTCATCTTATTTCCTCACTTCCGATGGCGGTGGTTCCTTCAACCACGCGTAGTTAAACCGATAATGTTGTTTACTGCTAATCAGATGGACAATGCCATTCTGACCTTGGCATACAGCGAGATACCCACCAGGTTCAGCACTATTTAATCCCATTATAAAGGGTCTTCCATCCATTGTTTCAATTTCTCGGTCAGGTCCATCATCTGAAATCAAGCGAATATGAGACCAAGTTTCTCCATCATCATAAGAGAGCGCACCAAAAAGACCTGTCACGAAACGTTTGCTTCCAGATGCGTCGACAATTGACATCATTTCAGGTGTTTTACGGCTGCCTGTAAAAGATGCAAGAAAAATCGGTCCCTCCTGAAGTCGCAAAAATACGCACCTTTGCCCACCCGAAACAACAGGAAAAGGACTCGCGCTGTAATGCCAAGTTTTACCGCCATCTTCAGAAACACTTTTTGGCATACAACCATCAATCGTATCACCTCGACCATACGCCATGAGTCTACCATCAGACAACTCCACTACAGCAGCATGTATCCCAGCAATCCACCCTCCGCTTTTTCCTGCTGCAAATTCCGGAATAGGTTGTCCTGCCCCTGGATCGTACCACGTTTCTCCATCATCGCCGCTTAACCATATCGCAGTACCGCCGTTTCCACCGGTCACTGCATCACATGCAAGGAGGATTGAGCCATTCTGTCTTCGGAAAACAGAGGCGATCGGCATGTGTCGGAGACGATGTTCAGGTGAGATAAAGCGTGGCTTTGACCATGTTGCGCAGTTATCGTCAGAGTAGCGCATTATCAATGCTAAAGGTCCCCACGTCGCTGCTGCGGAAAGACCGTTGAAATGATAAATTCGTCCGTTCTCATTACACCACAGAGAGGTCGCGTGATTATTCCGATCAGGCGGTCCCCAAAACGGTTCGGCAACTTCCCATTTCGATTCACCAAAACGCAACCGGCTTGCTGCCAGCGTCAACTCACGTCCTCGTTCTGTTACACACGAATACCATGCTGCAAACATATCTCCGTTTGGGCATTCCACAATCGCAGGCACGTGGTTATGTCTTGAAAAAAGCGGTCCGTTAGAATCTTCTGGAATTCGGACAAACGGTATTGGATCAGCAAAATACGGCACAGTAGTAGGCACACTCCGCTGTTCCGTAACCTGTTTGACATCACGCCCCCATAACGCTGCCTTCGGAGCTGGTAAATGCGTAGAGGTCTCTGGCATCTCCCCACAAACAACGCGAAATCCGATGTACCAGTGTTTATCTTCAGGTACGGCCCCCATCCGATTTGCTGAACGCAAATAGCACAGCAGCGTTGAATGGCTTCCCCCTCGTGTCACACGGTAAAGTCCTTCTGTCCTTCCAATCGGATCAACTTGTGGGTCTGATTCATAAGGTCCATACCAATCTTGGCACCACTCCTCGACGTTCCCATGCATGTCGTATACGCCCCATGCATTCGGTGATGTTTTGCCAACGTGCAAAGGTACGATTTCCTCTGCACCTTCGCTCCGCCCTATATCCGGATACCAACTCTCCCCAACGTTTTTATGAAATTCATCGGGTAAGGTATCACCTGTATGGAAATGTGTTGTTGTGCCTGCGCGGCAGGTATATTCCCATTCTGCTTCGGTTGGTAACCGATAAGGTAACCCTTCTTTCTCAGATAGCCATTCACAAAAACGGGTCGCATCGTGCCAATCCACAAAAACAACGGCTTCATCATCGTCCTGTGAAAAGCCTAATTTTCCGCGTAACTTACTATGAGCAGATTGAAATTCTTCATATTGCGCGTTCGTTACCTGAAAAATGCCGATGTAAAACGGTGTGCTGAGTGTGACTTGATGCACCGGTTGTTCATCCCAATCACCATCTCGCAGATAGTCTTTACCAGCTATTAATTCATCTGCAAGATTTGCAGTTGCCGAACCCATCGTAAAAGTACCAGGTTCAATTCTAACAAACTGCATGCCGATTGAATTGGTATAAGTCTTTCCCTGAATTGCCTGTTGTTGCATAATATTCTCGTTTCGTATTTGTTTCTGTCAGGATTATAGCACACTTTAGGGAAATAGGCAAGTTTAGGTGTGGAAGGGGGTGTGTAAAGTTTTTGTAGAAATCCGCAC
>JAGWBU010000221.1:1784-3561 GCA_021295735.1 Candidatus Poribacteria bacterium | reverse complement strand
CATAAGACTCAGCAAGGTCAGGTTTCCGTTGTATCGCTCTGTTATAATCTTCAATGGCACGGGCATACTCGCCTTGTTTATTGTAAGCATTACCACGATTGTTATAAGCCTTAACAAGATTAGGCTTTCGTTCTATCGCTTTGGTATAGTCTACGATGGCGCGGTCAAAATCGCCTTTTTCCCCGTAAGCAATTCCACGATTGTAATAGGCTTTTTCAGAATTAGGTTCCAGTTCTATCGCTTTGGTATAGTCTGCGACAGCGCGTTCAACTTCACCTTTGTTCCGGTAAGCCGCACCACGATTAACATGAGGATCGGCATAATCCGGTTTGAGTGCTATCGCTCTAGTACAATCTTCAATGGCTTGCACATAATTGCCTTCATTGCGGTAAGCGGCACCACGGTTGTTATAGGCGTAGGCATAATGGGGATTCAGTTGTATCGCCTTGTCAAAGTCTTCAATGGCACGGGCATAATTCCCTTTTTCGCCGTAAGCTCGACCACGATTGTTGTAGATAATGGCATTATTGGGTTTGAGCTCTATCGCTTTGGTATAGTCATCAATAGCACGATTACAATCGCCTTTAGCGTCGTAGGCAAGGCCGCGATTGTAATAGGTATTGGCATCATTGGGTTTGAGTTGTATTGCTTGGGTAAAGTCTGCGATGGCGTGGTCATAATCACCTTTAGCGTCGTAGGCAAGGCCGCGACTGTAGTATGCCCTGGCGAGGGTAAGTTTATCTGGTTGTAACGCGCCAACCTCAGGGTGAGAGGTTATGCTTTGTGAACTCATTCTAAATCTCCTTCTGGATTGGGTGACGAGATAACTTCATCGTAGTCGTCAATAGCATCCTCCAAGTCTCCTCTTTGATGTACCTCAATACCTCGTTGTAGACGGACTTGAGGGTCAGCTTCAACGTAAGGTTTATTATGGGCGTGTAGGCGGGCGAAGCCATCAAAGTCTGGATAGATACTGCCTTCAGTGATTCCTGATACTTTATCCAGAGATGTCAGCATGTCTTGCTTACCACTTCTTAGGACGACACATTCGGCCTCTATCTCAACTTGGGCACCGCCAAAAATGAAGACGGATTGCTGGGCGATAATACGATTATTCTGGTATTTAGGTTGCCATTGGTAGAGCGGATACCCTTTACGTTCATCCTCTCTAAAAAAGTAATCAATATTTTCCTTTTTCACCAATTTCGGAGTAATCACTTCAAACCGATCGGAATCATCAATACGTACAGCGAAGACTTTACCGTTTGCTTTTCCTTTGGAGCTCTGTTGGCAGGCAAACCAGAGCGCGACCAGTGCGTTGCGGGTAAAGTCTATCAGACAGGTGGCTGCGCCGAAGTGCTGCAGTTCTGCAAGTAATTCCAGATCCGATAGTTGCTGCCCATCTTTCTGATCGTGCCCCAGCAGCCGCGCTTTTTCTATTAAGTCCTGATTGATTCGGAGGAGCCTAGCGGGATTATTTCTCGCCCCTTCTGGCAAACGGCGATAGGCGGACGCTTCTATTTCGTAGGACTCGTTTGAAACGCCCCGAAACAGATATTGGCCGTCGTTGAATTGTGCTGCCCATTTGATAAAACTATTCAGCGTTTTGACACGGCGCGACGCTTTTTCTGCCATACTTTTTGTTCTCACTCAATGGTGATTTCTTCATTGTCTGAATCTGGATTTACTGGATTTTCGGATTCTCAGGATTTTTGGACGCAGCCATGCTTATCCTGTTTACCCTTCTTCCACAATTCCAATTCCCTTACTGTCAGAA
>JAGWBU010000221.1:0-1699 GCA_021295735.1 Candidatus Poribacteria bacterium | reverse complement strand
GGCGATTCATCGCCCGTTTGAACGCGCAATAAATTGCGCTACTACAAACCTATGAAGCAGTGAGGCACGTTTTTACCCCTTCTAACTCCCTCCGTTCCGTGAGTCCAAGACCCGCAGGCGGGGGAGAACCAAAGCAAGGAAGGACACGGATTCAAAAAAGCCGCGCTATCTACGCCGCTGGACGTGGGAGGGGCATCCCTGCCCCGATACGCTTTGTCAGAATCGCAGATTATCGCGGATTCAGGGATTACACGGATTAAAAAATCTGCGCAATCTGCGTAATCCTCTTAATCCGTGATTCAGACAGTTTCCGCTTCTTCCACAATAGCGATTTCTTCAGGGGTGAGGCCGTATAATAAGTATACCATCTGGTCAATCTCATCTTCAAGTTCGGATACATCGGCGTCTGGGTTGGTGTGTTTGATATCAAGGATTTGATTGACAAGGCCAATAATCAGGGCTTGTTGCTCACAGGTAGCCTCCGGTATTGGAAATTCTTTCACATAATTGTTAATCCAACGGCTTGTTCCCATCCCACTTGTTTCTGCAATAAGACCCAAGTAAAAGCGAATTGTGTTTGAATTGAGGACACCTAGCAGAAATTTTGACTCTATACCTGACGGAGGTAGTAAAAAATATGCTGAATTTAGTAGATAGACCTCCTCATTGCAAAGGGCAAACCGCCCTGAATCCGTCAATTCAATCCACACAATCTTTTCTTTTTTGAAGTCATCATAGAATGAGCACGCTCTTAGATTCGTCCAGTGTTGTCCTTGCGCTCCACGATTCCTGAACCTATCCCCGAATGACTCTAAATGTTCGTATATATCAGGATAATCTCTTTGTACATTAACCCCATTTTTAGCTAGCAAAATATACTGCCCCGCTGAGGTGTAACTGTAGCGAAAAATATCTCTACCTCTCAAAATGGGTTTTATGATTTCAGCATTGACAGGGTTTCTTTCACAAAGTTCTCGTTTCTTATCCTCATCTATCAGAAAGGCTTCATTGCTGCCGGTCGCAATGCCAAGTCTAATTTTTGTCCTCAACTGTTCGAGAGTTTTCCCTGATGATTCCAGCTTCTTTTGGAGTTCAACAAACTTTGGTTCTACGAGATTCCACGACCTTGAGTTGAAGTACGCTTGAGGATAATGAAAACCGTTGCTTTTTATAAAATCCTCAAAACTATTACCTGAAAACGGCGAATTGACAACAATACAAAAATCATCAGTGAGATTTGTCGATTTACGAGACACTATTATTGCGACATTAACAATCACACTCTCGAAAACCTGTGAATCTTCAATATTTAACACTCTAAGCAGCATATTTTCATTTTTCAGTAGCTTTCGGATTGGGGCACCATATTCCGCTCTCAAGTATGAATTCGAAGTAATAAAGCTAAGTATTCCTTGCTGATTTTGCAACCCTATTGCTTTTTCAATGAAATAGCAGTACACATCTGCAAAGGGTTCGTAAGATTGATAGCGATCTTTAATTCCGGTTTTAAGCTGTTTGGGAATTTTATCATGGCTAATATACGGCGGGTTCCCAATCACCACATCGAACCCGTCTGTGACACCAAACATCCATTCCGGATCAAACCAATCCGCACTTGCATTCTGGTCGTAAGGGTCCCAATGGGCAATTTTTTCTGCATCATCGGCGGGCATCCCAATATCCTTTAATTCCTTCGCCA
>JAGWBU010000106.1 GCA_021295735.1 Candidatus Poribacteria bacterium | reverse complement strand
ACTTCTACTGAAAAGTGAGGGGAAACCCCATGTTTTTTATTTTTCATCTGATCACAATAACACATCCAAAAAATAAATGAAAGAACAATCATGTTAATATGGTATAAAAACGTATTCGCTATTTCCAAGGCTTCATCCCATGCCTCTGTAGGAAGTAGATGTTCAATGAGCATGTGTTGTATTTCATACGCAGGAATGCCTTGATCCATACCGAAGAAAAGGTACTTGCCTGTTTTTCCTGCTTCATTCGCTATCAGACGCATAGTTGGCGACGTTGTAATTAAGACGACACGAATTCGCTCGTCAGCAAGTAATTCGTGATAATCTAATGTGTAGTCCACATTGATATCAACAGCAAGTTTTTCTGCCAATTCCTCTCACGAATCACTTGCGCAGATAACCTCTAATCCTTCAACAGCATGTGCGTTGGTTGCGAGTCGTCTCCCCATTTCGTCACAACCGATAACGCCGATTCCGATTGATTCCATCATTTTTTCCATTAAGTTCGTTGAAGGTTGAAAACTTCCTAAGGTTTCACGTACCATGTGATCCTCCTTCTGTAAACGTTGGCGGGCGCGATAGAGACGGCTTTTCACCGTGTTTAATGATACGCCCAAAAATTGGCTTATCTCTTTAACCGAACTTCCAGCGAGGTAATGGAGTGTAATCACGATCCGTTCACTTTCTGGCAATTTCTGGAGGAGACGTTTGACAAGATCAACCCGTTTTTCTGATGCACGTTCTTCACGTTGTTTTGCCGTATATTCGGAATAGAGGTGTTCCTCAAGTTCCACTGTTGGCACGGTTTCCAGCGATTGCATATGAGGCGATCTTTTTTCGAACCAAGTGTTGCAAAGGCGATTCGCTATCACATAGAGCCATCCTGCAAACAGATTTGGATTCTTCAACGTGCCAAGATTTTTGTAAGCTCTCAGGAAGGTATCTTGTGTTATCTCTTCAGCGACGTGGAAATCTCCGGTTTTTCGCCATGCAAGTGCGTGGACACGTTTTTGGTATTTCTGCACGAGAGCAGTAAAAGCGTCCTGATCACCAGATAACGTGCGTCTAATCAGTTCAAAGTCAGTGCTTTCCATGTCTCTTCTCCAAAATTGGCTATCTCATAATGCAAAGACTCTGATTTTAGTTGCAAAGGTTGCATAAAATTAGCAGAAATGGAGGGAAATCTTAGTTTTATCTGAATTCGGCGTAATTTGTGTGTTTGTGTGAAGTGTAATTTGATGGGAAAAGTATAGCATGGTTTGAGGTTAAAAATGAAGTTTTAGGATTATCTGAAAATCAAAACCGACAACCGATAATTCAAAGTCAACAACCAGTTCTGAAAATAGATTGACAAAATATAGATTAGATGGTACCATAGATAAAATTGCAGGCATGCTTAGTGTGCCATAAAGGTGAACCTATGAAAATAACGAAATTAGAAACGTTTCTTGTGCAGCCGCGCTGGCTCTTTCTAAAAATTCATACCGATGAAGGATTAGTCGGTCTCGGTGAACCGATATTAGAAGGACGCGCGAAAACTTGTGCACAGGCAGTTGATGAACTTGCGCCTTATCTGATCGGTAAAGACCCAAGACGTGTTGTACATCATTGGCAGGCGATGTATCGCCACGCATTTTACCGTGGAGGCCCTATTCTTACGAGTGCGCTGAGTGGCGTTGAACAGGCATTATGGGATTTAGCAGGAAAATCGCTCGGTGTTCCAGTATATCAGCTTTTCGGCGGACCAACTCGCGATCATATAAGATTGTACAAAGGTGGTGGCGATCCAGAGGGTATTAAAGCATGGATTGACAAAGGGTTCACGGCATTTAAAACAGGTGTTGCAGGTGGCAGACCTGCCCGTATCATCGAAAACAAAGCTTTTATTGACAGAGCCGTCGAGCATTTTGCTGCACTGCGTGAAGCCGCAGGCACAGAGGTTGATTTAGCAATAGATTTTCACGGTGCGGTGAGTCCGCAGACAGCAAAGGTGTTAATTAAGGCGTTGGAACCGTATCAACCGATGTTTGTTGAAGAACCGATACAGTGTCAAAATGTGGACACACTTGCAGAAATTGCGCGCAGCACACATTTACCGATTGCAACAGGTGAGCGGATTTTCACCAAGTGGGGATTCCGTGAGATTTTAGAGAAACAGGCGGCATCCATTCTGCAACCGGATTTGTGTCATGCAGGGGGTATCAATGAAGTGCGGATCATCGCGGGAATGGCAGAGGCATATTACGGTGGTATTGCACCACACAACCCACTCGGTCCTATTTCGTTAGCAGCGTGTATTCAGTTAGATGCTTCCATTCCGAACTTTGTGATGCAAGAACATACAACCCTCGGTGAAGGGTATCTTAAAAATCCATTTGTTTTCAAAGATGGGTTCGTTGAACTGCCGACGGGACCCGGTTTAGGGATTGAACTTGATGAAGACGCACTTGAAGATAAAATTGACCACGACTGGCTGAATCCAATGTCATACCATCCTGATGATGGCTCTGTTGTGGATTGGTAAATATATATCGGGTTTACAAAACCCTCCAACAAGAAAATATAACGGGCTTTCAAAACCCTCCAACAATTTGAAGTAAAGGTCGCGATTCGGAGATCGCTCCTACAATATGATTTAATAAAATATGAAATTTATAATGTTCACAAAACATCTGGAAGGTTTAGAAATTCCAGATATTATCACTGCATTAAAAGCAGTGGGCGTTGAAGGTGCTGACCTTTGTGTTCGTCCCGGTTATCCGGTAAATCCTGAAAATGCGGAGAAAGAATTACCTGCAGCCGCGAAACAGTTTGCGGAAGCAGGTTTGTCTATTCCACTTGTTACTTCCCCTGGAGATTTTTTAGACCCCTCCACGGATGAAACAGTCCGCGTTTTTGCTGCTGCAGGTGAAGCAAGTGTCGAAAATATCAAATTAGGATATTGGCATTGGCATGCAGAGGATGGTGGATATTGGGCTCAGGTTGATTTTATTCGCACTCAACTTGACGGGTTCGCAAAACTCTCAGAAAAATACGGACCTCGAACCTGTATTCATAATCATTCGGGAACCTCTATGGGGCTAAACTCATGCGCGGTGATGAACCTTGTAAAAGGGTTTGATCCCCAACATATCGGTGTTTTTGCTGACACGGGACACCTGTCTATTGTTGGTGAACCGATTAACATGGCACTTGATATTGTCAGATCGCACCTTGCTGTGATTGCCTTCAAAGACCTCGCGCGTTCCCCCGGAATGCGAGGCGGAAAAGTCGTTCGCATGGGCAAAGGTTTTGTTGATTGGGAAACAACTCTTGACACATTAAAGACGATAGAATTTTCAGGACCTGTTAGTTTTCATAGTGAATACGGTGGTGAACCCGTGGATAGTGTGGTTGATCTCGCTCGCGTAGATGTGCGATTCATTCGCGCTTTGATGGACAAATAAGGAGTTAGCATGGGACAATTTCAGTTAGGGTTAAATACAAGCACGATTCGTCCTGCCGATTTGATGGATAAAATTCGGATTGCAGGGGAAACCGGTTATACGGCAATAGAGTTGTGGAATAACGATTTATCGGATTACGAAGAGCAGGGCGGTTCACTTGCTGATGTGAAAAGCGCACTTAACGATCATGGGCTTTCTGTGCCGACCGTCATTGCCTTGCACGGATGGCTCAACACTACAGGCACAGAACATCAAAAAGCAATTGAGGATGCCAAAAAACGGATGGCACAAGCCGCCGCTGTCGGTGCGACTTATATCATCTCGAGTCCACCGCGTGAAGTAGCAGACTTGCAATTAGGCGGTGAGAATTATCGCGAACTGCTTGAACTCGGACGAGAATTTGGCGTAAAACCTGCTATGGAATTCCTCGGCTTCGTTAATGGTGTTAATCAGGTGAAACATGCGTGGGAAGTGATAGAAGTTGCTGATCATCCGGATAGCACGATTGTGCTTGACCCGTTCCATATCTATCGTGGTGGCGGAGAAATAGAGGATATGGAAGGTATTCCCGGCGAAAAAATCGCTGTGTTTCACTTCAACGATGCGCCTGCTGAACCTGCGCGTGCAGAACAAACAGATGCAGATAGAGTTTATCCGGGTGATGGTATCCTCGATCTAAAAAGGATGATCTCTATTTTGAAAGATGCAGATTATTCGGGTGTTATCTCGTTAGAACTGTTCAATCCGAGTTATTGGGAGGAAGACCCTGCAGAGGTTGCGCGGATTGGGTTGGAAAAGATGCGTGCTATCGTGGAATCATAAAAAGTGTTTCTGCGCTTTGTTCTCATGATAAAATAAAAAAGTGAATTTTTGGAAAATAAAGGAAACATTGAATGAGTTATATTGATGGATTATTGTCATCGTTGACACGCGTGAAAGATGCGCGGTCTCTTCGCGCCTCCTCGTGGGATACCACCGGACGCAATAACGATGCATGGAATATTGCGCCCGGTGAAACTCGCGTGCTTGCCGACATCAAAGGACCGGGATGTATTAATCATATCTGGATGACACAACCAAACGGGTATCGGAACGTGCTAATTCGGATGTTTTGGGACGATGAAGAACACCCAAGTGTTTTGTGTCCATTGGGCGATTTTTTTGGACTTGGAAATGAAATCGTTAACTCTTACGATTCCATTCCGTTTTCAGCATCTACGCACAGCAACAATCAATTTAATTCAGGGTGTGCGCTCAACTGTTATTTACAAATGCCTTTTAACCGTTCTGCTCGTGTTGAACTTGTCAACGAAGGTGACACATCACACCGCCAATATTTCTATATTGACTATGAACTATATCCATCGCCGCACGGTGAGGATATAGCCTATTTTCACGCGCAATTCCATCGCGAAAACCCGTGTGATGGATGGGGACATGAAATCAAGGTCAACACAGCAGAAGCAAATATCATAAATGCTGAACGTCTCGCGTGGGATAACAATTATCTTATTTTATCCGCAGAAGGAAAAGGACACTATATCGGCTGTAACCTTTCTGTCAGCAACTTCCAAGGCACGTGGTGGGGTGAAGGCGATGATATGATTTGGATTGATGGCTACAAATGGCCGCCAGACTTACATGGCACAGGGTCAGAGGATTATCTCAATCAGGCGTGGGGTATGCAACAGAACGCATTCGCACATAACGGTTCATCTATTCACGAAAACAGTACCAACGGTTACCAGACATCCTATGTTTTTCATTTAGAAAACCCTATCCGTTTTGAGAAAGAGATTCGGGTAACAATTGAGCACGGACACGGCAACCATCTCAGCAATGAGACGTCCTCTGTCGCATATTGGTATCAGATAGAGCCGCATAAACCGTTTGGTGTGCTACCCGTTGGACAGCGCAAACCGGTGCTAAAAGATGAAGATGAGAATTGGATCATTGACGAAGCTAATCAAACACCGTCATCCGACCTTGTTCTCAACGATGAAATGGAACAGAAAAAACAGCAGTGGCAAGAAAAACAATAGACACAAATTTCTGCCCTAAATTGACCAGAGGAGATATAAAATGCTGACGTTTTTCCAACATTTTCTTATCGGAAAAATGGACGAAGAAACACAAAATGACGAGGAGGCCGTTGATCAAGAACAACCGGAGTCAGAACATCAAAACGAAACTCCTGATCCTGATTCGCCTGAACCTGTTGACGAGAACGCTGAATCGGATACCTCTAATGATGCACAACTGGAATCTGATTCAGACGCACCGTCAGAAGATACAGAAACACCTCACCCCGAAGAAACACCAGAAACTGATGAAGTATCAGAAGTTGAAGTAGTATCTGAGGTAGAAGAAACACATGAACCTCAAGGAACATCTGAAATTGAAGAAACTCCAGAAATTGAGATGATGCCTGAAACTGAAGATATACCCGAGGCAGATCGGACATCCGAGTCTGAAGATACACCAGTGGAAGATTCACCACCTGAAGTTGAAGTGATGTCTGAGACCGAAGATGAAACATCTGAAACTGAAGAAACATCCAAAACAGACGAGACACCTGAAACTGAAGAAACACCAGAGGAAGAAGCGTCACTTGAAGTTGATGAGACACCCGCTCCAAGCGAACCGCAAATCCCTTATTCTCTTGGTGAGAGCGAGGAATTGTTCGATTTCGTTGCGATGTTTGAGGAGAGCAAGTCCTCTGGTGCTGAACACATATCTGCTAACATGGCAGATTCAGCGGGTGGCGTTACCAAACCTGCCCTCTTTGAACACCCATCACCGACCGATTCTGCTCGAATTGTCTATGAATTAACCCTTCCTTCAGTTGAAGAAAACGAAAACCTCTGTTTATATTTTAGTATCGGTCTAAGAGATGGTGTTGTATTTGATGACCCGCAAAGGCAGCCCGGTGGTGTGAAATTTTCTGTTGAAATTGCTGGCGAACAATGTTTTGAAGCTGTTTCAACAGCGTGCCAATGGGCTGAAAACGGTGTAAATTTAACTCGCTATGCTGGCGAAAAGGTGGAACTTGTTTTTATCACGCAATGTAATGTTGAGGGGAATAGCAGTTTTGCATGGGCATTGTGGGGGCAACCGAAACTTCTCAAACTCACTCGGACAGGAGCTGCTTCAACGGAAGAAGGTGCTAAGAATCCACAAGGAGTGCCTTCAGAAATACAGTGTGGACTTGCGATTGCGAAATTGCCTGAAGATCGTACAGCGCTGTTTGAATTCAATCGTGATGGTTGGACACCTGCCCATGAAATTGCGGCTGAAATCTATAATCAATTAGACATTGAACCAATTGATTTGACCCTCTATGCAGCGCAACCGAAATTAGAAATCGTAAGTGTAGGCACAACAGCGGCAGTTGTTTGCACAGGTGAAGCGTTTGAAATCCAATGCACTATTAAAAACGTTGGTGCTGGACCTGTCGGAAAGGATAGTGGCACGCGACTTAGTATCAGTGATATTAAGTTAAGGCGCGGCAGACCTTCACATAATGTGAAGACACTTGCACCCGGTGAAACATCAACTTTTGTATGGTACGTACGTGGTGTTCCACGTCAAACTGACCTTAAATTTTCGGTTTTGCTTAAGTCTCGGGCCCTCAAACTTGAAGAACGGATGAGAGGCGTTGTTCAGATGCGTCCGGCACTGCCGAAACTTGAAACGCAAGTCATTCCGGAACTCCATACCTACATGGATGGCGAACATGTGGTGCTTGGTAATAAAAATCTCCGTATTGTGCTTGTTCATAGTGGAGAACAAGCACAACCGAAGAATCGAAAATCCAATAAGAAACCACAGGAAAAATTCTTGGAAGGTTTTGAATATTACGCGATTTTCGTATCGAAAGGAAGTACCTATCAGCAGGTAGCAACTTCCAAAATGATTGCTGAGGTAACTTACCGCTCTAACGACACCGTCCACAACCTAAAATTTGTTCCAAATGATGTGCAGTTAGCTGGAAATAGCCTTGGAGAATCCATTGTCCGCTTGACAGGTGAACATAAAGATTCGGATGGTGTCACGTGGACGATTCAGTTACAGTTGATCCTCACAGAAGATGCAAAACGCGTCAAAGCGATATATCGTTTAGCCGTTGATGGGGAGCGTCAACTGCTTGCTTTCCGAGGCGCAGAAATTTACGCTGGACACAAGAGTAGTCGGGAAAAGAAAACTGCAGCCCTATTCCCCGGTTTGGAATTTCTTGAAGATGATGAACCTTCTTCAAACGTCCGTGATGCTGCGCCTCCGCTCAATAACCGATTGGTCCCGCATCCCTATAAGATTACTGTTCCGGTAATGGCAGTTGAGATGCAGAAATCGGTTGTCGGCATTACTTGGAATCCATTGCAAAGTTGGGATGGTGAGGCACAAAGTGTCTCTGCTGTGTTTGCTTCACCGAATTGGCATCATCAGGAGAGAAATCATCTGATGGGGCTTTTTGTTCCGACTGTGCCAGAGTGGGTGAAGGAAAATACGCTTGTTGCTGAAACTGCTTACCAACTAACGCCGAAACAGCCTATCACAATTGATTGTCAGATTATTGCTGATGGAAATGCCACTATCTTAGATGCAATTTCGCATTGGACATCCGCGTACGGTACGCCTAAACCGCTTGAATCCCCTCGAAATGATGAAGAGGAGGTATTGCTCTCACGGCACGGTTTCATGCATACTATCTGGGATGAAGAGGCAAGACAATCCAGACACTGTGTAGATTGGGCTTCTCATAACGAACCCGGATTTGCTACTTTACTTTGGTATGATTACCTTGTGACGAAATCTGAAGATGTTAAGGCACGGATCAAGGAAATAGCAGAGAAAACAATTGCTGATGTTGGTGCTGATGGTTTGGCTGCACGAGGATCATGCCATATACTAAGCGGAGAGTTTCCCTTCTATTATGGACATTTGGACGCTGCGTTAGGATACTATGAAGCTGAAGTGCAGCCCATAATTGAGTCTCAAACCGAAGATGGCAGCTGGGGTTTTCAACCGACATCTGAGAAAACGGAGAACCTTGGGAAAGCTGGTGATGTCGTTCTTGGCACATGTGCAGCAAAGGCACTTAAACTTCTAAAACATGCCCGTATCACGGGTAACGGCGCCTCACTTGAATCGGGTAAAAAAGCGCTTTCGTTCATGGATCGTTTTTCGGTGCCACGTGGTGCGCAGACGTGGGAATGTCCACTGTATGAACCTGATATTCTCGCTGCAGCACACGCAATCGGTGCCTATGTGGAAGCGCATGAAATCACCGGTAATAAATCATATTTGAAGCGAGCAGAATATTGGGCAAAGACAGGGCTGCCGTTTCTTTATCATTGGCATCTTCCTGATCGCCCCGGCATGCTGTTCGCTTCCATACCGGTTTTCGGCACTACATTCTACACCCATTCTTGGCTCGGCGTGCCGGTGCAGTGGAACGGTTTGGTGTATGCCTATTATTTGCAGCGTCTAAACCAACATACACGAGATGAAAAATGGCGCAAGGTGGCTGAAGGTATAACGATAAGTGCCATGTATCAGCAGTGGACAGACGGTGAATTGAAAGGCACGTATCCTGATGGATTCTACGGTTTTTGCACTGAAGGCAAAGGCCCGCATCTTAATCCTGAAGATATTATGGTCAATGTTTATGCACTTCGTGGACTCGACCCCGGTGTTAAGACCGCAATCGCAGGTTCAATCCATTTGAGTTCTGGGGCAGTCCCCGAATCTCTAACTACATCCCGTAATGGTGAATTAAAGTGGACCCTTAACTATGCAGAAAATGAAATCAGCCATACAATGATTACCGGTTATAAACATATTCCATCTCTCATCCGTGCACAATCTGCAGAAGGTGATGGGGATAGAGATGATTCTGCATTTGACATACCTCAAGTTGATTCCCTTGAAGAGGTCACATCAGGATGGCGTTACCTACAAGAAAAAGACGCTATCCTGATAAAACAGATACACATTACTGCAGAGATGCAGTTTCAACTTATTAAAGAGGTTGAATAAATTACCTAAATTCTGTAAAGTGTCTAAAGTTGTATAGATTTTAGAATGGAAACGAAAGACATCGTTTTTAATGATCTGCAACCCTTTTCACACTTACAAACTTTTTTTAGATGGGACTACGTGTCCCAATCGGAGGAAACATGAAAGCGCAAAGAATCGTATCAGCAACATTCTGTTTGGTGATGGTATCACTATGTGTCTTCGCTATATTTACAACAACCGTTATAGCTCAAGATGATAGTGCTGCCGCAGAAGAAGCTCCACTTTTTGACTTGAAAGGTATCGCACGAGATATTATTATAGTAGCGATCTTTAGCATTGCGGGATTAATCATTTTGATGATCGGGTATAAGGTGTTTGATATGGCAACGCCGTATGACCTCAACCGGCAGATTGCTGAAGAGAACAACACCGCTGCAGGCATTGCGGTTGCAGGTGTTCTTGTCTCGCTCGGTATTATCGTTGCTGCTGCTATGGGGTAACAGACCACTTAGTCTTATGTAGCGAGTAGACATGTTCTGCTCGCTACATGGACGGTGCAATGGCAATCTTTGAGTTTATTTGAGAGTATGAATTTTAATCATGATTATTTCGTAAGGAGTACTATGTTTACTATAGTTTGGACAATTTGATCCTGTCAGGACTTCCGAATAAGTGTAAAAACTGCAATATAAAGGCTCTTGTATC
>JAGWBU010000105.1:21711-25570 GCA_021295735.1 Candidatus Poribacteria bacterium | reverse complement strand
CCAAAAAACGGATCGTCTTCAGGGACAAGTAAATCTGTTTTAAAACCGAGTTTTTGATTGTAGAATTCTATTGATTCAGCAAGGTTATCAACAATAAAAAAGGGATAGATTCTCTCAAGTGTTAGATCTTTTTGCATAGGAATTCTCCTTTATTTACATTTGCAATGTTTATAGTCGCGCAATTACTGTACCTTATAGATCTGTAGGGCGGGGTCCCTGTGCCCCGCCAATATTTGGAACATGCCAAGCAATGTGCGGGCACAGGGACCCGCACCTACAAAACAAATAGATTATTTTCGGACATTTTTATGGCAATACTCAGATGGGGCATACTCGGTTGCGGCAATGTTGCTGAACATAAGGGCGGACCACCGCTTTACACCGTTGACGATTCAGAACTCATCGCAGTGATGCGGCGGGATCGAGCGAAAGCAGAAGACTTTGCCGAAAGACACGGTGCAAAACGCTTCTATACCGATATCCACCAACTCCTATCAGATGACGAAATCAACGCAGTTTACATCGCAACGCCGCCATATCTCCACTGCGAACAGACAATCCTTGCCGCACAAGTGGGCAAGCACGTTCTCTGTGAAAAACCGATGGCAATGACAGTCCAAGAGTGTCAACAGATGGTAGATGCGTGCCATGAAGCAGGTGTTACCTTGATGCTCGCTTACTACCGAAACCACTATCCGAATGTCGTGAAGATGAAAACGCTGATGGATGAAGGCGCAATCGGTGATGTCGTGCTGGCACGTATCAACTGCACAGGCTACTACAATCCGAATCGTCAAGATTTGAAGAATTGGCGGATAAATCCAGAGATTAGCGGTGGCGGTGTGTTGATGGACATTGGTAGTCATCGCATCAGTCTGCTGCAGTATCTGATGGGAGACATCGCATCGGCACAAGGCTACGCTGAAACGGTGCATTTGGACGCTGCGGTTGATGATTCTGCTGTGTTTTCCCTCCGTTTTGAAAGTGGCACGCATGCTGTTGCGAATATCAACTGGAATGTCGGCATCGGGATTGATGATGTTGAGGTATACGGCACTGCAGGCTGTTTACGGTGTTCGCCTCTGAATTCTGGGAATCTGACGGTTGCATCAAACGCCTCTGCCACATACGCATACAGGACTTGTGGAAGATTTTGTCAATCATCTCAAGACAGGTGAACCGATCCGATGTTCAGGTGAGTCGGGGATGCAGACAAATATTATCATTGAACAGATTTATGGGGATGGGCATTAAGATTCATCGGGCTTACAAAGCCCTCCAACAAGATAGTACTTCTTTATAATCGAAAATAATATCGGGCTTGGGGTCCATACTGGATAACCTCCAACAAGATAGTACTTCTTTATAATCTATTGCTTAATCCGCTTGGATTCCAACGTTAACCATTCGCCATAACCGCGAGGCATTTCCGCTGGCAGTTCTAATCCCGATTCCTCACGCCACCGCAGCAACGGATGCCTACGGTCAGTTTGTGGTAGATTCACACGCGTGCCGTAAGCTGCAGATTCAAAGATACCCATCATCATCTCAATGACGTGTCTTCCCTCATGTCCACTGCACACATGTGGTCTTCCTTCATCCAAGGCATTTACATAATCCTCAACAAACCAGTAATCCATTTCGGATGCACTGCTTTTCGGATTGTAATGTTCGGGATACATTAATTCTAACGATTCCCATTTGTCATTGTTGCCATCAGGCAGATAGTGTGGCGTTGGCAAACAATATGCACCACCCATTTTCCAGAAAAGTCTTCCTTCAGTTCCAAACAGTTCCATTGTGTAGGCATTCGTATCCATTTTTTCAAAACGGTGCTGAAGTAACGTGCCAGTCACGTTTCCTTCATATTGCATTGTCGCGGTGATATATTCTCCAGCAATAGTTCCCATGCCACTCGGTGATGGGACAACGTCTTCGGGCGTAATCGGCTTTCCACCAGTTGTCAGTTGTGCTACGACGCTTTCACACCGCTTGCCAAAATGTAGCATGTTGTTTAGCATGTGTGTACCGATGTTCATCAAGCCATAACCACCGTAGTAGCCTTTTCCGCTGCCGTACATATACCGCAATTCACCGATCTTACCAGCATTGAAAGCACACGCAATTGTCTGCATAGATGCACCAACTCTACCCTGATGATGCACAGCAACTTGCACACCTTTTTCCTCAGCTTTGTCAATTACAGCATCCGCTTGCCCAAGATCAACACACATCGGCTTTTCTACTTCAATATGCACACCATGTTCTAATACACGCATACACAAATCGTAGTGAAACTCTGTGCCGGTAGGAATCGCAACGATGTCAGGTGAGGTTTCCCGAATCATCTCATCAAGATCGGCGAACCGTGCTGTGACGTTTATCTCTTCACCTAATGTCCTACGTCTCTCCTCAACCAAGTCGCAGAGTCCAACAATTTCCGTGCGTGGATGCGCGTGATATGCCCGTGCAGCTGCTGTTCCGCGTCCCCTACAACCCAAAATAGCAACTCGGTATGTCTTCATAGATTTCTCCTGTGTTGGAAAATTTCCATATCTGTTTGTCATACAAGCCCTGAATATCTGCACAGTAGCACAAGTTTACAAACTTATCAATTCAAATTGGTGTAGAAATAAGGTAAGTAAGTTCTCCAGCAGCATTGATCTTCTGCTCGAACCTCATTTTGGACAAAGCAGTTGATAAATTATACATATTCTGATATAATTTCTCCACAAAAAAGTAAATCTAATCCAAATCTAATAGCGTGTTTTGAAAGCACTATTAAGAAACGAAACGCATGTCTAAACACCATCTCTATTATGGAGATAACCTCACAATTCTTCAGAAGTATGTTTCTGATGAGAGTATCAACTTAATATATATTGACCCACCCTTTAACACTGGAAGGTATCGACTGCGTACTGAAATACAAGTTGAGCAAGATGATCAAGGTGACCGAGTGGGATTCCAAGGCAAGATATATAAAACTCACAGAGGGAAAACCAGGCACTACTCTGATAAGTTCAAAAGTTCGGATGCCTATCTCGCGTTTTTGCGCCTCCGTTTTGAAGAGGCGTATCGAGTCCTGAACCCGCAAGGTAGTTTTTTTCTACATATTGATTACCGAGAGGTGCATTACTGTAAAGTGATACTTGATGAAATTTTTGGGCGGGACTCCTTTGTCAATGAAATTATTTGGGCTTACGATTACGGTGGGAGGTCTAAGTCTCGATGGCCTACCAAACACGATAACATCTTGTGGTACGCTAAAACACCGAAACATTATACCTTCAATTTTGATGAGATGGATCGGATTCCGTATATGGCACCGGGGTTGGTGGGTAAAGAGAAGGCGGCGCGAGGCAAAACACCAACAGACGTGTGGTGGCATACAATTGTTAGCACCAATGGACAAGAAAAAACCGGTTACCCGACACAAAAACCGCTCGGAATTCTTAATCGTATTGTCAAGGTGCATTCATCGCCAGGAGATACGCTTTTGGATTTTTTTGCCGGTAGCGGATCGTTCGGGGAAGCTGCAGCGTTGCACAACCGTTCCTCAATTTTAATTGATAATAATATCCCGGCAATCCACAGTATCATGAGTAGATTAGCGGTTTTTGGGGTTGAACTTGTCAATGCTGATTACGAAACTTTGTAAAAAAATTTTGAGAATATTTCATAAATGACTTGTAGGGCGAGGTCCCTGTGCCTCGCCGTTTCTTGGTTAGAAGACGACGGGCGAGCGCAGGGACCGCCCCTACAATTTATAGTGAACTTGAAAAATAAAGATACACATTTTCTGTAGGAGCGATCTCCGAATCGCGACGAACCTCACTGATAGTCGGGAATCGGAGTT
>JAGWBU010000105.1:16052-21545 GCA_021295735.1 Candidatus Poribacteria bacterium | reverse complement strand
AGCTGGAAATCCTTGTTTTTCAGTAAAAAGCAATGTCTGCAAGCTTGAAATCTTGTCCGTAGCAACTTAGGTTATTATACGAAAAATTAAAATATGTTTCCTATCTTTTTAAGTTCAAATGTCTCTTTTAGGTAAGTGATCCATTCAAGGTAAATAGTCAATAAGAATATTATCGGTAAATTCGACATAGTAGACACCGGAGGCATCAAAATGAAAAGACTAAAGCAAATTTCAGAACAGATCAAAGAGAACATCGACCAATTTATAGCGGCAGCGGAAAACAACAAATCTCCGCTTGAAAAAACTATCGTTGATATGAAAAGACGGATCGCGGAGGCGAAAGAACTTGTGGCTACAGCGATTGCGGAAGAGCAAAGACTCAAACAAGCATACTATGAAGCCGTTGAGACAGCACAAGTATGGCGTGAAAAAGTTGACGCTATTTCGCAGGATGGACACACGAAAAGCGTAAAGGAAGCACAACTGCATTTGCAACGCGTAAATGATTTAGAACGACAAATTCACGCCCAGGAAGCAGTTGTAGCAGACCTAAAAACTGCTTTGTATGAATTTTATCAACAATTCCGAGACGCAGCGAAACGGGCGGAAACGTTATCCCAACGTCAAAAACAGGCTGAAACGCGGGCAGAATTCTATAAATTATTAGCAGAATTTGATCTATCTGAGGATAATGTCGCATTTCAACAGGCAGAACAAGAGCTTAAAGAGACAGAAACCGAAGCAGAAATGTGGGAACAACGAAACCGCCGCGCCGCAGCCCAAACGGAAACAATAGAAGACAATTTAGACATTGATGAAACACTCGCAGCACTTAAAAGTGAAATTCTTGGCAGTGGTCAAAATGATTGAAACCTTAAATCTGACCAAATATTTCGGTAAATTGTGTGCTGTAGATTCACTCATGCTACATGTAGACTCAGGTGAAATATTTGGGTTTCTCGGTCCTAATGGGGCAGGTAAGACAACCACAATCAATATGCTTACAGGTTTACTTCGTCCAACATCTGGCACGGCGACACTCGGTGGGTACGATATTCAGAAACAGAGTTTACAGGCAAAGGCAATCCTTGGTCTTATGCCAGATACACCACAACTCTATGAAGCGTTGAGCGGCAGGCAGTTTGTGCGTATGATAGCCGATTTATATGAGGTGCCACCGCAACAAGCTGAAAACGAAATGGGTGCGCTGCTTGAACAACTTGAACTTACTGATGCCGCTAATGACCAAATCAAAGGGTATTCCTACGGTATGCAGAAGAAAATTCTGCTTATCTCTGTCCTCATACATCACCCAAAAATTCTGTTCCTTGATGAACCTACAAGTGGATTAGACCCAAGAAGCGCACGTACCGTTAGAGAAATTTTGCGCCAACGTTGTGAACAAGGCTGCACCGTCTTTATGACGACACACATTCTTGAAATTGCAGAACGTATTTGTGACAGAGTTGGAATTATCAGTAAAGGCCAACTTATTGCTGTCGGAACGCTTGCCGAATTACAGGAAAAGAAACGAGAATTGCGTGCACAACCCACAGACATTGACCCGCATCGGACAGAGACGTTGGAGGATATTTTTCTCGATCTTACTGCAGATGCCTAAAGAGTGAATTTGACTAAAGTCCGAAGTGAATCGAAACCGAGTGCGTGTTTGGTATTTAGCGGATTACTATCGGGCTTATAAAGCCTTCCCACACAAGAAAGAATAAACGCTAAATTGACACCTATAGATATTTTAAGGTTCAACCCAACCTGCACGCTGTTTGGAGTTTAGATGTTAAAAAGTATTAAGATATTGCTCAAGGCGGATTGCTATGCATGGCTGAACAGTTTTAAACACGATAAACAAGCATGGCGTAAAAGCGTTTTAAAGGGTATCGGCTACCTCATTTTCATCGTGGCGTTGTCGGTGTTAGGTTATTCACTTTTCTCACATTTGCGGTCCACAGACGCACCGTCTCAGATGCTTTTGAGCGTGATTAACGGGTTCATGGTATTCGGAATTATTGTGGTCGCAAAGGAATTAATGGAAAGTTCATTGAGAATTTTATATGAAGCACCAGACACCCCACTGTTACACGCTGCACCAATTAAACCTGTAGCAATCTTTGGGTATAAATTTATTCATATTACGGCAACCCGTTTATTGAGCATTCTCTGCTTTTTGGGACCACCGTGGGTAGTTTTTGGTGTGATTTATGAATTGCCATGGCATTTTTTTCCGGTTCTTTTGCCTGTTTCAGTTTGCCTACTGATAACGATCGCGAGTTTTATTACTATCAAAATGATGGTAATAGCAAGATACTTTTCATCTGTAGGTCTACTAACCACGCTAAAGGTAATCGGGACTGCTATAGGTGTGGCAGTAGGTTTTCTGCTATCCTTCACCTTGCTTTCCGGATCCGATACAGTACCAGTGAAACGTATTTTTCTTGATTGGGCTTCTGCAAGAACAGGAGATGCGGCAGCCACATGGTATCCACACGACTGGATGGGAAAACTTCTCTTGAGTTGGGGGACTGAATCTACAGTCTGGATGCGGACGAAATGGGCGCTTGTCGGATTTGGCACAACGTCTGTTTTTACTGTATTAGCAATATTCACAGCACAAGGGATATACCAACGTGGATGGGAAAACATCCGACAATTGAAATCGAAACGTAAACCTGCACGAACAAATGAAAACGCTGCTACCGCTCCACTTAGCGGAATAATGATAATTTTCGGACGTGGCAAGATACAATCCCTGATGTTAAAGGACTTTTTGATCTTCATCAAGTATACTGGACGGGTGATTGCTATCGTCATGTTGACAATCTTTTTGGTGGTCCACATCGGTTATTTGCTTGTGAGTGGCGGCAGTGTGGCATCAAACGCAGCAGAAATCCTCACTGTTCAAGTGCTTCTGTATAGTTTGCTTATCACTTTTGGGATCAGTTGCAACGGTCTACGAGATGAAGCGAAAACATGGTGGATGCTGAAATCTGCTCCTATTACACCACAATTGGTATTCACCAGCAAATTTTTGACAGCTTTGTTGTGTGCGTTGATATATGCGGAATTCTGGTCCCTAATTGCTGTTTTCATGCTTCAAATGACTGCTGACAATGTTGTGCCGGTACTTCTTACACCTTTCATAGCGTTACCGACAGGATGTGCATTGAATACAATGATTGGTACGTTGCCGTGGATGGCGGAACTGACGCATCAACCGAAACCTGTTTTAAGAGTTTTAACTTTCACCGTGACGCTCATTATTGATGTAGTATTTGTCATCGCACCGGTAATTGCATGGTACACGAAAAATTATATTATATTTTTAGTGTTGCTAACCATTCTATGGGTAGTTTTCATGATTTCGTATAGACACGGAATAGGAAATCTGCGAAAATTGTTAGTAGCACAACCTTGAAAATTTACTTATTTGGCTAATTACGAGTTATCAAATACACTTGAAAGAAGGAAAAATGTTAATACAATACGAAGGTATAACACCGAATGTACATTCCTCTGTATTTGTCGCGCCAGGAGCGATGATAATTGGAGATGTAACAATTGGTGAAGAATCGAATGTGTGGTTCAACTGTGTGCTACGGGGTGACTTAGAACCGATCCGTATCGGGTACCGAACAAACATTCAGGACGGAACGGTGATACACATGGACAAAGAGATTCCGTGTCTTATCGGTGATGATGTTACTATCGGACACGGTGCTATTCTTCATAGCTGCGCTATTGAGAACGAAGCACTGATCGGAATGGGGGCAATCCTCCTGACAGGGTGCAAAATTGGTGAACGTGCAATTGTTGCGGCAGGCACGCTTGTACCTGAAGGACAGGAAATCCCTCCTGGGACAGTTGCAATGGGTGTGCCAGCAAAAGTCCGACGAGAGGCTACTGAGGCAGAATTTGAACGCGTCCGACACGGTAAAGATGATTACGTTTTACGTGGCAGATTGATGAAAGACAGTTTAAAAACATAATTTTGTGTAGGTTTAAAATAAAAAATCAAGCGTAGGTTGGGTAGAGCGTAGCGAAACCCAACAATTCAACCGTTGGGGTGTAAAATAGTTGGGTTTCACGTTGTTCTACCCAACCTACAGCATTTTTCGAACTCACGCAACAGTGTACATATAATTCTATTTTTTGGTTTTATAGCGGATTCTACAATTAACCGACTAACAGTGGTTTCGTCGCGATTCGGAGATCGCTCCTACAGAATATATGTGAACTTATTTACATAATTTACTATAAAAAGGAAAGTTATGGCGAAACACACATGTTTAATGATTGGTGGCAGCGGTATGGCTGGGGGTTGGATTCACAACTTCAGAAGTAATTTCAGTGACCGCGTTGAGATTGTTGGTTTAGCAGATGTAAAAACAGATGTCCTTAAAAATCAAGGTGAGGTTTTGGGACTTAGTTCCTCACAGCTTTTCACCGATTTTAACGAGGCGTGTGCCTCTGTCAAGGCAGATTTTTGCGGTGTGGCGACCCCACCTAAATTTCATAGCCCCGCTGCAGTTGCAGCGATGGAAAATGGTATGCCTGTCATCTGCGAAAAACCGATTGCTGATACTTTAGACGCAGCAAAAGCGATGGTACGCACATCACAAAAAACGGGATTGCCGTGTGCTATTATCCAAAACTATCGTTATGCAAACAATAAACAGGAATTGGTCCGCATCCGTGAGGAAGGTAAATTAGGACGTCTCCAACACATTGTTGGCAGGTACGCCTGCGATTATCGACGTTACCTCTCATGGGGTGTAGATTGGCGTCACGATATGGATTTTAGCCTTCTTTTTGAGGCATCAGTACATCACCTTGATATGCTCCGATTTCTCTCTGGCGGCGACTGTGAAACGCTGGTTGGCTTCGGTTGGAACCCAGAATGGTCAAGTTTCAAGCATTTTTCAAGCGGATACTATTTAATGCGGATGGACAATGGGGTTCACACATCCTATGAGGGAAACAGCACCGCTGCAGGTATTATAAATTGTTGGAATGGTGAACACTACCGCGCCGAATTTGAGGAAGGTGCAGTCGAAATTGCAGGTGGAAACCAAATGACGATCCATCGCGTCGGTGGCGAGAAAGAGGTCTATGAAGCTCCAGGTATCCCTTATTATGCCCATCAACATCTGTTTGATGAGTTCCTGAATTGGCTTGAAGGAGGCAAACCCTCAGACACACGGATTGAAGACAATATCAAGAGTTTTGTCCTTGTCATCGCTGCGATGGAGACGACAGTTGATGGTCAACCCAAGCAGATTGCTGATTATCTAAGCGATTTGGATCTCTAATATTGAATGTAACGTTGAGACCGATAAATCGAGCCATACGCTATTCTGACAATTAGCAGACAGTATGCCGATACATGTCGGGTGTCGCAAGCTCTACCCATAGGTGTAAACTTAAGAAAAAAATGCTGGATTTTTTCTTGTGGGAGGGCTTTCTAAGCCCGATAGAATA
>JAGWBU010000105.1:0-16000 GCA_021295735.1 Candidatus Poribacteria bacterium | reverse complement strand
TGGCATGCTGCGGGGTTGAAAACCCGCCAAATGCCAAAAAGCGCATTTGACGTTGATTCACTCCCACAAGAGGATATATCCTTAAATTGACACCTATGGGGTGTCGCAAGCTCTACCCGACCTACAAGACTATGTACAATCAAAACCCCGAAATACCAACTGTTCTTGAGGATATTCCAGAATCCGAACAACACGTTCTGCTTGAAAAACTGGCACAATGGATTGTGCGCCGAAGTTTAACCGCGCCCGCTATTCTTTTTCTTGAGACAGGCAAACCTTTAAACTTTTTGGGATCGCAATTATTGATTGCTTTTAGTCCTTTTGTGCAAGCGTTTTTCAAAGGAGATCAGTACCATAAAATCGCTCTAATTCTTGAGAAAGACGAAAACGTTGAATTACTCATACAACTTATAGAAAATCCAAAGGATGATACATCAAATGAAATAGGAGAAACTTGATGGCTGTTGAACTGAGAATGCTCCAGATGGATCAGACAATGACTAAGGGAAAAATCGGGAAATGGCTTGTTAAGGAAGGCGATACCGTGACAGAGGGACAACCTCTGTTAGAAATTGAAACGGATAAAGTTGTTCATGAACAAGAATCGCCTGCTGATGGTGTAATTGCCCAAATACTCCCAGAAGAAGGTAGTAATGTCCCAGTTAATGCACTGTTAGCGATTATCGCTGCACCGGGTGAAGAGGTAGAACGTGTGGAAGCGGATACTACGGCAGCGCCACAGACATCTGATAAGCCAGAGCAGGTGACTACACCCGTTGCGCCAGCAAAAACACAAACTCAACCGAGTACACCAGCATCAAAAAGCATTAAAGCATCGCCCGCAGCAGAGCAGCTCGCCAAAAAACTCGCTATTGATTTAATACAGGTGAAAGCCTCTGGTCCTGGAGGACGGATCCTTGAAAGCGATATTCATCGCTATATTGAAACGAGAGGGCCCGTTTCAAGTGAATCAACACGCCTCAAAGCTTCACCGCTTGCCCGGCGATTAGCAAAGGAATTTGGACTTGACCTTGCTTTAATTTCGGGTTCGGGACCCGATGGCAGAATTGTTCGCGATGACGTGATGCAAGCCAGCACTGAAATCCCCGCCCAAGTATTCCGCACTGAACCCGCTGCTTCAGAAGTCATTGAACTTAGCGGTATCCGTAAAATCATCGCTGAACGGATGACAATGAGCGTTCAGACGAACGCCAGTGTCACACTTCACACCGAAGTTGACGCGACAACCCTTGTTGAATTGCGCGGGATGTTCAACGAAGAATTACAGAAAAGAGAGGTGAGTCTTACCTTTACCGATCTACTTGTGAAGATTGTTGCAATCGCCTTAGGCGAACATCGATCACTTAATGCAACGCTTACAGATGAAGGAATTCACATGTTAGCGGACATCAACATCGGGGTGGCAGTTGCATTGGAAGATGGACTTGTCGTGCCAGTTGTCCGCAATGCTGATAAGATAGGTTTAGCTGCTATCTCTGAACAGGTAAAAACCTTAGCAGAAAAGGCACGTAACAATCAGCTTACACCTGGTGAACTGCAAGGAGGCACCTTCACCTTGACGAATCTCGGTAATTTTGGTGTTGATGCGTTTACACCTATTATAAATCCACCTGAGTGTGCGATCCTTGGGATAGGACGCATTGTAAAGAAACCGGTTGTCCACAACGATGAAATTGTTATTCGGAGCATGCTGGCGCTGAGTCTGACATTTGATCATCGTGTTGTTGATGGTGCACCTGCTGCACAATTCCTGCAAACGGTGTCTCAATATATTCAGAACCCATATCTATTACTTGTATAGGAAAACGTTTATGAAAAAATGGATATGTTTACTTGTCTCGCTATTTTTGTTTACAGTAGGGTACGCTCAAGAAACAGATTTTGATGACTTGCTCGCGTCTGATGTAAATGCGGATGGAATCGTTAATATTCTTGATTTGGTGTTCGTGGCTTCACACTTTGGTGTAACATTTTCTGCGGATCAGTATGCTAATCCAGATGTAAACGGTGATGGAACTGTAAACATTCTTGACCTTACATTGGTAGCGAGCCACTTTGGTAAATATTCTGGAATTCCACTTGAATTAACCGATAAAACATTTGACAATGTTGTGCGTAACGCAAAATTGCCTATTTTGGTCGAATTTAAGTCCGATTACTGAATCTACTGTTTATTGATGAGACCGGTGGTCTCTGAAATTGCCTTAGAATATCGTGACGTTTTCGTCGTAGCAAAGTTAGATGTGAACGACAATCCAGAAAAAACAGAAGAGTACCACATCCGCGGAACACCGACATATATCCTATTCTACAAAGGAAGCGTTATAAGAACAATCATCGGTGCCATGCCAAAAGATAGATTGGTAAATCGTATTCTTGAAGGGTTAACTACGGTGATAGAACCACCACTCGCACAGGAGCAAACAGACAGCGAATAATGCTGTCCATTGCCATACCTCCCGCGTAAGAGGTTGTAGCAGATTTTTTTCGTTTACTTGTTTTTCTGTGCTTGATTCTGTTGTGGAATAGGAAAGTGCAGATTCGGTTGCATCAAGTAAATTGACTGCGAATCGCGCAAATAGTGAATCGCCAGAAAATACAGAATAAACACCGATTTGGTCTGTTTCTGAGAACACTTCACTCTCTAATTCAATCATGGCACTGTCAGGTTTTTTCACCTGAATGTTTGGGTTTTCCACAGTTGATAAATCGATTTTCAATTGTTCTCCTGTCCGAAATATCTGCCGTGTCCTGTTTTTTTGAACTGTAAGCGACTTTATCGGGACGGTTCCCGCCTCAAGCCACGCTAAGCATCGGTACATAAATATTGGAACATCTGGAATAGTCGTGAGAAAAGAAGAAATTCCTGGATTGAACGCATCAAATTCAAAGACCAGAAATTGTCTGTCTGCCTCAGTGCCAAGCCATACCAATGCCCCTTTCTCGGATTCAATAAGTGAATTTCCCCAGAGTGGCAATTCTCTACGCACAGATTCCTTTACTTGTAATCCCATAATAGATACGTCTTGCATAATCGGATGGGTTTTATCCTCTTTGATAATGGAAACAGGTGTTGTGATAATTTCAACCGAGGATTCTGTCATGAAAGGTAATTCCCTCTCCGAATTGATAACAATGATGCTTTCTGTGCCGAGAACGTTCAAAAAGTTGTGCTCCGATGAGATTCCACCATCGAAAACGATAATGTCCGCATCACCCGTGCCGTGATATTCATCCGTTGACACTTTTTGTAGCTCAACATGATCTCCGTAACTTCTCAAAAGTTCCATCAATAGTAGTTGATCTCTGTCGCTGACGAGTAGGATTCGGAATTGTTTTAATGGGTTAAGGATTGCCCACGTCCTATTGTCCAACTCAAAATCGTCATTCATATCAACAAGGTAGAGGCTAATGGCTCTACCTTCCAATCTGTCCGCATTGATAGAGAACAGAACAGTTTTTACCTCTCCAGCGGCAAGTGTTACAAGTTTTTCAGCAATTGACGTGCCATCTTCAAGTCCTAATGCAATATCTATTTTTCTTTGCGTGTCTGTCCAATTCTGAATACCCGCGAGAATTGTATATTGATTTGCAATTCTTTCCACACTGAATTGCACAATACCGATATTTTCGGCCTTTCCTCCTACTGCGATTTTATTGATAGGCACAGATGTAACCGGCAAATTTTCAAATGAATCGCTAATAAAAAAGATTTGGTCTTGTGGTGAATCCGCATAGCGTGTTGCATGATCAAAAACAGATGTCAATTCATTAACTGCATGTGTTGGCGCGATGTTTTGCACGGCACGTCGAAGTTTATCTTTATCTGTGGTAAACGCTTGTTGGATATAAGGTTTAGGGGCATGCGTTGCCATAATCATCATGCCGCCGCTCGCAGAAACCTGACTGATGCGTTTCAACGCTTCCTGTTTAGCAAGTGCTAATCGGGCCTCTCCCATCTCCTGCGACTGCATACTTGCCGAATTATCAACGATAAAGATTATTTTGCCATGGACTATGCCGGGAAGTTGCAAAGCAGGCCGTGCTACGCTAACGATTATGACAAGTAAAAACAAGCCTTGTAAAATCGGTAAGAGTAGATTCCGCAGACGCTGAAAGGGGACATTCGCTTTCTGATCCTCTGCACCTGCTCGCCAAAGTAGTAGACTCGGAACAACGTAACGTTGTCTACGCAGCTTCAGAAAATGCAGCGCAATCACGATAGGGATAATTCCTAACAAGTAAAACGCAGCCGGGTTCAGAAAAGCCATTTTTCAATGTCGGGAGTCAAAGGGTAAGAACATCATGAAGCTTAACTTTTCATAATGTATTTTGGAGTTTATTCTACTTTGGATGGATAGCAAAACGTTGCATCTCTATATACCGCAATTCAGATTTTATGTTTGTATTACGGTATATAGGGACACTGTTATGGGTTAGGATTCGGTGGTGTCGTCTGTGATTCTGCTGGAGACGGTGAAGATTCTCCATTCTCTCTTTCGTTGAGATTCTTGATAACTTCCTCTGCATCCAGTTTGCCTACTTCGCCGTAGTTTTGTAGACGTTCACAAGCTTCACGAACCTTATCGTATTCACCAAGCTCCAAATAGATATTCGCTAAGTTCTTGTGCATCTCGCGAAAGACACCGGGCCAATTCCGTTCGCCTTCCTTTTCAACAATCCGCGTTGCATTTTCTATAGCAATGTTGACAACATTGTCAAACTCTGCTTTTTCTGATGCTGAAAAGGGGACATTTTCTTGTTGTCGTTGCTCATTATAGGCGCGCAAAGCACCCAAAGCCTTGTCACATTGGTTATAAGTCTTTTCAATGCTCAAGGCACCTTCAAAGATTTTTGATAAAAACCCAAATTTCATAAAAATAGGTCTCATTAGTGTAAAGTCATCAAATTAAAAAGATGTTTTCAGTTGTCCCCAAGTAACAGCCAATTTGTCTTTCGCTTCCACATCCAAAACACCAGGAATACCAATTTCCATAGAGGTTTTTACCTCTTCCTCCGTCAGCGCTTTTGAATAGATGACAACTTCATCAATAATTGCATCTTCAACTCTATGGACGTTTGGGTTTTCACCCGCACCAATGTAAATTGATGCCTCTTTGAACTTTGGAAACTTGAAGTTCTCTACCTGCGAACCGATGAATTCTCCGTTGACGTAGATTTTACCGTCAGCACCGTCAGCGACTAAAACATAGTGGTACCATTCTTTCAGTTCAAATTTGAAATTTACCAATTTTTTATCCGCGTGGTGGGCAGCATCCCAAAATGGATTGAATTCAGGATTCACCATCGTACGAAATTCGCAACATCCGCCATCTACAGTCTCAATTGAGATGATCCCATCGTAAGCTGCATGTTGATTAAGATAAAACCACGCCTCCATCGTAATTTGCCCGTTTTCACCGATCGGGACGATGAAATCGTTGGGAGGAGTCATCTGGACGATGCCACCGTTTAAATGTACCGCTTTACCAAATTGACCGTCAACAAGTTTGCCGCTGCCAACTAACTCGGCATCATTTCCATTGCCAGAGCCGTCTTTGAATATTTTTCCATCAAGTTTATCAAAGGAATAGTAAACAACAATGTGATCCCTAACATCATCCTCTTCAACAGCGTAGGTGAAACTGACAGCGAAAATTAACATCGCCGAAAGTCCTAACAAAAATAAATTTCTAAGCATGGTCTGTGCCTCCTTCATATCATTAGTAAAATTATTGTAGCAGACATACAAAACGGTGTCAACAAGTTTATTCTGAGGACATGAAGCAGAGCGAAAAAATCGCGTCAACCACCATGCTGACAACAAAATGCACGCTCATCCAAGATGCAAAAACGTATCAACCCAACTTTTCGACTAAAACCGATAATTAGACAAAAATTGAATGCCTTTGGGACATGAAGCAGAGCCATTCAATTCTCCAATAATTTCTTCTTTTTCCTAATACCTCTTCTTGTAGGAGCGAGCTCCAGCTCGCGACCATGTGCAAAATGTTGAGAAAAACTCAACAATTGAATGCCTCTGGGACATGAAGCGTTTAACTTGACTAATACCAGCCTGTTATGTTAGGATAGAGGCAAAAAACAACAGGGAGAGATGATATATGACACTGATTTCTATGTTTGAGCAATCAGTCCAGAAGTATGGCAACAAACCCGCATTAGCACATAAACCGAAAGGCGGTACCTATCTGGATATTTCTTACGCCGAATTTGGCGAATCGGTGGACGCTTTTAGTAAAGGTTTAAATGTGTTAGGGGTGCAAAAAGGGGACAGAATAGCAATTTTATCCGAAAATCGTCCGGAATGGGCAATTTCGGACTTCGGTATCCTGAAAGCCGGTGCGGTTAACGTGCCAATGTTTTCAACGTTAACCGCGGCACAAGTTGGTTATATTCTCAAAGATTCTGGGGCAAAAATAATCTGTGTTTCAACCAAAGACCAGCTGGAAAAGGTAATTGCAATTCGCGATAAGGTGCCATCACTTGAACAGATAATTATCTTTGATTCAATTGAAGGTAAATCTCCAGAAAGCGTTTTAGAATTTGAGCGGATATGCCATCGTGGCAAAGAAGCAGATGCACTTGAAGAGGATGAAACGGATAAAGATGATATTGCTACGATTATCTATACCTCCGGCACGACCGGCAACCCGAAAGGTGTTATGCTAACGCATGCGAATTTTTTATCAAACTTTAATGCTTGTAAAACGCTCATTGATGTCGGCGAAACGGATGTGTTGTTATCTTTCCTCCCGTTGTCTCATGTTTTTGAACGACTCGGTGGACACTATGTGCCAATGTTTTCTGGCGCGAAGATAGCGTATGCAGAGAGCACCTTCACAGTAGCGCAGAATATGCAGGAGGTTTCACCGACAGTAATGCTCAGCGTGCCGCGCTTGTATGAAACGATGCATGACAGGGTTTTACGTGCTGTGCAGGCGGGTTCATCGCTCAAACAGAAGATTTTCCACTGGGGTGTCTCAGTTGGTTCAGCAGTGAGTTCTAAAATTCAACAAGGAAAAAAACCATCTGCGCTCTTGCAGCTACAACAGGGCATTGCGGACAAACTGGTTTTTGCAAAGTTGAAAGCTGCAACAGGTGGACAACTGCGGTTTTTTGTGTCCGGTGGTGCTGCGTTACCACAATCAATCGCTGAGTTTTTCCACGCAGCAGGGATTCTGATTTTAGAAGGGTACGGTTTAACAGAAACCTCGCCAGTCATTAGTCTGAACCATCCGGAAAAGTGGAAGTTCGGGACTGTTGGCGCGCCTATTCCCGGTATTGAAGTCCAGATCGCTGAAGATGGAGAAATTTTGACCCGTGGACCGCATGTCATGAAGGGTTATTTTAACAATGAAGACGCAACCGTAGAGGTTATTGATGGAGAGGGTTGGTTTCATACTGGAGATATCGGTATTATTGACGATGATGGATTTATCAAGATTACTGACCGCAAGAAGAACATCATTGTGCTATCCAATGGTAAGAATGTGGCACCACAACCGATAGAAAGCGAACTGGTGCAAAGTCCATTTATTGATCAGATTATGTTGGTGGGCAATGAACGTAAAAATGTTGCTGCACTGATTGTTCCGAATTTTGATGCGCTTAAATCATGGGCATCGGAGAATAGTGTTGATACGTCAGATATTCCTGAGATGTTGAAAACTCGCGAGGTGCAACAACTCATTCAAAGTGAAATTCGGGAACGTTTAACAGATTTCGCAGATTTTGAACAGGTTAGACGGTTTGTGCTGCTTGAAAAGGAATTCTCGCAGGAAGAGGACGAGATGACTCCCACACTGAAGTTAAAACGGAACGTTATTTTTGAAAAGTATAGTGATGTGATTGAGGGTATGTATCCGGAAGAGGCGTAGGCATAGGGCGGACAAAGCCCTCCTACAAGAAAGAATCAACATCTAAGATGGCACAAGAACAGTGAGACCGTGCTTGATAATTTCAATCGTGGCAGGTGTTTCGCACATCGGTTCACCATCGGCATAAAGCATAACGGGTGGGTCGGTCTCAATCTTCAAACTACGGGTCTGATGGATTTCTACTGCAGGATGAGATACATGACCACCCCAAAATAGGGTAACCATCAGACGAAGTACTGTAAAGGATGAGACGGGATGGATAAGGCATACATCAAAAAGCCCATCATCAAAGTGTGCGTTTGGCACGATCTTAAATCCGCCACCATAACTTTTTGTACTTCCGGTTGCAGCAAGTAGAAGCTGCCCCTCATGAGTGCCAAAGTCGCCTTCAATTCGTACGAACGGACATTCGTATTTGAATAATGTAGCGACAGCAGCATAGACGTAGGATGCGGTCCCAGAAAATGGTGTGGTGCGCGCCGCAGCGCGACGACTGACCTCAGTATCGTAGCCACAAGTCGTTATTGTCGTGAAATAGTGTTCGCTATCCTTCTCTGAGCGGACGCGACCTAAATCAATATGTTTGATCTCGCCAGTTAATAGTGTTTCAATAGCGTGCTGCGGTTTACGTGGAATACCGACAGCAGTTGCTAAATCGTTGCCGCGCCCACACGGAATTATACCTAAGCTAACATCTGGAACAGTCGCAATACCGTTGACAATCTCATGAAGCGTGCCATCACCACCACAAGCAATTACCCGTCGAATTCCACTTGAGACTGCTTCTTGAGCAAAACGTGTTGCATCTCCAGTGTCAGTCGTTAGCCTCATTTCACCGTTATGGCCCGCTACTGTCAGGGCGGTGCATGCCTGCTCAGCAACCGTTTTTGCTTTGCCTTTACCAGATATTGGGTTTGCGATAAGGATAAAGTCGTCCATAATTGTAATAACAACTCACTTAATCACAGCAATCTTACCAACCTTTTTCTGCGTATCAAATTCAAGGATGTAGATATAGATGCCAGTGGCTATATCACCGATGCTGCCATTTGTTAACCACCACTGTTTGCTATTGCCATCGCTTTCGGTGACGTTCAAGTTCTCAAGCAGTTCTCCCTTAGGTGTGAAAAGTTGGATGCGAGTGCCGATCGGCACTTTATCAAAGGTGACTGCCCCTTTATCTGCTCGGTTCGGATGGACAGGGTTTGGATAGACGCGTAACTGTGTAAAATCTTTCACTTCTGCTTCAGTAACACTCCGTTGGATTTCAACAAAGTTGGTCGCAGCTCGAATTGGGTTTTCATCAATATCAGTCACATTGGACACGGCAATCTCATACTGGTTTGTTGAAATAGCGATTAGCGACTGTAGACTTTCCGTATCAAAGGCTAAAAGAGCACGCGTTCCCATTCTGTCACGGATAGCGGACATTGGTCGTAATCCCCCCAGCTGTTTTGGTTCACGTAAAAGATACCGGCGTTCATCACTAATGGTTGAGTTCATCCGTCTATCAAAGGCGACAATTACCCAATTGGGAGGTTGATAGGCAGCACTCAGGATTTTAGGGGCGAGACGCGGCGTTGCGGATACTGCCTCGGTTCGCTCTGTTTCTATACCCGTTTCTCCTTTTGCAGTGATAGCATACCAATAGGTTGTATCTGTCTTGACCGTTCTGTCTAAGAACCTTGGAAGGGCAAGATTTTCTGCGATTGTTTCAAATTTGGTGTCGGCGGGCGTCTCACCCTTTTCACCGATTGCACGATAGATAGTAAAAACAGTTGGCGTTTTTGTTTTTTCTACCATCTCCCACGTAATCTGAACAACCTTTGCTGTCAAAGGTGTAGCGTAGACATTCCATGGTGTGAGCGTAGCAACAGACTTACTATTTGTCGCAAAAGCGGATTCAATGAAACTTAGTCCTTCGTCAAGGTTAATGTAAACTTCGTGGAACCCATTGTTGTTCAGGTCAGCGGTAAAGAGGTTTGGTGTTTCAGAGACTTTTTGGTGGAATGTTGGTATGAATGTTGTTCCATTCCATTTTACGATATATAGATTTGGATGTGTGATGATGACAAGTTCGTTTTGCCTGTCGTCATCAAGTTCTGCTATGGTAAGGCTGTTTCCGTTTAACCGATACGGTGCTATCGCCTGTTCCCAGAGTGGTACATACTTGCCAGATGTATACGTAAAAACAAGAAACTTCCATATAGGTGAAGCAGAAGGCACATCGGGCTGTGAAAAGGTGCCGCCAACAACCAATTCCGGCTTTCCATCCCCGGTTAAATCTCCAGAAGTCAGTTGCCTAACATTATCTATATTGAGTTGAGTTTGCCACTGCAGACGGAAACTGTCGTTTGCGGTAGCGGAATAAACGAATAATTCACCTTCGCTATCACCAACAATCAAATCAACGTTACCATCTGAATCAAGGTCGTCAATTGCAAAGTGTCGCGCAAAGATATTTTTCCCTTCCGTTTCATTAACTAACTCAGCGATTCTGTCGTAATGGTTATTGCCCCTGTTTTCAAAGATAAGAATCCGATGATTGTTGTTGTCAATTCCAACAATTTCCTTTCTGCCGTCACCATCCAGGTCAGCGATTTTTCCACCTGAAATGAATGGTGTCTCCCAGATAATTTGCGCAGGGTAACCGTTCGGTTTGAGACTCTCTATCAGAAAGGTGCGATCTTTGTCGTTAGCAAGGATTTCCAACAAACCGTCATCATCTGTGTCACCCACTGTCCACGGCGTGAAAGTTTCTAAATCTATACCTTGGCCCGATAGTTCAAGAGATTCAATATCGGAAACGGTATGTGCGATTTGAAATTTACCAGTTGGTGATCGTTCATAAATAGCGAGATTATGTAGCGCGGTCAGATCACCTCCAGAGGTGTCAGAAAGTGGGACACCGACGAGTTCAGGTAATCCGTCTTTGTCAAAGTCGGTGGTAACACCTGCAATGTGGAGTGGGGTGATGCCGAGGTCAGTTTCAACGAATCCGCTCGGTGATATAGAATTGCCGACAATGTCAATAGCATAGTACTTTCCATCGTTGTCGGCAACTGTTTTTAAACCGACAGTGTTTTGTGCTGCAATGTAAAACTGGTATTGCCCTGTTTCCAACCCCAGAGAGAATAGATGTTCTTTTCCAAGTCCTCTTTCCTCAATAGGAGCAAAAGGAGTGATTTGACCACTCCGTCGAAAATAAAAGGTGTCACGAGTAACATCGTCTGTTGCCCAAGTGAAAATGGTGGTAGAACTGTCTCCGTATAACGTTTCAGTTGCCGTGACAGAGATGATTTTAGGAGGTGTGCGGTCCACTGTTAGCACAACTTGGTCGTGTGTCTGGCTCCCGTCTCTTCCCGTAACAACAAGGCGAACAGTGTAAACGTCCTCTGGTATATCAGTGGTATCCCATACTGCTAAATGTTCTTCTACTTTCTGCGTTGATACAGGGTCGGTAAACGGAACATAAGTTGTCGGGACAGATGAACTTCCATAAAATAGCTGCCACGAATTAAACTTATAACCTCCTGCAGTTCCGATAAATGCAATTGAAGTTGATCCACCACTATTTGTTTCTGGAAAATGAATTCTCGCTTGTAAGACACCACTTGCTAACAAAGCGCGTTCAGCATTTAGGGTGCCCGCACCGGCAAGGTTCGGATCAGGTACATCGCTATCCTTTTCTAAAACAACATCAGTAGTATTGATGAGTATCTGCCGGACCTCTTCGTGGGTGAGAGTGGGGCGTTTTGATCGCATCAATGCTGCGACGCCAGCGACATGTGGTGCTGCCATAGAAGTACCGGTAAGAATACGATAGTCGTTGTCGATTTGTGTGCTGAGAATGGCGTTTCCGGGTGCTCCGATATCAACAGATGCCCCAAAATTCGATTTATAGTAACGCTGTTTATGTTGGGTCGTTGATGCGACAGAGATCACTTTTCGGTATCCGGCAGGAAAAATACTCTCCGCCTCCTGTGAATTGCCAGCTGCACCAATCAATACCGCACCACGGGCATAGGCATAATCAATAGCATCTTGAATAACAAAGGAGTGTTGTGAACTTCCCCAACTCATATTGATAATGCTTGCCCCGTTATCTGCGGCGTAGACAATCGCGGCGGCAGAGTCGTCATCCTGCATGCGGGAACCACCACCGAGTGAAAGTCCAGCGCGCACCGCCATTAGTCGGCAATTCCACGCTACGCCTGCAATGCCGATACCGTTATTCGGCATTGCCCCTGCGATTCCAGCGACATGTGTTCCATGTCCCGATTCATCAATCGGTTCATTATCACCCTCTATAAAATCGCCCTCTGCTTGTAGATTGGGAGCATCGGTAAAATCCCATCCATGCATATCATCAATATAACCGTTTCCATCATCGTCTAATCCATTATCAGAGATTTCACCAGGATTCACCCATATTTTTGAAGCGAGATCATCGTGTCTATAGTCAATACCAGAGTCGATAATGGCGATAACGACTTCACGGTTTCCCTTCTCAATTGCCCACGCTTGTGGCAGATTTATGAGTGGCAAACTCCACTGTTCTGAATATTTTGGGTCGTTGGGAACAACTTTATCCGCTAATGTTGGTCGAAGATAGTTATATGCTACCGCCTCAATGAGGTTGCTCTCTTCAAATGATGCTTTAAGTGTAGGCAGGTCTGCGGTGAGTGAAAACCTTAGCAGATAGGTGCGTTGTAGGTTGGTGTTGTGTTGGGGATAACCTGTTGAAAACGGAAAGATCGGTTTCAGAGATTCCACGTTGTACTTTGCATACAATGCTGCTACGGGTGATTTAGCTTGCAGGCGTTGTAGATCTGCTGATGCTTCTGGTGTTAGGCGGATTAGTAATTCACCAGGGGTAATTTCAGGCGGAACCGCATTCCCAACAACAGCGCAATTACATAAAATCCCTACAATGAGGAGGAATAAATGAGGCAGATTTTTTGAAGGTGTCCGCTGATTCATACGATGCTAATCCAGAAGTTCAAGTTTACCTGTTTCGGGTTCGCCTTTCAAAATATCTAAGACTTTTCCAGTTTTGTCATCAATAATACCGATTACGAGATTACCCCACCCGTGGTTATAGAAACTGACTGTCCAAGCGAATCCTTGAAACCAAGCATATTCACGAATCCCTTTTTGATCCGCCAACGCAGCTTTGATGCGCGAATCAGATTTTGCTATGTGAAGGATTTTATCTACTTTTTTCAATGGTGTTATTTGCGGTTTCGGTTTCTGAAATTGTATCCGCTTACCAATATTTACTTCAGGTGGTAATGCCTTTGGAGAGCGCTTAGCAAACGTTCGGAGTAGTGTAGCATGGCGGAGATATGCGTCTCGAAGTTGTTCATAGTCTTTCAATCCATATTTTATTGGAATCTTCTCATACTGCGCTGCACACATTTCAGCTGCATCTGCCTCAAGATGGAGGAATCTTGCATAATCTTTTTTCTGTTCGGCGCGTTCCTGTAGTTCTCCAAAAAAAGTAGCGTAGATACCAAAATTGTAAAATCTATCTGGATAGTGTGGTAACCACGTCTCAATGAACTTGGCAATTTTTTCGCGCTCCGCTTGTAGGACAACTTCTGTAGTTTTCGATTTTTTCCACGCAGCTTTAGCACGTTTGAGGTGAAATTGGCGTTGTTCCTGAATTTCGAGTGCCTCCTTTTCTGTGCGTGCAGCCCATTTTTCATATCCATTGCGTTTGTAGTAATTGAGGGCAATCTCGTTCATCGGTACCGAAATCAGTGTAAGACATTCAGCTGCAGCTTCATGCCAGAGGGCATTTTTACCAAAATCGCCTCGCTGCTCGGACATTTTGATAAAAATGTTAGCATTTGCAGTGCCTTCAAAGACAGCACTACACGGTTTGGTAAGTATTAGCAAAATGGGAAATAAAAGAAGTGCGGCGTTTTTCATTTTTTGTACCATCTTAGTAAATTTGTAGGGACTTATGATTGTCTTGTAATACCACAGGTAGTAACACGCGCCATGTAAATTTCATTTGTAATCACGTCGTTTGTAGTCGCGCAATTCATTGCACCTCTTTGAGTTTGGTACGGCACGCGGAGCGTGCCTACTACTTTTAAATGCCACTTTTGATTTATTTGGAATTATAAGTCAGCATTATGCGAACTGTTGCTGAAAATGTCTCTCCTGGAGACAACACAATTACTCCTGCCGGAATACCTTTCGCCTCCAAATTGATTGCATCTGTTGGACAGGTGTAAGGTTCAAAACAGATTGCATCTCGCCTCGGTGGTGTATAGACAACTAATTCTCTAAATTGGGCATCCGATTCCATCACCATGCCGTGTCCCGTATCCCGATTTTCAATGCGACATCGACTTACACCGTCTACCAATTCCACATCTGTGAAAACATGATCAAGTTTCAGTTTTTCAAAGGGTTGTCCATTGCGCAAATCAAGTGTTCCTGTAACATCCTTCTGTATGCCTGTTGGCACGAGAACATCGTCCAATTCCCAATATTTGTTAACAGGAACGGTAATCACTGCTTTTGATGCATCCGCTGTTCCGGTTAGGTTTGTGCTAAAATAGGGGTGAATACCGAATCCCATCGGCATATTTCCATCGCCTGTGTTTGTGATAGCAACCTCCATCTTCAGCACAGTGTCTTTGAGGGTGTAGATAATCTCAATTTTAAAAGGAAACGGATATTGTCGGCTGACATCCGGAAAATCTTGCGAATTTAGCGAGCATCTCAATGTTGCACCGGTTTCATTAGCCTCATGTTTGTCAACTTTGTATGGACGGTTCAACAGCAGACCGTGGATAGTGGTTGGGGATTCGGGTTCTTTGTCAAACTGATAGGTTTTTCCCTCAAACTCCCATTTTCCATTCCGAATGCGGTTTGGGAAAGGAAAAAGAATTGGATTGCCGAAAGCGGTTGGACGTTGTTTCAACGTTTCCAAATCAGGTGGTTCGTCTATCAAGTTGAGCCAGTTTTTTCCATCGGAGACCCTGAACGCGTAGCAGTTATTTCCGAGTGCTGGTACAATCTCAGCAATCGCTTTGCCATCTTGTTCTATGGAGTAGACATCAAAACCATGAGAATCCCATGCTTTGCCGACTGAATATGAAGTTTGCGCCATTGTTTTTCCTTTATCAGTGTTTAGGAGTATTGTTGAAAGTAAGAGAAAAACACAGATTATCCCAATAAAAAGGGCATAAAGAAAAGAGAAAGTGGTATATTTCATTGTTCTTTCTCTCAACCATTGACATTTTAAAACTTGACGTAATTGAAAACATCATTACTTTACCAATTCCCGACTATATTTGACACCCGAAAATTCGGTAGTTTTAATTAAATATTCTACGAAGGAAGGATACACCCGAATTTCCTCTTTTGTCAACGATCATATATACTCTATTACCAAGTTCATCAATAACATGTATTTTGATCAAATTGTCTGCAAATTTCGGATAATCCAATCCAACTGTTGCCTTCTTCTCACCATTCAGTGTCAGGACATCATGCAAAACGTTAAAATTTCCTCTAAATTTCTTTTCCCATTCTGTTTTGTTTTCGGTAGGATCTTTTTTCCACAGAAAACTTGGAGGAGGATTTTCGTTGGTTGGTTTAACTAATAACCGAACCTGACAAATTCCATCAGCATCCTCAACTATGAATCTTGCTTTTTTTATTGATGGTGAGAGTTTCTCAATTATCGTTTTTTCATCAAAATAGGTCTCTACAGAATTAAAAATCCGACACTTATTTAACCATGCTGCACTACTTTTGGACAAATGTTTAGCTTGTTTCTCGTATGACATTAGATAAGATGGACTTCTGTAATCACGGTTTAAACCAAAGGATTGTGCAAATTTAGAAGTAACGGCATCTGTTGAATATCTGTCGAGGGAGTTATGTAAAATAATCTCACCACCTCGTTGCCTAAAAACCATATCTTGTAAATAAATAGAAAGGTGTTTCATTTTAGCAGAAAGATGCTTTATTTCAGCCAATACCTTCGCCAATTATCCGGGGTTTAGTTCAGGTTGCGTGTGATGAATAGCACCGATTGATCCCAGATGTTGTGC
>JAGWBU010000104.1:27253-32224 GCA_021295735.1 Candidatus Poribacteria bacterium | reverse complement strand
TGTGGTTCACACCACGATAGAGATATAAACGCTGCTATCAATATACTTCGGGGCTGCTTAGAACCCCTTGTGGAGCAGATGTGAGACCTTTGAAAAAAGGCTAACTGCTACGAAGCACAAGCCCCAGCGTTTACGCTGTGGGTGCTATGACATTCAGAAATTTACAAATATTTACACCGCATTTAGAAACCCTTGATAAACTAAAAAGGTATGTGCTATAATGCTTTTCAGATTAGCGTGTACTAATCAACATAAACGGATAGAGGAAGCGTAAACATAGTGTGAAAAGACGGAAAATTCTTATACTCTGTATTGATGCGGGAAGTCATGATTATTTGGCAGCCAGCGATATACCAAATATCAAAAAGTTAGCAGATGCAGGTTTTTATCAGCATGCAAACGCTGTCATCCCGTCTGTGACAAATGTCAACAATGTGAGTATCGCAACGGGGACGTTTCCTGATACACACGGCATTACATCTAATTACTATGTTGATAGAAAAACTGGCAAAGGGGAATTTATTGAGGATAACCGTTTTCTCCTTGCGCCGACACTGTTTGAGGTTGCCAAAAATACGAAGTTTGCAGATAAAACCGCACTGTTTGTGACAAAACAGAAGTTGTTACGGATTTTGGAAAGCGGAACTGATATTGCCGTTGCAGCAGAAGAACCACCATCTGAATATGTTGATGCTGTGGGTCATGTTGAACCGATTTATTCATGTGAGATTAACTGGTGGTTACTACGTGCAGTCCGTTATGCTTTACAGACTTATAATCCAGAACTGGTGTATTGTTCAACAACAGATTGGGTGCAGCACAAATATGCCCCGCAAGATGAATTATCCCAACAGCACATGGCGGAACTTGATCGCATCATCGGAGAGATCGTAGATGATAACCCTAACCGCGAGATATATATCACCGCTGATCATGGGATGATGGACAAGACATTTGCTCTCGACCCCGGGCGTATTTTAAGGCAACATAGTATTCCTGCTATCTCTATACCTATAATTAAAGATCGGTATGTAGTACATCACGGCAACTTAGGCGGTGCAGCGTATGTTTTTCTCAATAATAGAAGTGATATTGAACAAGCAGTGCGGACACTTCTAAACACAACGGGTATTGAAGAGGTTCATTCTGCAGAAGATGCCGCCCGTATATTCCGTCTTCACCCGAATAGGATTGGAGATATTTTTGTATTGACAGACAAAGACACAGTTTTTGGCGAATTGGAAGTAGCGTCAGAGTCTATTTCAGTGCGTTCACACGGTTCGCGTCACGAGAGTTATGTGCCGATTATTGGATATAACAGTCCGTGGTCGGCAACAGATTTTGAATATAATCTTGATGTTGGTAGACTTTTTTTGGAAAGTTTGCATTAGATCGTATTACACTTTGAGAAAGGAAAATATAAATATGGCAGCAAATCAAAATAATGGCTGGAAATCCCTCTTTGATGGTGAAACACTAAACGGATGGGGTGCCACTGGTAAAGAAGAAGGTTGGGTTGTTGATGATGGTGCTATTCTCTGCACTGTCAAAGGTGGTCAGATGCTCTATTCAGAAGAACAATTTGACAACTTTGTTTTGTCGTTAGAGTATATGAGTGAGCCGACAGTGAATAGTGGTGTTTTTATTCGATGGGAAGATTTACAACGCCCCGTGCAAACAGGACTTGAAATCCAGATTTTAGACACGCACGGTAAAGAACCCGCTACGAAACACTGTTGTGGTGCACTCTATGATGCACTTGAACCGACTCGGAACGTGTGTAAACCGGCAGGTGAGTGGAATGAGATGATAATCACTTGCGACGGTAGCATCGTTGCAGTGGAAATGAACGGCGAAGAGATTGTCCGTGCCGATCTGGATTTGTGGGATACACCGCACCAGAATCCTGATGGCAGCAGGAACAAATTTGGTATTGCCCTCAAGGATTTTCCGCGGAAAGGACATATCGGTCTTCAAGACCATGGCGGGAAACTTTGGTTCCGGAATATCAAGGTTAAGCCTTTGTAGTTCGTCCGTTGGCCTGAGCATGCGAAATCCAACTAATCCTGGGAATCCTTGTTCAGATAATTGAATACCGAATTAGAAAAGAGGCGCAACATGTTGTGCCTCTTTGTTTTGAGATAGAATTGACAGGGACGCAACAAGCAATGTGTTGCTACAAGATGCACATACACAATTTTTTGATAAATTGACCTAAATTGTGGTATACTATTATATCATGTCAACCGAACTTCAAAACATACGCAACTTCTGTATTTTAGGACATATTGACCACGGAAAAAGCACACTGAGTGACCGACTCTTAGAGCGGACGAACACGCTTGCTGAAAGAGAGATGCGGGAACAGGTGCTTGATTTAATGGACTTGGAACGGGAACGTGGGATCACGATCAAGGCTACTGCAGTAAAACTGAAATATCGTGCTGAAGATGAAAACCTCTATGAACTCAATTTGATTGATACTCCTGGACATGTTGATTTTACTTATGAGGTATCTCGAAGCCTCGCAGCATGCGAAGGGGTAATTTTAATTGTTGATGCAGCACAAGGTGTTGAAGCACAAACCTTAGCAAACGCATACCTTGCAATTGAAAATGAACTTGAGATTGTCCCCGTTATCAATAAAATTGACCTGCCAGCTGCACAACCTGATGAAGTCAAACGACAGATTGAAGAGGTAGTCGGCATCCCTGCCGATGATGCGCTCCTCGTAAGTGCTAAAGCCGGTATCGGAATTCCAGCGATATTAGAGGCGGTTGTCAAACGAATTCCACCACCTGCCGGCGAATCTAATGCTCCCCTAAAAGCACTTGTGCTTGATTCAGTCTATAATAACTATCGCGGTGTGATTATGTATACCCGCATTTTTGATGGGAGTGTGGCACCGGGAGAGAAAATTCAACTGATGCAGACGAAACGTTCCTATGAGATAGAAGAAGTCGGCATTTTTACGCCCCAGATGCAACCAACAACTGAACTCCAAACTGGCGCAGTTGGATATATCATTGCTGGGATTCGAGAAATAGACCACGCAAAAATTGGGGATACAATTACACATCATCTACAGCCTACCGCACAACCACTTCCCGGATATCAAGAAATAAAACCGCTTGTATTTAGTGGGCTTTATCCAGCAGACACCAATCAATTTCATGCACTACGCGAGGCTCTTGATAAACTTCGCCTCAATGATGCTTCTTTCACTTATGAACCGGAGACCTCTGTCGCCCTCGGTTTTGGATTTCGGTGTGGATTTTTAGGTTTACTTCACATGGAAATTATCCATGAACGACTTGAGCGTGAATTCGAACTCTCACTTGTTCGGACAGCACCCAGTGTCATGTATAAGGTATTTCTAAAATCGAGTGACCATGTGTTAGTGGACAATCCTGCCCATCTTCCTGAAATACAGAATATCGAACGAATTGAGGAACCGTATGTCAATATAGATATAATTGTTCCACGAGAGTATATCGGAAATGCGATGGAACTTTGTCAGAAGCGGCGGGGTATATATAAACGGATGAATCAACTTGATGCTGCACGGGTGCAGCTACTTTATGAACTGCCGCTAAGTGAGATGTTGATGGACTTTTTCCCAAAACTCAAATCGCTTACTCGCGGATATGCCTCACTCGAATACGATATAGGTGAATACAAAACAGAGGATCTTGTAAAGTTAGATGTTTTACTCAATGGGAAGTCGGTAGATGCGCTCTCAACTATTTTGCCTCGCGAAATGGCGGAGACGCGTGGAAAAAGTTTAGTTAGTAAATTGAGAGAGTTAATTCCTCGGCAGATGTTTGAAATTCCTGTGCAGGCAGCGATAGGAAACAAAATTGTTGCCCGTGAAAGTGTCAGAGCACTTCGGAAAAACGTTACTGCAAAATGTTACGGTGGCGATATTACCAGAAAACGGAAATTGTTGGAAAGGCAGAAAGAAGGCAAAAAACGACTCAAACAGATCGGCAGTGTTGATGTTCCGCAAGAAGCGTTTACAGCAATGTTGGCAACTGATGAATAATACAAATTTTATAGAAATTGACACTACTATAACCCTAAAGTAGGACGATTTTCCAAAGGATATCAATTATGGATCGCAATACACAAAATCATAATCAGCTAACCAAGTCCAGATTGTCCAGATTTCAACAATTAAAAGGCATTATATTTACGCTTATTTTTGTTTTTGGATTCTTTCGTCCATTTATAGTAGATGCCTATCTAATTCCATCTGGCTCTATGGAAGATACACTACTCGTAGGCGATCGGATTTTAGTTTGTAAGTTTATGTATGGGTTTAAAATTCCAGGCACAGATATCAAGGTTTTTGATTTTCATGAACCTGCCCGTGGAGATGTTTTTGTTTTCATCCCACCACATGAGAGAAATCTCCATTTCATCAAACGTATTGTTGCCGTTGCAGGAGATAGAGTCTTTACTGAAGGCGAGAGACTGTATGTTAATGGTCAGCGGGTTGACGAACAAAGTTATACGAAACACTTACCTTATAGTCATTTTCGGAAGGATTTTCCACCGTTCCGTAGTTCTGAATATCTTTCTCAAGATGAAACATACAGCGATTTCACCTTGACAGAAAGTCAGTTCAGACATAAATTTCCAGAAGGTAAACCGTTTACTATTCCAAAGAACATGGTCTTTGCTATGGGAGACAACCGTGACCAAAGTAGTGATAGCCGCACATGGGGACCTGTGGATGTAGACGATATTAAAGGACAAGCTTTTATGGTTATGTGGTCAACTCGCAACCGACCTGCAAAAATGTGGGAGATATGGAAAATAGTAGGTAATATCCGTTTGAATCGCATAGGCAAACTCATCCGTTAAAAAAATGAAAAATCATCTAAAAGTAACGAGTTGTGCTAAATAACTATTTGTAAAATATTGTTTCACAATTACATGACGTTTTGTTAGTTTTTATCATTAGTT
>JAGWBU010000104.1:0-27033 GCA_021295735.1 Candidatus Poribacteria bacterium | reverse complement strand
AGGGACGATATGTGTATAACATGAGTTCAATATGTGTGAAAAGAATACAAACAAATAGTTAACTAACACAAGTCGTAAAAGTAAGAAAGGGATACCGTCTTATTACGGCGGTTCAAACATCATGAGTACTGATATCCAATTATCAAAATGGCAGAAATTTCGGAAAACGGTCGTCTGGGAATATACCCAAGTTATTGTAGTTGCACTTATTCTTGTTTTTGGGTTTATACGTCCCTTTGTTGTGGAAGCATTTAAAATCCCATCCGGTTCAATGGAAGATACACTTCTTATTGGAGACCGGATTCTGGTATGCAAGTTTATTTACGGGTTTAAAATTCCTGGAACAGATATGAGAGTCTTCGATTTTCATAAGCCTGCCCGAGGAGACGTTTTTGTTTTTATTCCACCACACGAAACTGATCGGAATTTCATTAAGCGTATTGTAGCCGCTGAAGGCGATACGGTTCACACAGAGGGCAAAACGCTATATGTTAACGGTAAAGCTGTTGAAGAAAGCAGTTACACTAAGCACGTAGGGGGTCGTTTTATTAGACGTGGTGACTTCCCTCCTTTCCGCCAGCCAGAGAAATACATGGAAGATAATGAAATTTACGATGATTTTATCCTGACAGACAACCAATTTAAACGGGAATTTCCTGATGGCAAACCGTTTACTGTTCCAAAAGGCAAGGTTTTTGCGATGGGAGATAACCGTGATCAGAGTAGTGACAGCCGCACGTGGGGACCTGTTGATGTTGATGATATTAAGGGACAAGCCTTCATGGTATACTGGTCCTTTAAGGATCGCCCCGCGAAGATATGGGAGGTGTGGAAACTTATTGGTAATATACGGTTCAATCGAATCGGAAAACTAATCCACTCACAACATGGACTCAACTGATGCATCAAGATAGACGACACCTTATCATCGGGACAGCAGGGCATGTGGACCACGGAAAAACCGCCCTGGTTGGCACACTCACAGGCATTGAGACAGACCGACTCAAAGAAGAACGGGAGCGCGGCTTATCTATTGAGTTAGGTTTTGCTTATTTTGACCTTCCCGATAATTCACGCGCAGGGATTGTTGATGTGCCTGGACATGAGAAATTCATCCGGAACATGCTATCCGGTGCTTATGGGATGGATATTGTGCTTTTTGTTGTTGATGCCAAGGAAGGTGTTCAGGAACAGACGCTTGAACACTTAGCAATTTTAGATCTGCTTGGAATCTCAAATGGCATACTTGTGATGACGAAGTCAGATTTGGCAACCCGTGAAGAACTAACTGAAGCAACAGAAATGACACAGGAAATGTTAGTTGGCACATCGCTTGAGGGAATTCCTTCCGTTAGTGTTTCATCTATAACCGGTGAAGGGATTGACACCTTAAAGCAGATGATCGTTGAACAGGTTGATCTGGCAACGAAAGCACAAGAACATGATGGCATTCCGCGGTTGTATGTTGACCGTGTTTTTACTGTTCAAGGTTTTGGCGTAGTAGTTACAGGAACGCTCATAGGTGGTTCAGTAAATCGGGATCAGCGGATGGTTATCCTACCACAAGATGATGTGGTACGGGTGCGAGGTATACAGGTGCATAACGAACATGCTGATGTTGCGCAAGCTGGACAAAGAACTGCGCTTAACCTATCCGGTACTACTGTCCATGATATTCAACGTGGCGATGTGTTATGTCCGATTAACTTCTCACGTGTTACTGATAATATTGATGTGTCGTTGCAGGTTTTATCCTCATTTCCAAGGATGCTTGAACATTGGGGACGTTTTCGTGCGTATCTTGGGACGCGTGAGATATTTTGTCGATTGATTTTATTAGTTGACGAAGCAATTCTACCTGGGGACAGAGTCCAAGTCCAACTCCGCTTAGAGCAGCCGATTTTAACATTTAGAGGTGATCGCATCATTTTGCGAGATTTTTCCGCACAACATACTGTTGGTGGTGGTGAAGTAATCAACCCATTTGCACCAAAGCACAAGCGGTTTACACAAGAAACTATTACAACCTTAGCACAGTGGGAAGAAGCGGACGACACACAAGTTGTAAATGCCGTTTTAGAAAATAGTCCTTCACTATGTGTTGCCGAATCATTTCTCTATTATTATATGCCGTATTCACAAGCAGAAGTCGGAAACATTTTAGAAACCTTGGCATCCGAAAAAAAAATTGTAAGATGGGATACATCGGGTAAAACGCCTCTTGTTTCAGATGCTGCGCGTACTGCAGAATTTACAGAGAAACTTTTAACAGTGTTGTCAGAATTTCACAAAAAAGAACCGCTTCTCGCTGGGCAGAATGCATCGCAATTAAGCCGTGAACTTGAACTTGATGAGATAGGTTTTGAAAAACTTACGAATGAACTGATTAAAACGAAGCAATTAGTTAAGGATGGAAATCTACTACGGTTAGCTTCACATGAAATTCAATTCTCTGCAGAAGAGTCAACTGCTAAAGAAACACTTGAAAAATTATTTTTGGATGTGGGAATCAATTCTCCTGGACTTAATGAACTGAAAACGCTATTTCCAGAGTATACCCCCCAAGTGATTGAATCAACGTTTTTCGCTTTATTAAACCTTGGGCAATTTATCAAAGCAGCCGATAATTTCTTTATCCACAGAGAGGTGTTTGAAGAAATAAAAGAATTATTAACCAATTATCTCCGAGAAAATGGGACAATAACGGTTGGGGAGTTTCGGGAATTGGCGCAAACTTCACGTAAATATGCAGTGCCGTTCTTGGAGTACTGTGACACGCAAAATGTCACAATTCGAGATGGTAACGTCCGCAGATTGTCATCAAGACAAAATTAGTGCCGAATGCGCGTATGACATTTGGCGACTACCAACGTTGTCAACCCAAATAAAAATATATTGTTCTTTAGCTTACCATAACTATCAAACACGGTGGCCCTACCGGTCTTCAAAACCGGCTTGTCCATGCAAGTGGATAGGTGGGTTCGACTCCCACCCTCTCCCGCCATTTTATACAGTATTTTGCCTCCCTGATTATGGAAAATAGTATGTTTAAAACCCTTCCGATACTTTCCCCTGATCCCCTTCAACGTAGGCATCCATCATGGATTAAGGCACGTATTCCCGGCGGAGGGAACTACACAGAACTTAAAAAATTAATGCGTGATCTTGATCTTCACACTGTCTGCGAAGAAGCACGGTGTCCTAATATCGGGGAATGCTGGAACAGTCGCACGGCTACCTTTATGATATTAGGGGATATCTGTACACGCAGGTGCATGTTCTGTGCAGTGAAGAAAGGCAATCCTAATGTCGTAGATACAGATGAACCGCGAAGGTTGGGTGAAGCAGTTGCACACTTGAAGCTAAACCACGTTGTCATTACCTCCGTTAACCGGGACGATTTAGCTGATGGTGGTGCGGGTATATTTGCAGATTGTATTACAGCAGCACGAAAGCACCGCCCGGGTTGTACTATAGAGGTTCTTATTCCCGATCTTGAAGGCAATTGGGATGCGCTTAAAGTAATCGTGCAAGCGGGTCCGGAGGTGCTCAATCACAATACAGAAACAGTTCAACGTCTATACCGCCGCGCGCGTCCGTACGCAAATTACCAACAAACGCTCACACTTCTCAAAATCGGCAAAAAACTGAATCCAGAAATGCTAACAAAATCTGGTCTAATGGTGGGGTTAGGAGAGACAGTAATTGAACTTTTAGAAACGATGCAAGACATTCAAAGGACGGGTTGTGATATTCTTACTATTGGGCAATATCTCTCACCTTCTCCACGCCATCTACCGATTCAACGTTACTATACACCAGACGAATTTGATGAACTCAAAGAGGCTGGTATTGAGATGGGCTTTCGGCATGTGGAGTCGGGTCCATTAGTGCGAAGTTCCTACCATGCAGGTGAACAGTTGCAACTATAAAGTTTGTTGTAGCGTATAGGTCAGACTCACTTTAAAAATAGAATTTTGTGTGAATTTTCCTTGAATATGATATACTTAATAAAAACACATACTTCAATACCGAAAGGTATCCAAATCCTTCAGTATCAAAAGTAAACAGCAACAGCGGCAAAAGGAAAAACAATGATCAATGTAGTAGTGAATGGCGCATGTGGACGTATGGGAAGACTGATTACCCAAGGCGTTGCACAACAAGATGATATGGAACTTGTAGGGGCGATTGAGTTTCCCTCCCACCCTGAAATGGGGAACGATGTCGGTGTCGTTGCAGGTATAGGTGAATTGGGTGTTTTAATCACCAGTGAACTCAACGATGTTATTGCAAGCGCGGATGTTGTCATCGAATTCTCAAAACCGGACGCCACATTACAGCATTTGCAGCAAGTTGTAGATGCAGATAAAGCTATGATAATTGCTACGACTGGATTTAGCACTGAAGAGTTAGCTGAAGTCCGAGAACTTGCCTCAAAGATCCGCTGTGTGATGGCACCGAACATGAGTCTTGGTGTTAACGTCATGATCCAAGCACTGGAATTAATTGCAAAAGCACTCGGCGATGACTATGATATAGAAATAATAGAAGCGCATCATAACCATAAAGCAGATTCACCAAGCGGCACTGCACTCCGATTAGCAGAAACGGTTGCCGATGCCGTTGGACGCGATTTGGATGAAGTAGGTGTCTATGGTCGGCACGGTATTATCGGTCCTCGCCCTAAAAAGCAGATCGGCGTTCACGCAATTCGCGGTGGTGACATTGCTGGTGATCACACTGTCATGTTTGCGACTGAAGGTGAAACATTGAGTGTGGTGCACCGCGCACATAGTCCTGAAGCATTTGCTAAAGGTGCTATTCGAGCGGCAAGATGGGTGGTGAATGCTTCCCGAGGATTACACGATGTTAGTGAAGTCCTTTTTGGAAATAATAAATAGTTACGGAAATCGAGCACTTCCGTATCTGTTTCTCTTTCATCTTATAACAATTTTGTCTTTTCTGGGTTGTTCGAACACACCAAAAAATACGATAGGTGTGTGGAAAACCGTATTGAAAGGAGATTGGAGTGCACATCTATACGATGTTCACTTTATTTCTGAAACGCAGGGATGGACAGTTGGGAATTCGGTGGGAATGATCTCTGCTCATACTGTTGCTGAGGTTGATGAAACAGACCGATCTTACACTGAAGGTGCAGAGAGCATTATCCTGTATACAGCAGATGGCGGTGAGAGTTGGAATAGGCAAAACAGCGGAATTTTTGGAAAACCTTTGAAAAAGGTGTATTTTCGCAACGCATCTGAAGGGTGGTGTGTAGGGGAAGCAGGCATTGTCATACACACTTCCGATGGTGGAAAGACCTGGCAACGGATTGAAACAGACACAGAATATAATCTGCACAGTCTATATTTGGGTAAAGTCACAGGGTGGATAGTTGGTGATTGGGGGACCCTACTCAAAACAACAGATGGCGGAAAGACATTTCAAAAAGTTGATGGAAGTGCCTTCGGAGAAAAGTCATTAAAAGATATTCATTTTGTTGACAATACTTATGGCTGGATCATTACCTACAGCACACCTAATGACAGTGAAAACTCAGGGTACATTTATCACACCACGGATGGTGGAAAGACATGGGAAGAACAATTCGCTACAAAATCCGCACTGTTTAGTCTACATTTCGTTGACAAGTTAACAGGTTGGGCGGTTGGGGATAAGCGCAGCCTTTATGTTACAACTGACAGCGGTAAAACGTGGAAATTCATCACTGACGGAAGCAACCAACGCCACAAAGAAGAATACGGACAACCTGATTATCTCGGCAAAGAACCTTTACATACGTTTACTCTTTATGATGTTGACTTCGCAGACAATAAGCATGGCTGGATTGTAGGAGACTTGGGTGTTATCCTGCATACTACGACTGGAATCAAGAAAGATGGTAGTAGCGTATGGAAACATCAGCGCGGCGGTCCACGTTTTCATAACAGTGCTGACGGTCTCTTATTAGGCGTTGACTTCGTATCTAAAAAACTTGGTTGGGCGGTTGGTGAAAACGGCACGATTCTACATACGCGTAACGGCGGCGTAACGTGGGAGGCACAATCAAGTCCAACTCACTTGCTCTTTGATGTTTGTATAGTCGGGAAGGACAAGGGGTTTGTTGTCGGTGACCGAGGCGCGATCCTACAAACCGACGATGGCGGAACAAAGTGGCAAGCGCAGGATAGCCGTACTGCAGAATGCTTCGGTGCTACACATTTTGTGTCACCTCAAAAAGGGTGGGCGGTCGCGGAGACAGGTGTTATTCTGCACACAACAAACGGTGGTGCCGTTTGGCAGCAACAAACCTCAAATACGAAACAGGACCTGCTCGCTGTTTTCTTTATAGATGAAGAAACTGGCTGGTGCGTGGGAAGCGCAGGTGAAATTGTCCATACCTCCGATGGTGGCAAAACATGGTCTCGACAACAAAGCGGTGTTCCCTATAACCTGTTTGATATTCACTTTACATCAAAAAAAGAAGGGTGGGTTGTTGGACTTTTTGGAACACTATTATATACGGTTGATGGCGGTAATCGGTGGCAACTTTCAACACTAAGTCGTCAACTCTCAAAAATGGATATAAACAAGAATATCTGGTTAAACGCTGTTTATTTTGTTTCTCCCCAAATAGGATGGGTAGTTGGTGAAAACGGAACGGTATTTCATACCGATGATGGTGGAAAAAGTTGGTCTCGTCAAGAGACCCATACTCAAAATTTCCTTTATGACGTGTTTTTTATCTCTAAGGACGAAGGTTGGATCGTAGGAAAAGATGGGCTTGTGCTGCATACGAAGGATAGTGGTAAAAACTGGAGACCACAGCGAACTGACACGCGAACAGATTTAACGTCAATCCACATGAGCAGCTCTCACAGTGGTTTAGTGGCAGGACAAGGTGGAACAATTCTAAAATATGAGGTTATTGAGTCTGAATAAGGATGTGAATTATGACAGGCGAACAAAAGTATTTATTTGATTTACAAGGCTTCATCGTTTTGAAAGATGTTATTCCTCAGACAGTGATCGAATCATGTAATGCTGTGCTTGATTCGTATGAAAATATGAATCCCAGCGATTATCCAGAGCCGTTATGTCTCGGCACAGAAAAAACGGAGAAAGAACTCTATATCTCCAACATATTGGAGGCAGATAACGTATTTAATGTCCTCGTTGATATTCCAGAGGTGTTGGACGTGGTTGAAGGGGTGACTGGTGGGCCATATCGTCTCAATCATACCTACACGATTTATCGTTGGGGTGGTGGTTATACCGGTTTACACATGCACGGAACACCGATTATTCCTAAGTGTCAGTATCATTGTAAAAATGGAGAAATGGTTTCCACATTGACAAAAGCCGTTTTCCCAATGATTGACTGCGATGTTGAGGACGGATGTTTTGCAGTAATCCCTGGTGCGCATAAGAGCAATTTTCCGAAGCCGTGGGGAAGCCATCCCGATGAAAATCCTGTGTTGGCACCGATTCCTGCTAAGGCAGGTGACGCTATCATCTTCACAGAGGCACTCACGCACGGTTCTGTCATCAATGTCTCAGGAAAACCGCGTAGAACGCTTTACTACTGCTATAGCATCGGTTATATGCCGGATTGGGGCGGTCAAGGATTGCATTTTAGTCCAAACATAATGAATCAACTCAATCAGGCACAACAGGCGATTCTTCAACTGAAATAACCTAAGTTGCCACATAGTAGCACAAACTGTATGAAGATTAAGAAAATAAATCGGTAATGTGGCAAGGTTAGGAAACCTTGCCAGCAGGAGGCACAACTGCCTCGTGCATGGCATAAAATTACCGAATAAATAAATTAATCTTCATTTAGTTTGTGCATAAAACGACGCAAATTGAAAGTTTGCGCTACAATATTTCACCAATAACGAACTGTTCTCTATTAAAAATGGCATCTCTGTGTTTAAAATCTTATAGGAAACACGAAGTAACATAAATCAATTTAGAATTGTTTATCGGAATAAAAGCTGGAGAAAACGTAAGGAGGTAAATTTGTGAGAGATTTCTGGATTAAATGTGCTTGTATCTTGCTGTTACAGTTTGTTTTAATACCTGCTGCGTTGTCAAACACTTTGACGGTTGATGAAGCGGGAAATGTCCTCGCGGAGACGGATCGGTATCGGGTGCGCTTTAGAGATGGCGTGCTGATTCACTTTCACAACAAACTCACCAACGAGACCTATACACTCCCACCGCGAGCCGATTCAAATGAGCAAAGTGGTATCTCAATACAATATAACGAAGGAGAATATGGAAAGTATATCCTCATAGATGATCATTGGGAAGTAGTAGAAGTTGCGTATTATTCTGATTATAGAGTAGATAAAACGGTTCGGATCCGCATCAGTATAGATGCCGATACAGGGGAACTCGTTATTCGACAGCACGGCACCTCAGAACGTGTTGTAAGCATTATGTGGGGATGCGGATACCTCAATAGCCAGAAAATGGATATCATATTACCTGCCAGTGGTGGTGAAATCATTGATGCCGCCACTGATACCGATCATAGGGGTTTTGAGTATCCAGAGGGATGGGCGGCACAACTCGCCATACTACAAGGTGGAGATGGCGGGTTCTTTGTGCGGAGCACGGATACAACATTTCGGTTCAAAGGTGTCGGTTATAATCCAACTGCCGAACATTTTGGCATCAGTTTTCGGACAGACAATTTCGCACCCTTCCGAGATAAGAATGAGGTTACATCGGTTGAGTGGCGTTTGAACGCCTATCAAGGCGACTGGCAGGTTCCTGCGTTATATTACCGAGACTGGATGGAAGCCGCTTTTCAGCCAATGCAACCCCCTGCATGGGTGAAAGACCTTGAATTGGTTGTTTACCTGAATTTGAGAGTAGATGTTTTACCGGAATTAGCCAAACACGTAAATCCATCAACGACCTTGATATATCTACTCGGTTGGCAGAGGGCGGAGAAGGCGAACTTCCCGACACCCAAACCCGAATTTGGTGCTTTTCTGGAAGCGGCACATAGCTATGGGTTTCGGGTTATGCCCTATACAAATGTTGTCTCGATGTCACCAGATGATCCACTCTATCCAGAGTTTGAGAAGTTTCACCTTCGACATCCAACCGGAGGATATAAACTCGGCTATAGGTGGGATGATCCGTCATACCCGGACTCTGTGGCTTATATCAATCCAGCGTCAAAAGCGTTTAGAAAATATACCGTTGCGCAACATAAAAAAGTGTACGAAGCCTATCCGATAGACGGATTCCATTTGGATATCAATACACTTTTTAGAAATGACTCAAATGGGCTTGTAGACGGATTAACCTTTCCAGAAGGTAACATTCTGATGCATCAGGAATTAAGGGAGGCGATGCCGGGGATTGTGTTCGGTGGTGAAAATGTTCATGAAGGCACTTTCTTCAATACGAACTTAGCGCAATGGTGGAGTCGCCATAATAAACAACCGCACCCCATCAGCTCTTTTCTGTTTTCACCTTGGACGATCCCCTACGGCTTTCATGTTCCAAATCCAGACGGAGAGCCTGAACTCTATAGATCCTTTCAAGAGGCTTACGTCGTCTGGGGTGTCTTACCAACCATCCGCATCCGCGCACCTTGGATGTTGAGAAATCCAGTCATGGTTAAAACACAGGGCTTCTTGAAAAGTGTCCGAGAGGGACAGAGTTGGGAACAAACGTGGAACATAGACGTAGGCATGGATATCGTCGGCGATGTCAATGAAGATGGCGTCGTGAACGTGTTGGACCTGATAATGGTCGCACAACATATCGGCATAGAAAAGCCCAGCAATCCGAGGGTAGACGTGAATGGTGATGGCGTTGTGAATATACAAGATTTAGTGATTGTCGCAAATGCGTTCGGAAATTAAGGATTATGAAATGACAAAAGCAACCATTTTGTGTTATAGGTCGTGATACTGAGTTGATTCTACGGTAGGAGGGAACTCCGATTCCCGACTGGACTAAAATTTTAAGATACCAATTCTAATAAATACTATTTCATTAAGAAATTCAACTGTTATTGTCTGCTGAAGATACCTTTCTTCTGTAGGAGCGACCTCCCGGTCGCGACCAGGAGGTCGCTCCTACAGGATATTCCAGAAAATGACACATTATATATTAGAAATGGTATAATACTCAAACATAAAGGAGCGAAAACTATTTTGATAACATTTTCAGAAAGGTTACAGAAACTTCCACCATATCTTTTTGTGGATTTGCGCCAAAAAATGGCTGCTGCCAAAGAACGCGGTGTTGATGTCATAAGCCTTGGCATCGGGGATCCAGATTTTCCGACACCCGATCCGGTAGTGGAAACTTTGTGTAACGCAATTCAAAATACATCAGACCCTGATAGACATCGTTACGGTTGTGACAGCCCTGTACCCGAATTTCCTGAGGCAGTACGCGAGTTTTATCAACATCGCTATGGAGTTTCTTTGTCTGAAGAACAGATCGTAACAACGCTCGGTAGCAAAGATGCAATTGTTAAAATGGCGTTGGGTATATTGAATCCTGGCGACATTGGGATCGCTGCAAGTCCTGGCTATCCTACCTATAACATTGGTCACGTGTTTGCCAGTGCAACCACATACTATGCACCGCTTTTAAGAGAAAACAACTTCTATGTTGATTTTGATTCTATTCCAGACGACGTAAAACGTCTCGCAAAAGTGCTTTGGATTAACTATCCGAACAATCCAACAACAGCAATCGCCGATCTGGATTTCTTTCAACGTGCAGTTGAATTTGGACGTCAAAACAATATTCTCATCGCACACGACAACGCTTATAGTGAAAATACTTATGACGGTTATCGTTCACCCAGTATACTACAAGTGGATGGAGCTGATGAGGTTGCGGTAGAATTCTTTTCCTTGAGCAAAGCGTTCAATATGACCGGATGGCGATTAGGATTTGTAGTGGGCAATCCAACTGCTGTTGAGGCAGTGAAAAAGGTAAAAGATAATATTGATAACGGCTCACTACGTGCTTTACAATTTTCTGGAGCAAAAGCGCTTTCAATCGCTGATGAAATTACACCTAAACTGAATGTAATCTACCAAAAACGTAGAGATATGGTAGTTGATGCGCTGACACAAAGCGGATGGATTCTTGAAAAACCGAAGGCAACAATGTATGTTTGGGCACCAGTGCCAGAACGTTTTAACGGTTCAAGTCGTGCCTTTGCTACGGCACTTCTTGAAGAAGCAGGCGTTGTCGTAACCCCAGGACTCGGATATGGACAATGGAGCGAAGGCTATTTCCGAATTTCGCTTACGTATCCTAATGAGGTGATTGAAGAAGCTATTAGTCGGATAAGTGATTTTTCGAGTAAGACTATATAAATCTCTATATCGCTAAACTATTATAGGTGGTTTGTTGTGAACCTTTTGAAGAAAATTATCTCCATTTTAATATTAAGTTTCTGCTTTGGATTTGCTGAACACGTTGCAGCTTTTGAACAGATGAAAACCTATACCGTCGCAGATGGCTTAGTAGGCCCGATAGTTCCCGTTATATTTCAAGATAGCCGAGGCGTCCTTTGGTTTGGTTCTGATCGGGGCGGGGTAAGCCGTTTTGACGGTAATACTTTTGACCCCTACTCTGGCGATTCAGAGGCTTTCCGTGGTCGGACTATACAGATTGTTGAGGATAAATGGGGACATATTTGGTTTTTAAGCAAACACCCAGCAGAAGGCACAGGCATTGTCAGTAGATATAAAAGAAATACTTCCGAAGATCAAAAAGAATCAGAATTTGAATATATCAGCGATGGCACCTGTCTTGCCGTTGATAATGAAGGAGATATTTGGGTAGGTGGAAATAATACTGTAACGCGATACACCGCAATAAGTAGCCAAGATCCTCCGCAACCTTTCCAACTCAGCATCGCTGGTGCTTCTGTCGCGAAGGTAAATGTCATTTTCCAAAGTCGAGACGGGACAATATGGATAGGTGGAAACGATGCCCAAGGCGCACTTATTATGCGTTTTCAAGGTGACGTAAACGTTTGGCAAACTGCCAACCTACAACGTTTGGATAACCTCCCGAAACTTCCAAAAGACCGCGCAATTCAAGTGATTGTCCAAGATACAGATGACAATCTCTGGTTTGGTGGACAATCATTCCTTCTTCGTTATAACGGCACACAATTTGAGGAAATATTAAAATCTGCAACTGGTATCAACAGACAATCAACTTCATCTCAAACACTTAGTAATTTACAAACGAGTAATGTATCTGTAAAGAGCGATACACGCGGGAGAATCTGGTTTAGCGATAGTGATCAATTGAGTTGGTGGGATGGTCAAAATCTTCAACGTTTAAAAAAGAAAACTCTGGAAACAAATCAAGATCCCTATCTTGATGGTGCCTTTGAAATTGAAGATGCTTGGAATAAACTCTGGTTTGCCAGTGAAACGGGTGCACACCGATACAATTACAAATATTTTGAAAATAACGCAGCTGGTGTCTTTCAATTGGAATCCTCGCTTACTGAACCATTAGAATCGGCACACAAAGTTTACGGAGTTGACGATGGACTCGGTAGTGATAATATCTTGACTATTTTTGAAGGGATGGATGGTAAAATTTGGTTTGGTCATGACAATGGTGTAACGGCATTTGAACAACAACCAGCATTTATTAATCATACAACACGTACTAATTTAGGAAGTAACAGTGTTCGAATGATGTATTCGGATAGTACAGGCGGACTGTGGTTGAGCATTCCTGGTGGTGTCGCGAGATACGATGCAAAAACAGATATACTTCATCAAATTCCATTAACAAACTTTGCTGGGCAAATCGGAAGCCTAAAAATTGAGATCACTTTTGATGATCAGGCATTAAATAGACGTCCTGAAATTATCAAAATTTTTGAGGCAGATGGCGACATCTGGTTTCTGGATAAACCTATTCAGCACCAAGATGGTTTTAGCCTTTTCAGAATCTTCCGCTATAGGAATGGAGAATTTGAAAAGCTTTCTCTCTATATTAGTGCTGAGATCGGTCCAGGCGGTGAAAAAATTTATAATGATTCAGCACTCGTGTCTTCAGGAGTTGAACCTTGGATCGTTTTAGGTGGATGGCTTTTTCTGCCAAGAAGCGATGGGTTGTACCAGTTCTCACTAAATCGGGCATCAAAAATTATACCGTTTAAAACCACAGAATCTTTACCACCGTCAACCGATGTGATAACAGCACTGCATACCGATAGCCAAGATCGACTATGGTGCTATTTTGAAACTGGAGAAGTAAAACGGTTCACCAATCTTCGTAGTAGGGTAAGCCAGCCAAAAGTTGAGGTGCTTCCATTTAAATCAGTCATTCCGGTCTTAGGTATTACTGAAGCAAAAGATGTAAAATGGTTTTACAATTCCGTAAGTGGTCAGTTAATGTATTGGGAGAATCCTGACCTCGGAAAGACGTTAACCGAACTTCCTGGGGCAGCGAGTGGATTGCCACTCTGGACTGTTCAAAGTTCTACTGATGCATCAAACCTACAGAATAACGGGGTGGTTGAACCTTCTCAAAAATCATCAGAATTAATTACTTTTGTTTTTAAGGACAGTATCAAAACATACCAAGGTGCCGAGTTGAAAAATGCTGTATCTATTGAACTTGATAAGGTCAGAGGTGCACTTACTGCAACGAATGGCGATCTTTGGTTAGCGACTTCACAAGGTGCAATTCGTTATAATGGCAATGAAGTTAAGACTTACACAACAACTGACGGTTTTCTTGTTGATGATTTACGCGATGTGCATGAAGATCATTGGGGCAACTTATGGTTTGCTACATGGGGTGGTGGCGTTGTAAGGTATGATGGTGATACCTTCCAATCTGTTACGACCAAAGATGGTCTCATTCATAATAATGTATCAAGCATTCATGCATCTAACGAGGAAGAACTTTGGTTTGGCACGGAAGGCGGTGCCACGCAGTATCGCGCGAGCCTTGGAGCGCTTCCGTTTTGTCGTATTATCTCGGTTGATGCGGGAAAATCTTTCACAGAACCTTCTATGGCAGAATCCGGCAAACGCACCTTTACTGAGATAAAAGAACTACTGCCTGCGGGGCTCAAAAATGTTACTATCCATTTTCAGGGCGTTAGTCCACTTAGAGATGATGTTGAGTACAAATTTAGGCTAATTGGGATCGACAACAACAGATGGACAACTATTTCTTCAGGCAAAATGCAAGGTAATCAGACCACGTTTAAGGACAACGTTGAACAATTTTTTGAGCAAAGGGTTCTGTCGCCAGATGTTGGTACAGTCAAGAGGATGCAGCGAATACGCTATGAAGGTTTAAAATCTGGAAGTTATACATTTTTGATAAAAGCTTTTCGTGAAGGATGGCCCTATACACAACGACCTGCGGTTTTGAATTTTACTATTGATCAACCTATTTGGACCCGATGGCGGAATTACCTACCCTCTCTAATTTTACTCGCAGCTGCAGGTTCTCTGCTTTTTAGATTGATTGTGAACCGAAGACAAACCGCGCAGCTACGTCTTGAAATGCGCGAAAAAGAAGAAGCGGAAATGCAGCGAATCCGTGCTGAGTTAGATGAAGCGCAAAATATCCAAATGGGACTCTTGCCTCCTGAATCACCGCAAACACAAGAATTTGATATTGCGGGGATGTCAATTCCGGCCACACAGGTAGGAGGTGATTTTTTCGACTATTTGACTGTGGCAAACGGACAAACTGCTATTGCTGTGGCAGACGCGGCAGGAAAGGGTATACGTGGGGCGATGAATGCTGTGCTTACAAATGGAATGCTACATGAAGTTGCCCGATTTAAATCAGATGCAGATGTCATTTTGAGCGATCTCAATGCTGGATTGGCACCCCGGATGTATGGACCCAGTTTTATCGCACTCAACTTAGCAGTTCTCAACGAATCCGAAAAACGTGTTGACTACGCCAACGGTGGACAGCCTTACCCCATTCTCAAAAGAGGATCTGAAATTATTGAAATTGAAAATAGTGATCTTCCCTTGGGAGGTATGAAGAACGTGCAATATGAATCTATTACATTTGATTTAAATGAAGGAGATGTTCTTATCTTCCATACGGATGGGCTGATTGAGGCTCTCAATGCCAACCACGACATGTACGGAACAGATCGTTTCAAAGAATTGACTGCCCAAATTCCTAACGAATGCACTGCTGAGGAGGTAATTCAGCGCATCGTTGAAGATGTTCAGAGTTTTGTTCAAGAAGCTGAACAGTATGATGACTTGACACTTGTTGTGCTCAAACGGCTATCTACATCTAATTGAGAGGTGTGCATAAATAATTCAATGTCAAATATATGCTTAAAGGTAGTAGGCACACGCCGCGTGCCGTAACAAAATTCTGAAAAGACGCAATGAATTGCGCGACTACAGCGCACATCTACAAATGAAGTGGCACCTGAAGTCCGTTATTGTCTGTGTTAATCCACCAAATATTTATGCACACCCTCATCTAATTAAAACGTTAATGGTATAACCATCTATACATTTCCAAAGCCGATGACGGTTTGCCGATATTCCTCTGGAAGCCCGATGTCAAATCGCCGCCCTTTCACAACATAACCAGAAAATCCATCCGTCTTTCGTAATTCATCCAAACAAGAGGTGAGTTGAAATTCGCCTCGCTCCCGGAAATTGTGTTCTATATTCTGCTCAAGAAACCCAAAAATCTGCGGTTCTATCACGTAGATACCAAAAACAGTAAGAAAACTGTCAGCGTCCATGCCATCAACATGAAGATGTTCCCTTGCATATTCTGGATCGGGTTTTTCGTAAAACTCTGTCACAGACAGCATTGACGCGTCTTCCTGCCATACACCAGTAACACATCCAAAGTTCGACAGCTCTTCTATTGGTGTTTCTTTTAATCCGACTACACTGTGCCCCACCCGTTCATAAGCATCTAAGACCTGTTTTGCACATGAGTCTGGTTCATCTGAACCGTAGAGATGGTCGCCTAACATTAACAGAAAAGGCTCATTGCCGACCCAGTCCCGCGTACAATAGACAGCATGACCAAAACCTTCTTGAACATCTTGGGTGACCAGTGAAATGCGGCTGCCTAATTCTACTAAATAATCGCAATAAGCCTTATTTTCTTTGCTTAGCTTGTTGTAGTGTTCAATACGAGGGCGTGTTTTAAAGAAGGACTCAAATAGGTCTATATCTCTATTCTGCACAATCAGACACACTTCCTCAATGCCAGCGTTGACAGCCTCTTCAACAATTGCCATAATTGCTGGTTTAGCGCGTCCAGCGCTGTCGATAATAGGAAAAAGCTCCTTTTTTATTGCCTTTGAAGCCGGAAAAAGTCGAGTGCCAAACCCTGCCGCAGGGATAACAGCTTTACGCACATGTCTGCTTGCCTCAATAACGAGTTTTAGACAAGACATCTGTAAGTCTCTTTCAATGATTTCAATGACTCGTCCTTGACTCTCTTCGTCTTTGACAATGAACTGTGCTGACCCGTCACCTTGTGAACCGACTCCCTTGCCGCCCCAAATATAAGGTTGAATCGGTTCATAATTTAAAACTTTGTGAAGGACAGGCGCAGTCAATTGCGATGGACATGCAGGTATCAGATGTTTATCAAATTCCTGTTGTGCGCGTGTCATCAACTTTCCAACTGCTTCAGCATCGCCCTGGCGAAGCGCGTCATGAGCTAAATCGGTAATTTTTTTACTCAAGGGACCGAGATAGTACTGCACATTTTTTTGAAGTTCATTTTCGGCAAACGGATAACAGTGATTTAACTGCTTTAATATAAGCCGTGTATCTTTACCTGCACCTAAGTCTATAATTACCATATATAAGTTTGTTGGGACATTAAATTCTTTAACCTCAATGTTTTCCCCATCAAAACTCATTAGGATTGGGTGTTGATATGCACAGCCTTGATCCATTCTGCCGCAACGAGATGGTGTCTTAATCTCGCCTTGATAGGCGTATTCCATTTCTCCGCGCGTCGTCATTTTAAGATCATATATCCGATTAAAAGCACGCGCAACCAATACACAGATAGCCGCACTTGAAGAAAGTCCTTTTTTAACAGGTAAATCTGTTAGATAGTTATCAATCTCTAATCCTTGGACGCGGTAATTGGTGAGTATTTGATAAGCAACGCCCGCAGCATAACTGAAAAAACTGCCTTTTTCTGCTTCCGCAAGCAATGCTGCTGGTTCCATCGGTAATGTATAAGGACCGTGACGTGTGCCATCACTGAGTGTTGTTTTCAGAATGAGGTTTGTGGGGTGCGGTTGTACTTCAGCATAGACCCCTTGGTTCGTACTCGTGATTAAGGTATAACCTTTCTCAAGCTCGGCATTGGTCCGCCGATGCCCTCCTGCCCAATCGCTGTGTTCACCAAACAAGCAGATACGTCCTGGCACGAAAAGTTTCAGTTTCATAGTCTGTCCTTATCAGTTTTAAGAATAGTACAGCCATTCAATTGGCTCACTCAAATCGGTATTGAATCGCTTCGGCTACAGCACGATAGCCGATTCTACGGTAGATAGCGTTAGAAATTGGATTGCATAAATCGGTGTAGAGGATACAGCGATTTCCTTCGTCTCGAATTTGTTTTGAGATTTTACTGACACAGGCAGTAGCGTAACCACGGTTTCGGTGCTCTTGTGGCGTATAGACGAGTCTCACTTGGACAACACCGACAACAGCGGTTGTCCGCGCTACCATTGACACGGGTTCTGTATCCTCCCATAACCAGAGATGTTCATCAGATAGGTAACTGTCAACAATATGTGAGGAAGTAATCTTGCGCTTTTGCAATTCGTCATCGTCAGAAGTGTTTTCTTTCTCTCCTATATCTACCGAAAAGCGGCTAACCCAGTCAATAAGAAGTTCTCGGTCATCCAAAACCGCTTTACGAAAGTGCCCCTTTACATCTGAAGCTTCCTGTACTCCATTGACTTCATACAGGCGGAGTCCTAAAAATGGGAACACAGGGGACTTGTGTCGTTCCGCCCACTCTCCAGCGAAGCATGCCGCTGTTGCAGCTTCTCCTGCTACCCCCGGCAATGCTATGTTCGCGTCTGATATGGCATTTACTACCGCGAAAACCACCTCGGATGTCATAGGTGTGATTAGTACACGAGAGTTTAGAGAAGACTGAACGACAACACCGACTATCTCATTACTGTTTGTTGCCACCCAGTATCGTCCAGGTTCACAGCGTGCAATTCGCGTGTGCAAAAGTGTCAAAATTAGATTGTGGTCAACTGGCTCTGAACTGAGAAATACACGCGCTTCATTCATCACCCAACTTGCATCATCACTAAAGAAAACTTCAATACCCATACATATATTATATAATATAATAATACTTAGGTCAACATGACTTTGTGTTAAGACAGGGTTATTCAGTTTTCGGTTTTTCTGGCGTATTTCATCACAAACGTTAATACTTTATAATAACGTGAGTTTGATAATAATATTAACGTGAGTTTGACTTAATGATTTAGAGGAATCCAACACAGCACGCCAGCGGCGTGCTATGTTTATAGAAGTTAGGTTTTCAAGTTCTTGCGCTCCGTAGGAGTGCTATGTGGCTTCAGCGGACATACCGCACCCGCCAAATGCCAAACGCGCATTTGGCGTTGATTCACGGAACAAAGGCACTTGTTCTGATTTTGGTGCCAAGATGAACGTAAACGAAACACAACATTCAAAATTGAATTCTTTTATCAAACTCACGTTATAATAGTATCATAGGTGGGTTTCGCTATCACTCTATCCATAGTCTCAACTTAGAAAAAAGATGTGCGATGCAAAGTAGTAGGCACATGCCGGGGAATGCCAACAGGCATTCATAGCGTTGATTTGGTGTGCCGTCCACCCAAAATGTAAAGCGGACGGCACGCGGCGCGTGCTACCTTTAAATCAACGTTAAGTTGACACCCGCTGAATGCCCGCCAAATGCCACAGGCGCATTTGGCGGGCATTCAGGCATTCATAGCGTTGATTTATAGGTTTCGCAAGCTCTACCCGACGGACGATATAAACTTTAAGTAACACTCAGTAACTGATAATTCTTAAAACTAATAACTCTGTGTGCAGCGTTGATTTTTCTTGCATTTCTAATCTGTTTCTGATAAAATTCCCAACAAAGTTGAGTTTAAGAAGACAAGGAATTTAATCATTTATAGTGAATTATAAAAATAAGTTAACATTTTCTTGGCATTTGCGGCGTTTGTAGTCGCGCAATTTATTGCGCCTCTTACATTCACCAGTAGGTGGTGAATGCCATACGCGCATTCATACCGTTGATTTGGAGGTTTACTAACCTCGCTAGCGCTGAGTGCCCAAGTAATTCCAAAATCTACTATAAGAAGGACAGAACGAATGGCACTTCCAAAAATGGCACGGGTCCGACAACATTTTGAGGCACCAGTTCTCACTGATCTTTCTGCAGCAATTCACGCAGAATTAGATCGGATTGACGCTGCATCTATTGTTCGCCCTGGTGAGACTGTTGCGATTACTGCAGGCAGTCGTGGTGTAGCCAACATCGCGACCACAGTCAAGGCGACTGCGGATTATCTCAAAAGTATTGGCGCGAAACCTTTCGTTGTTCCTGCAATGGGCAGCCACGGTGGGGCAACCGCGGAAGGACAAAGAAGCGTATTGGAGCATTACGGAATTACTGAAGCGACCATCGGCGCGCCAGTAAAAGCGACAATGGAGGTCGTGAAACTCGGTACTTTACAGCATGCAGGAGCAGATGACTTGCCTGTTTTCATGGATAGGTATGCCGCAGAAGCAGACCATGTTGTGCCGCTTAATCGCATTAAGGCGCATACGGATTTCAACGGTTCTATTGAGAGCGGCTTGATGAAGATGATGGTTATCGGTCTCGGCAAGCAACACGGAGCAAACTTCTATCATCGCGCTTTCTTTCAATACGGATTTGAACACGTTATCACAGCGGCAGGCAGTTTCATTCTTGACACTGGTAAGATCGCTTTTGGGTTGGGACTCATTGAAAATGCACATGAAGAGACCGCCAAAGCCGTGGCGATGCCTGCCACACAGCTGCTCCAAACCGAACGCGAACTTCTTGTTGAAGCAAAATCATTAATGGGAAAACTCCCTTTTGGTGAACTTGACCTGTTGATTGTGGATTGGGCAGGAAAAAATATCAGTGGGACAGGTATGGATACAAATGTCATCGGCAGAATGATGCAGAATTTTGAACCAGAACCTCTTAAACCTGCAATTCTACGTATATTTGTCCGTGATCTCACCGAAGAGAGTGATGGCAATGCAACAGGTATCGGTCTTGCAGACTTCACGACAACACGTCTCGTTGAACAGATTGACCGACACGCAACCTATATGAACGGTATTACCGCGCTTGGACCGCAGAAGTCAAAGATTCCATTTTACTACGATACTGACCAAGAAGCAATTGAGGTTGCCCTTGACACCATTGGCTTGACAAAACCGGAGAATGCACGCGTCATCCGTATTGAGAGCACGCTTAGATTAACGGAGCTTGACATTTCTGAGGCACTTCTCACAGATGCCAAACTGCATTCAAGTCTTGAGGTTATCGGTGAAACCCTTCCTTTTGAATTTGACGCAACAGGTAACCTTTCACAATTTGTATCGGAGACACACTAATTGAAGCGGTTGATTGTCGGTATCACAGGTGCAAGCGCGGTCATTTACGGTGTGCGCCTTCTTGAAGTCCTCGCAAGGCGTGAGGATATAGAGGTGCATCTAACGATCTCTAAATCTGGTGCGCGTGCATTGTGGGAAGAACTTCAGATTAAAATAAACATTGACAATTTTCGTTTGGAATCGCTTATTGATGTTAATACAGAGCAGATCATTTATCATCATGAATCTGACATCGGTGCGGCGATTGCGAGTGGTTCTTTCCGCACGGAAGGGATGATTGTAGTGCCGTGTAGTATGGGGACGGTTGCCTCAATTGCAGTGGGTATTTCGCGTAACCTTATCCAACGGGCAGCAGACGTATGTATCAAGGAACGCCGCAAACTTGTAATAGTGCCTCGTGAAACACCGCTGAGTTCCATCCACCTTGAAAACATGCTCAAATTATCACGCGTTGGTGTGTGTGTCCTGCCCGCGATGCCAGGATTTTACCATTTTCCAAAAACGGTGGACGACCAGATCAACTTTGTTGTAACAAAAATATTAGATCAGTTTGAAATAGATTCGGGACTAACACAACGTTGGAAAGAGTAAGCGGTTGATGCGAAAACTCAAAATTATCCTTGAGATGATCAAATTTGAACATACCGTGTTCGCACTTCCGTTTGCAATCATGAGTGCTTTTATTGCTGCGGAAGGACTTCCATCACTACCGAAACTCGGTTGGATACTTATGGCGATGGTTGGTGCCCGTAGTTGCGCCATGGCGTTTAATCGTCTGGCCGATGCGGAAATTGATAGCAAAAATCCGCGTACGGCAATGCGGGCAATCCCAGCTGGCTTAATCACAAAAGGCGCGGTATTGGCTTTTACCCTCATTTCGGCAGGATTGTTGGTCTTTGCTGCATGGCGATTGAATCCGCTTGCTTTTGCGCTATCTCCAGTTGCGCTTGCCGTGATTATGGGGTATTCGTATACCAAACGTTTCACCGCACTTTCGCATTTGTGGTTAGGGCTTGCGCTTTCCATTTCACCGGTTGGTGCGTGGATTGCAATTAAGGGCAGATTTGATTGGACCCCAATAATTCTCTGCTGTGTTGTGTTGCTCTGGACAGCTGGGTTTGACATCATCTATGCGTGCCAAGATGTCAATTTTGACAGAAAACATGGACTCCATTCTATTCCTGCGCGACTCGGTATCCGTTGGGCATTGTGGGTTTCGTCTGTGCTTCACGGGGTTGCAGTTTTACTTCTTTTTGGCATCCCTCTTCTTACCGAATTGGGACTTTTCTACTACATTGGCGTTGGAATTGTCGTCCTGATTTTCATCTATGAGCATGCGATCGTCAAACCGAATGACCTGTCCCGAGTTAATCTTGCATTTTTTACACTGAATGGTATGATTAGTTTGGTTCTAATGGCACTTTCAATTGCCGATATTCTATTGTAGCAGTGGATTTATGGTAGATTTCAGAATTAATTAGACATTATTGATCTGTAGGAGGGAACTCCGATTCCCGACTATCAAAGCGGTTAGTCGCGATTCGGAGATCGCTCCTGCAGAATTAGTGTCTCATTAATCATAGATTTCACCATATATTACAAACTTTGGAGAAAAGGATTACATGAAACTATCACTTTCTGTTCGTGTTGCAGAGAACGCTTCAAAGAGAGATGCCACCCACACTTTTGTGCAACTAACAGAACTCGCAGCGAACCTTGGCTACGAGGCGATATGTATGCGTGCATCCCAAGTCGGGACCCATTCACCTCTGGATCAGATTACTGCTGCACGCAAGCAGGCAGATTCACTTAACCTAAAGATTTCTATGGTGACCGGTGATTTTCCGGTGCCGCTCAACAACGATGAAGGACCTGATGGACTTCGCAATATAACCCCTTATCTCGATTTAACAGAACTTCTCGGTGCTAACCTTATTCGTATCGCAATGAAGGTTGAGGAAGACATTCAATGGGCACAACGTGCATCCGACGAAGCAGCAGAGCGTGGAATTCGTCTCGCGCATCAGTCGCATACACAAAGCCTATTTGAAACGGTTGAAGGTTCAATTGATGTGCTAAAACGTGTTGGTAGAGAAAACTTTGGCATTATCTATGAACCTGCTAATCTTGATTTGTGTGCGCAGGATTACGGCATTGAGACGCTCAAACGTTTTTCGCCATATCTTTTTAATGTCTATCTTCAAAATCACATTCGTCGCCCAGAAGGGAAGACACGTCTATTGACGTGGATTCAAGGCGAGGTTCCGCATGATCCTATCCGTCTACAAGATGAAGGTGGGATTGATTTTTCGTTAGTGTTTCGCGGTTTAGAAGCGATCAGTTATGACGGTTATGTGACGGTGCATCAGGCATTCCGAGAGATCATGGAACCTGAAGATGCCGCAGAACAGAGTTATCTGTATTTAAAGCCGTTTTGTTCGTAATCTATAATTTGCTGAAAACGCGCTTAAATTCACCGTGAAATTGTGGGAGGTAGCACTCATGGCTTTTAGCGATTTCAAGACAATTTCTGAAGTTCAAGAAAAATTCAATATCAAATACTCGTATAATGATTTTTTCGGTGTTGAGGCGAAAAAACCTTCAGAGCAATTTCTGAAAGAACTTGAATTTAGTCAGCAACATATCGATTTTTTTACATCAGAGGGATCAAGATGTGAAGTGGTTATATTCCCTATTTTAAGAGAGGTCTACAAAGATTACGCCGAAAAATATGGACTTTGGGTAAAGAAAACCATTACCTATGATGAGATTTTGAATGGTACGCCAGATTATCTTATTGCTACACGGTCTGAATTGGGCATTACTGTTGTCGGAATGCCTTTGATAATGATGGTTGAGGCAAAAAAGAACGACTTTGAACAGGGGTGGGGACAATGTTTGGCTGAGTTGGTTGCTGCACAAAAAATGAATGACAATCTTGATTTTCCTGTGTATGGTATTGTAACCGATGGAATCATGTGGCAATTCGGTAGACTTGTAGGGGATGCCTTTACTCGGAATAGAACGAACTTTAGTTTAGATAATTTGCCGAACCTATTTGGTGCTGTGAATTCTGTTTTCAAAGCAGTTCAGCAAAATTAAGGCTCTCAATGTCAAAAGAAGAATATCTATGAGTACACAACGTCCTAATATCCTCATTATCACGACTGATCAGCAGCGGACAGATAGTCTCAGTTGCTACGGTTCAACATTTACAGACACACCGCACTTGGATAAATTCGCTTCAGAAGGTGTCTGTTTTGAACGTGCTTATTGTGCAAATCCAGTGTGTACGCCTGCCCGCGCCTCAATTTTTTCTGGAAAGTATGTCAGTCGGCATGGTGCGTGGAATGTCGGTATGAACGTCCCCGACGATGAACCGATGATCTCACATCGGTTATCGGATGTCGGGTATCGCACACATTATATTGGGAAAGCGCACTTTCAACCCTTCGGTGCGTCCCCAGAGCAATCAATTGAAACACGAAACAATACAGATCGGTATCCCGATTTTCGCGGTCCATATTACGGATTTGAGACGATAGAACTTGCGCTGGGACATGCAACTTATGGCATCGCCGGACATTACGGGGAATGGGTGCGATCTCAAGTTTCTGAAGAGACATTTGCAAGCTACAGCAAAGCGAGACGTCTCTCGCAAGTAGGGTTTGGTGGTGGGGCGCACGATTGGGATATACCTCTGAAATACCACAACAGCATTTGGACTGCTGACCGTACGATAGACTTTTTGACTAACCATCCTGCTGATAAGCCGTTCTTATTGGCAGTCGGATTTCAAGACCCACATCACCCACATTGCGTGCCAACCGAATTTGCGGAACGTGTTGATCCTGCAGGCGTTCCATTACCAGACTTTGTTGAAGGTGAATTAGACGATAAACCGCCCCATTTTATGGAAGCGCGCTGCGGACAACTTAGTAAGTCAAAAATCCGTGGCAGGTTTGCAATCGCTGGGCAAGGTGGCGGTGCCGATTTTCGCAAAGTTTCAGAACACGATGCTCGGTTGGGGAGAGCATACTATTACAATATGGTGAAGATTATCGATCAGCAGATGGGACGGATCTTGGAATGTCTTGATACACATGGATTGAGCGAAAATACATTAGTGCTTTTCACCACCGACCACGGTGAACTGCTTGGTGACCACGGACTTTGGATGAAGGGACCATTTCATTACGAACAACTTGTCCGTGTACCGACTTTGATAAGGTATCCTGCCGCCATTCCATCTGGACAGCGCACAAAGGGACTGTTCAGCCATGTTGATATTGTGGCCACTGCGCTTGCCGCTGCCGGACTGCCGATCCCGTCAGACATTGATGGTGTAGATGCAATGCCGATGCTTACGGGAGAAAAGGAGTCTGTACGAGATTCATTGTTGGTTGAATGCGTGGACGATCCACAAGGTTTACGTCTTAAAACTATCGTAACCGACACACGCAAGTTAACATGGTATTGTGGACATCCGTATGGTGAACTCTACGATTTAGAAAATGATCCTGCAGAGCGAGTCAATCAGTGGGATAATCCTACTTATGCATCTGATAAAGCAGAACTCATCGGCGCAATTCTTGAGGAAATGGAGACGTTGGAAAGAAGGGTTGAGCGATTATCCTATGCCTAAAGATGTTGCCTTGATTTATAGTGAAATCTGAATATAAACATTTGCTTGCAGATGTGCATTGTAATGCGCTTACCCTAAACAACGCCAAAAGCACGTACAACACTGGACAAGGCATAGAGTCCACCTTACAATAGTTAGATTCTACCATACCTATTGATATAACTGGCGGTAAAACAAATTACCAAATAGCCTGTTCAGTTTCCCGATCAAAAAGGTGCATCTGATCGTCATCAAAATCCAACCAAATTGTATCCCCAACTTCAACCTGAAATGTAGGATGTGTTCTAACTCGGAGAAGGATAGACTCTTGCGTATCCTGATGTGTTCCGAGTAGCAGGTCAAGGATGTTCACAGAACCAAGGGGTTCAATGAGATGAACATCCGCAGCGATTTCACGTCCAATCGGTTTTCTGGATGCAGAAATATGCTCAGGTCGGATACCTAAAACACAATCTTTCTTCTGAGTATTGGCGTTTAGGTGAGACTGCTGTTGCTGAGAGAGTTCTAACAGCACATCGGTATGACTTAGTTGCAACGCGGTTTTGCCTTCATGAGAGGTGAGCTCGGCATCAAGCAGATTCATAGCTGGCATACCCATAAATCCTGCAACAAAAAGACTTTTCGGTTTGTTATATACCTCATGAGGTGCGCCAATTTGTTGTAGCACGCCTTGATGGATTACTGCAATCCGGTCCGCGAGAGACATCGCTTCAACTTGATCATGTGTTACAAAAATAGTGGTTGCACCGATTTCGTGTTGGAGTCGTTTGATTTCTGCTCGTGTATCAATTCGCAGTTTGGCGTCTAAATTTGCCATCGGTTCATCAAGCAGATAAACTTTCGGTTGGCGGACCATTGCACGTCCAAGCGCAACGCGTTGCATCTCCCCTCCGCTTAGCACACTCGGTTTCCGATTTAAAACGTCAGCTATCTGTAAAATCTTTGCGACTTTTTTAACCTGTTCATCAATCTCTGATTTTTCAACCTTCACTGCTTTAAGCGGAAATGCAATGTTATCGTATACACTCAGATGTGGATAAAGTGCATAGAATTGAAATACGAAAGCAATATCCCGGTCCGCTGGCGACAAATCGTTGACACGATGTCCGTCAATCAGAATATCACCTACTTCAGGATGCTCCAACCCAGCGATCAATCGCAGCGTCGTCGTTTTTCCACAACCCGATGGACCTAAGAATACGACAAACTCCTTATCTTCAATTTCCAAGTTAAAATCTTTGACAGCAACAACATCGCCGAACCGTTTTTCAATATTTTGTAATTTAATATGTGCCATTATCTACCCATAACTGCGCTGACGTTTTCTAATCTCTGAAAGCGTGAGTTCCCTTGAACCCTCATTATATTCAGCATACGTGATGTCAGTTTACCATAAATTATGTGAATTGAGAAGTGAAATCGGGTTTTCCCAGAGCTATTCAATTCTCCAATAATTTCTTCCTTCTCCCTAAAAACTCTTTCTGTAGGAGCGAGCTCCAGCTCGCGACCATACCTGAAATATTGAGAAAACACGAAAACTGAATGGCTTTATGGAGTTCTACCTAAAAAAAATAAAAAACAAAAGACGTTTCTTACGGGCTATGTTTCGTGTTATAGTAGATCCTAAAAATAAGTTTACATTTTCTGAGATTTATGTTAGCGTTTATGATTATGGCATATTCAACAGAT
>JAGWBU010000103.1:17695-20930 GCA_021295735.1 Candidatus Poribacteria bacterium | reverse complement strand
AAAGATAGCTTATTGGACGATTATTTACGACATCAACTCTCAAATCCTTCAATAATCTTCAAGACTGCGTAAGTCCTGGAGAAATTAATTTCGTGCTTCAGGAGTGACTTTAAGTTTCACCTGTTTCCCATCACGCATCACAACGATCTCAACTGGTTCACCAATTTTCACAGCATCAAGGGCATAGGTTAAATCATAGATATTTTCAATCTTTTTCGTGCCGAGTTCAACGATGACATCACCGCCCTTTAAACCTGCTTTATCTGCAGGACCGCCAGCGACAACGCCAGAGAGTTTAACACCAACGTCTTCAGTGGTATAATCAGGAATAGTCCCCAAATATGCACGTAACGTTCCACGACTTCCCTGCTCAGGCTTGTTCCGCTCCACTTTTACGTATTCTGGTCGCGTGTCCGCGCTAATTAGGTCTGAAACAATCCCATAAGCCAGACTTGAGATACGTTCCAAGCCAGCATAGTTGAGGGTTTCAGCATCATCTGTCGGACGGTTATAGTTCTTGTGTAAACCGGTGAAGAAACTGAGGACAGGAACGTTTTTCGGATAGAAGGCTGTCACATCTGTTGGCAGATACGGGTCTTTTTGTAGTGCCAGATTAAAACCGACAAGCACATTACGTTTTTCAATTAACTTTGTCCAAATAGGTGAAGATCCGATACCTTGCAGGACAAGCTTATTTTTACGGAGACGTCCCACCATATCAAAGTTAATGTAGGCAGCAACATCGTTTAAAGGAAGCACTGGATCATTTACAAAATGAGTAGACCCAATGAGTCCGAGCTCTTCACCCGACCATAACGCAAAGATAACGCCTCTCTTAAATTTTTCTGGCTGATTTTGACGTTCTTCACTAAACATCTCTGCTAATTTTAATATAACAGCAGTGCCTGAAGCGTTATCATCAGCACCGTTATGGATTTGTCCTTTTTCTTCATCTTTCGCGAGTGATCCAATCTCTCCATAGCCGATATGATCGTAGTGTGCACCAACGATGATGTATTCACTGTCTTCAATCTGATGGGTTGGCGGGAGCATCGCGAGGACATTATTATCCGTTTTCTTAATCTTTTCAATGGAAGCAGTTATCTTGATTTTGACATCGGGTAACGGAAATTGTCCGACAAAGTGCGGATTCTCGTCGTCAAGTCCAGTTTGAACCTCTTTCAAGTTTTTGCCTGCTTGTGCTAATAGGGTATTTGCTACAGTATGGGTAATAGAACCAGCGACTATGCCAGAATCAGCACTGCCACTGTCAAAATTAAGTGGGATTATCTTACCTGCGTTTGGTGAATTCGGACCGGCAACGGTAAGGAACGCTTTTGCACCGTTTTCCCGCGCTTGCACTGCCTTATAGCGGATTCCCGCATACCGAATCAATTGCTGTCGGCGTTCAGCCTTCACGCCTTCTGGAACGTAGCGAAGTGCGACAACAATCTTATCCTTCACATCTATACCAACATAAGAATTATATCCTTCGCTTGTTTCTCCAGGGACGACTAACCCATATCCAACAAACACGACTTCACCCTCAACGACACCATTGCTTGAAAAAGAGAGCGGTAAAAAATCATGCTCTACCTTGAATTCAAGTTGCTCTTCAGACTTCTCTATTTTGCGTGTGATATGGAAACGGTTTTCATTTGGTATAATTTTTCTGCCTGCTGTGAACTCAAAAGTTTGGAAATAACCGCCTTCCTCACCAGCAGGTTGGAGGTTGAGTTTGGTAAATTGATCAACGATGTAATCTGCAGCGCGTTTTGCACCTTTGGAACCGGTCATCCTACCTTCTAAAGCATCGTCTGCCAAGAATTCAACGTGCCGCTGAATACTGCCTTTGATTTCATCGGCAAAGTCGGTAAAAGACGAGTCGGGTTCGGACTCCTCTACAGCTGGTTCTGGAGTTCTTGAAATTGAACGCCTCGGTGAAATAGCGATTGCTTCTAATGCAGCTTCGTGATCCCACGATGCAAGATAGAGTTGCGAAACATTTTGATTGTTACGGTTAGATGTCCAACACAAGCGGTTGCCATCTGGTGAAAAAACAGGCAGTCCATCAAAACCATCAGTCGAGGTAACTTGAACGGGTTCATGTCTTCCGTTTGCGTCTACGAGATATAACTCAAAATTGGAAAATCCAAGTTTGTTAGAAGCAAAAATTACATAAGCTCCACTTGGATGAAAATAAGGTGCCCATGACATGCTATCGAAATCTGTCAAACGTTTCACACCTGATCCATCCAAGCGCATTGTATAGATGTCTGCAGTGCTTCCATCTTGTGAAAAATGCCGCCAGACGATATGTTGCCCATCAGGTGTAAAGAAAGGGCCGCCATCGTATCCGGGTGAATCTGTCAAACGTTTCTGGTTGGAACCATCAGCATTCATGATATAAATTTCACCGAAATATGCAGGATCAACTTCAAGCTGCTTGAGGTCCTTTGGGGAGAGTTCGCTTTTTGGATATGCGTCCCGCAGCGAGCAGAAAACGATATATTTTCCATCAGGTGAATATGAACCTTCAGCATCATAGCCATGCGCGTCTGTCAGCTGTGTTAGATTGCTTCCATCACGGTTAGCGGAGAAGATGTCCATCGCTTCATCGTAATCCCAGCTATAGCGGCGTTCTTTGCCAGATTCTCGGAAATTGAGTTCCTCCTCCTGCTTTGCTTGCGCAAATACATCGTGATGTGTGGAGGCGTAAAGCACTTCATCGGAACCAGGGCGAAAGAAAGCGCACGTTGTTTTTCCAACACCAGGTGAAACGCGATGCGTATCTCCTGTCAGTAGGTTGAGAAGATAAATTTGATAGAATGGGTTGTCCGGTTCGCGTTCACTTTGAAAGATCAGTGCGTTTCCATCTTCAGAGAAATAGCCTTCTCCAGCACGTTTCCCGTCATAAGTGAGTTGTCGGATATTACTTAGAAATCGTGCCTCTCCAGCAGACTTGGTGTCTGTTTCATCTCCTGTAGCATTGGGTAGTTCTGCGTTACTCGTTAGAGAAACAGCAATCAATATCGCGGATAACAGACTGATCCATTTGATGCGGTGCATCTCAATTCCTCCATTTTGGTTTAACTTTATATGAGGGCGTGCATAAATATTTGGCGCATCAACACAGACAGGGACAGACGCCAGGTACCGCTTGATTTATAGAAATGCGTTTGTAGTCGCGCAATTCATTGCCAAATCAACGCAGCATGCGCCAAATCAAGAAATC
>JAGWBU010000103.1:14155-17623 GCA_021295735.1 Candidatus Poribacteria bacterium | reverse complement strand
TGTGGACGGAAACCCACGGCGTGTGCGGACTACCTTTAAGCGCATATTTAACATCGGAATTATTTATGCACACCCCTCACTTTATTATAGAATCCTTTTTGAGTTCGGTAATTGTGCAGTATGTCGTAGGTTGGGTAGAGCGGTAAACAAAGTACTATTGTGTTTCCACGGAGTGTTACTATATATTCAGGAGCATTCGCATGGTTAGATATAGCGAAACCCAATCAACGCTATGAATGCCTTTTGGCGGAATACGCTTTTGGTATTCCGCATGATTCAGCCAAATCAACGTCAAATGCGCTTTTGGCATTTGGCGGGTGTCAATTTAGCGGTTCGCCACCTTAGTAGGCGCGTTTGTAAACGCGCCGTTAGACAATCTTTAGCACAGATATAGCGCGTTTACAAACGCGCCTACCTTTGGGTAATAAATTGGGCTTAGAAAGCCCTCCCACAAGAAAATCAGGCACTAAATTGATGGCTGTGGGTTCTACTTCGTTCAACCCAACCTACACGCTCTCACACTCAAATTATTGTACTTGTTATAAATGCTCATCCGCCTTCTGTTTGAGGAAGGCAAGCCCATCCGTAGCAAGACTTTCGGCACTGGGTGCAATATCGCGCCAGATACATGTTGCAGCGGCAATCTCCTTAACAGCAGGCGTGAACGACTCAATCACAAGCCATCTGTCGTAGCTTACCTTTGCGAGTGCACCAAATACACCATCCCAATCAACAAGTCCTGTGCCGGGAGTTCCGCGGTCATTTTCACAACAGTGCATGTGATGCAAGTAATCCCCAGTATTGATAATCGCGTCCGCCTGATTCTTCTCTTCAATATTCATGTGAAATGTGTCCAGATGCACTTTGAAATATGGACTACCCACCGCTTTACAAAGCTTGACAGCATCTTCTGCGATATTGACAAAATAGGTTTCAAATCGATTGAGTGGTTCACTTGCAAGCGTGACACCGTGCTTCCCACCGAATTCGGCTACATCTTGTAAACCTTCAACGCACCATTCCCATTCCTGTTCGTTTCTACCACGTCCAACAAGTTTGCCGACAGCACTGTACATAGGACCTACAAGCGTATCAGCACCCAATTCTGCAATTACCTCAATTGTGCGCTTGAGATAAGTAACCCCGTTTTCACGGATTGCGGGGTCTTCGTCAATTGGATTCCTATCGCCTGCCATGATATTACATCCGATGGTTTCTAAACCGGTATCCTTTAGTAATGCTTGCGTGTACGGAATGTCCACCGTCTCCGGATCAAAGATTGGGATTTCTACTCCATCAAAACCCAATTCAGCAACTTTCGGAATAAGATCAGCAGTTTCTTTGTCAAACTTATCTGCCCACAGCAATAAATTTACACCAAACTTTGGCATTTTTTGTTATTCTCCTTATCGTCTATTTTTTGGTAGTTTAGCACAAATTGCAAAGCACTTCAACGTGAATGTATCAGGTCATTTAGCGTAGAAACTATGTATTAATCCGGATTATACTCAGACGCCAACACATAAAAGAATTGGCAAATTGTCTTTTCATCAAATAACTCAGAATTACGCTGATTTTCTGAATCTTCCTGCATATCAAATTCCAATTGTGAACCTGCCGGTAAGAAAATAGGCTCGCGGTAATGGTAAATATCCAACCATTCATTCAGCCATGCAATGCGAGATTCCTTCACCCATAGCATCTTAATGTGTTCACCCGTGGGAGTTATGGCAACAACCCGCAGCCCCTGTTTATCCACATACAATGGTGAAAATACTGCGAACACATAGGCATCGTTTTTAAATTCATAAGATAAATCAGCCTCTTGCTGATTAGCATCGTCATAGTTCGTCAGAGTTGCCTTGTGTAACCGTGCTGTTTCTGGTGTATTAGAAAAATAGAGGCTTAATTGTAAGTTTTCGCGTTCCTGACGGTCAGAGCCTTTGTATAACACATTTAGAATAATTTGACCACCCTTTGGTAGCAGATATCCCACCCCTTCAGGCAGAACAGTAGGCGTAAAACCTGGTGCCCAAGTTCCAAGTCTCACATCAACAGTGTGATTTTGATTGGTCTGTGCATTTAAATTAAACTGGTTGCCATCAGGTTTAACATTTCGCTGCGTTTTGAGGTATGTTGTAATACGGCGCGTCATCTTTGTATTTTTAGACTGAAAATCGATCCCTCGCACAAACACATCTTTCCCAAAATCTGTTTGGATGGTGATAGTGAGCGATGCGTGTTTTCCTGCAGTCAACTCTTTAAAGATAATTGGGATCTCTTTTTGCATATCCGGTTCTCCGAGTACCCATGTTTCTGAAGATTGCGCTACAAGTAAATCATTGATTTTAGGACCCGCTGGTGTGTCGGCATTAACCCAATTTGCTATCATCTCAATTTCGGTATCTGTGAGTCTCAGTTCATTCTTGAATTTGCCGGAACTCTGCCCCAATCTCCACGGTGGCATCAGGCGCTTTTGTGTCTGTTCAGCGATTTTGGCTGCATGTACTTTCGCATCGTCATAATCCTCAAGCGCGAACGGTGCAATCCCATCCTGATGGTGACAGGTAAGACAATTTTTTTGGAGTATCGGTGCAATGTGTTCGCTATAGGTTATCTGTTTTTCAATGGGCAAGTCAGGAAGATGGATTGTGCAACCGAATGCCGCCGTTTCCTTCACAGACACAGGTTTTCCATCAAGAAGTGCAACTACAGCATCTTTCAAGTAATGATGTTTTATCCGTGTTTCATATCGATTATCGTCAATTGGACCACGGTAGCGGAGAACACCAGTTTTGTCAATAAGATGTACTTGCGGAGTCATCGTTGCCCCGAGATGGCGCGCCAAACTGCCATCTTTATCCTTCACAATCGGAAATGTGAATTCTGCTCTTGCAATATATGCCTTGACATCATCTACCGAGTCGTTTTCGTTGGAATAGACACCGATAATGGTAACCTGTTTATCGGCAAATTCAGCGTGCATCCGCTTTAAGCGCATCGCGTATCTTTGGGCGACAGGACATTCTGTAGAGAGAAACACAAAGACGACTGGGCCTTGTTGTAGAAGTGAGGATAAGGCGTGTGTGTTCCCTTGCAGTGTCGGAAAAGTAATATCCGAGAACTCGGTGCCGATTGGTACACTAAGAGATTGTGGCGATTTCTCTTGAATGACACGGTGTTTTTTCGGTATCGTATAGTCTGTTTGTGCGTGTGCTGCTATTGGTATAAAAAAAATCAGTATAAGAATTGCAATTTTGTGATTCATGGTTCGGATATTTGAAGCTGTGATGTGATTGTTGACATATATTGAAAGTATATATGCTATCGGTATGAACGTCAACTGTTTTTTGGAATTTGCTACTACAAACGTTGAAAGAAAAATGTTATAACCTACATTCCGCACTTCGAATTTCCGATTTTCGATATTTATTTCTCAAACCTGCGTGGCACCTACATCGAGCAAGC
>JAGWBU010000103.1:12498-14121 GCA_021295735.1 Candidatus Poribacteria bacterium | reverse complement strand
CGGTACGGATCCTTTCGTGACACGGGTTTGTCCTATAAATATTAAATTCTGATTAAACAACTGCGGAATGTGGGTTATAAGAAATTTAGGATTAATTAAAATTTGCAATTCACTAACTTTATAATGTATAATTTCTGAATTAGTTTTTCTGTGATACTAAAATACAGTTAAAATCACGTTTTACACACAAAATGAGGAATTGGAAACCTTTAATATAAAATCACGTTGTTATTACCTTAATGAAGGTTTTATGCCAATACTTTACGAATGGAATTGGTATAAAATACTTAAATTGGGGTTTCAATTGTAACACATCTAAAACATACACTCACCCATTTTCAAAAGGGTGGACCGCTCACTTTTTTCGGACGAAATACTCCTATTGGAGGAAGGAATTTGTTCAGGATTAGCCAATTATTCGATTGACAAGAACTGTAGAATTTTACGTAACTTTATGATAATCCGAAAATTGTTTTACATAGACTTTTAAGCATTAGCATTTTTAATTTTCACAAAGAGGAGGAAAACCTAACACGTGGCGTTAATCTGGCTGTGGAAAGAATTCCACAATAGTGTCTTGCTTTTGCTTTGAAGCGTATCTTGGCAATTCGGAAATCGGACTCAGGTCAATTGAGTAATAGCATGGGAAAATAGTAAAATATTTTACCTCATGCCCGAATAAAATATGGATACGATAAACGATAAACGAATAGAGTTTGCTCACAAAAAAAGATTTAGAAAAATATGTTTAATTGTGTTTGTTGTGTTTTCATCAATAGTTTTTTCAATACCATCTTTCAGCCAGTTTACTGACTTGCCAGAAGATAAGAAGACAGTAGACCTTGGTGTTTCTGGTAATGGTATTTTGCAAACGTTCTCCTTAACTACAGTATTGCCAATTAGTAATATCAACGGTTGGGCAGGATTTTTTGGTTCCCGTGCTGCAGGTGAAGAAGGTGTAATTTCTGAAATCATTAAACTCCACATAGAAGGTGGGATTCCAATCAACAAAGTTGAGTTTGAGATATTCTCTTATCTTGAACGTAACATAACTGATGGGACTGCGTTAACAGCGCAAGTAGGAGGTAGTATTGAACTGGAGAAATATAAGAAAGGCTCTCTTATTATTTCTGCTAATTTTGGTTATTTCTTAGAAACTATTCAACCGTTAGAAAACCTTTCAGTAAGACAATTTGATCCAACCTCGTTTAGATGGTTAATTTCCTCTACTGTAGATTGGCAGAAACTTAATACAGAATTGACGTTTACCCCAGAAATAGGCTTCAAAAACTACAGATTTTGTGCGGAGCCCACTTTTACGTTTGATATTACAACTCGGTTAGGTTTACGTTTGAGTGGAACTTTTACCTATAATAGTGCTCCGTTAACAGAAAATCTAAAATATAACTATCAATCAATTTTACGAATCACGCTATAACAGTTTGTTTCTTGATAGAATCTAATAACATACAATCTGAATTAAGATTGTTTGGTACTCCATAAAAATGGAGTGCCAATTTCTTTTTAAACTTCAATCATAATTGGACAGGACTTACGCAGTCTTGAAGATTATTGAAGGATTTGAGAGTTGATGTCGTAAATAATCGTCCAATAAGCTATCTT
>JAGWBU010000103.1:0-12167 GCA_021295735.1 Candidatus Poribacteria bacterium | reverse complement strand
TTTCCTTCTTTTGAGAGTGGGTAAATGTAATCATAATAGAATAGTATACACCATTTTATAAAAATGCGTAAGTCCTGTTAAGAAAAGCGCGTTGTGTTTTCTGTTTAATCAGCAAACCTCGGTGGATACCAAATCAATATCTTATGATTCTATTATTTTCTACCATGTAAACATACAGATGCAAATTTAACATAATCTATCGTGTGCGGCTTTTTGTCCACTGACACCGTTGGACCCAATCTTGGGCAGAAAGTTTCATTCCCAAGGGTTGTGTTCGATCAGTCGCTATCGCTGAAAACATTTCTTCTGCGATTCTATAATCTTTCATGTAAAAAGCGTTCATCCCCAATAACCAGCGTGATTTCAATGCAAATTGGGGCGGTATTGTTCGCATCTGTTCTTTTTGGCTCAAGTCAATGGCATGGTGAAGATATTGTGTGCTTAGTTCCCACGCTTTTTCTTTGTGAAGTAACTCACCTATTAAAAAATAGGCTAACCAATCGTCCGGTTCAGTTCCAATAACCCGCAATAAAAGAGTCGTTTTCTTCCCATTTCCTGTACGACCTGAAGAACTTTTAGGAAGTATAACAGTACGTAGCCGTTTTCTTGATTGAGGTGTATATGTTCCCGAAAGCGCTGCAATACGTTTAAGAATGCTCTGTTCAATAGTTTCGTGGGTAGCCAACAAAACGGTTTCTTTGTATAGATTTAACGCTTTTTCTGCATCCCCTTGCAGCCAGTAGATATCTCCCAGTAATTGCGCTGCTTCGGTTCTGTATTGTGAATTTACATCTGCAATCATACGTTTTGCAAGTGAGGTAGTTAATTTATAATCCCCAATTCTAAATGCGCTATACATCAATCCCAACAGTGTTCTTGGATTTTCTGGTTCATCTGACAGCATTTGATGAAAAGTGTCCATTGCAAACATAAAATCATTGCGGTAATATGCTTGCCAGGCTTTATTCCGTAACGCTGCCATTTCGTGAGCACATACTTGTTCAAAGATTCCACCCCGTTTTAGGCGGCGTGCAGCATAGCCTATGTCAGTATCTTGCAATTGTACTTCGTTTGATAAGAATTTAACCCATTCTGCTTCCAAAACGCTGAAGTCTTTTGGATAACTCTTGGATAAATTCCCGAATGGAAAAGCCTGTTTTAACTTATCTAATCCGTATGTATCAACAAGGAAACGGATAAAAGAACCCGCAAGTAGATAACTTCGTGAACCTGCATGTCTCCAAAATCCGATGCCCATGACGCTGGAGAGAGGGGGTGCAACCTTTAATTGACGCATCGCTTTCGCCCATTGATGAGGTGTAAGCTGTCCTTCATCCCAGTCTGCTGCGACAGCAATACCTTCATGCACTCCTACGTTCAAGCTAACCTTCCATGGAGACCAGTCGGCAGTCAATACGTGTGCCAACTCATGTTTTAGCACAGGATGCGGAAAACCTGTCGAATGAAGATGAAAACCGTAACCAAACGGGTCTTCAACAAACGTATTACCAGCCCCGATCAACCTCTTTTTCTGTTCAGGGGAAGCGTATAGATAAGCACGGACTTTCCTTGAACTTGTTGTCTGTAAGTAGTCAGATAGCTGAACATAACGAAACTCGCAATCGTCAGCGAATAAATCTATTTCATTTTCAAGTTCCCGCGCATAGAAGATTTCAAAATGCTCCGTTTCTCTATAACCACCTAACGCTTGCGCGATGTCAGCACGCGTTGGACGAATCATTAATTTTCCGGAAAAGAATTCTAAACTGACTAATGCTACAATCAGTATGCATACTGTTGTAACCCGCCAAAGCGACTTCGTAGTAGTAAATTTAATAAGATTACGCCATTGAAGTTTGGGGACAAAACCGGTCTCCCTACTAATTTCACACGTATAGATTGAAATCGTTAAGAATAACAGTGCCCATAGCAACGTTTCTCCTCGTGCTATCAGTAGGGTGCTTGTTATTGAAATAACGAAATCATAAATGGGTCCGGGGAAATATCCTAAAATAGGATGAAAAGCAAATACTGGTGGATGGAATATCAGATTTATACCTACTGGGATGCATGAAAGAAGGAGAAATCCCAGGTATGTAAGATATGCTAACCATCTCTTTTGTATCCACACATTGAAGAATAAACCTGCTGCCGTTACAGTTACGCAACTGAGTGTAGGCAAGATAAGAAAAAAGAGGAATCCTTCACCGAAATTGCAGTTTTTTATGCGGAATGCGTTTAGCAAAATTATGGTGAGTGCTGCTATCAGTAATATAACATTCGATAAAAATGCGCGCCAGAAACATCCCAAAATAACCTGACTGGGCGTGCCAGTTAAGTTATCAGGGTCACGTTTCATTGTTTGGAATTCGGTCATGGCAACGTGGGAACAGGCAAAAGCAACGCAGAGGGTAATAATCGCGCAAAACTCAAAAGCAAGTATATTGAATAGAGGTTTGGCGGCAAGCACTAATGCTAAAACACAAAAAATAGAGAACCACAGCCAATATGAAACGGTTTTATAGATCATAAGATTTGAACTTGTCACGGTTACCTCGGCTATGAACAGTATGAGGTCCCTGTGTCAAGGTTATGTATTGTGTTTGTGTCATATATCAGTGTTATAGGGTTCTTCATCCGTATTATTTTAACCAACCTTTGTTCGCTTGTCAAAAGAAATTTGCCATTAAGCTGCTTGACATAGCCCCATAATTTTGTTAAAATTCTATTCAAACTACACGATGAGGAGAACTCATGAACCGTAGAAACTTTTTAATTACTGGAAGTACCGCATTAGCAGGAATGTTTATGGTTAAGAGTCCACAGCGTCTTTACGCAGATCACCATTTACATGGTGACCATACCCATGGTTATGAACTTCCAAAGTTACATTATGCCTATGATGCACTTGAACCGCATATTGACAAACGCACGATGGAAATTCATCATGGTAAACACCACCAAGGTTATGTGAATAAACTTAACGCAGCAGTCGGAGACGATCATGCCTTAGTTGACCAGTCAATCGAGAATTTGCTTCAAAATATCGAAAAAGTGCCTATGAAAATTCGCCAAGCGGTTATTAACAGCGGCGGTGGACACGCCAATCATACGCTTTTCTGGAGCACGATGATTCCCGATGGTAGAGAATTGACAGGTAAAGTTGCCGAAGCAATGCAATCTACCTTTGGTTCACTTGATGCTGCAAAAGAGAAATTTGTCAACACCGCAAAAACACATTTCGGATCAGGATGGGCCTGGCTTGTTGTTGATGATAAGAAGAAATTGCAGATTTACGCCACGAAAAATCAGGATAGTCCGTTGATGAAGGGACATACACCTATTCTTGGAATTGATGTTTGGGAACACGCCTACTACCTGAAATACCAAAACAGACGCGCCGATTATATTGATGCGTGGAGCAAAGTTGTCAATTGGAAACAGGTTAACGTTAACTACCTTGCAGCAATGAAAGCGTAGAGGAATTCTTATGGATCGCAGAGATTTTTTACGGCGCAGCGGCTTAACGCTTACAGGATTACTGCTTAGTCCTTGGGCAGTTTATGCCTTCCCCAGTCGAGAAGGTGAAGAATTGATCCCATTTTCAGATCAACCCCCCGAACCGCCTTCAAAGCGAGGTTTGTTGGATTGGAATGAATTGGATTCGTTCATTACACCGAACGATAAATTCTTCAATGTTTCACATTATGGCAAGCCTAAAGTTGATCTTGAAACGTGGAAATTAGAGATCAGTGGGTTGGTTGAAAATCCGTTGATGCTTACTATTGAAAATATTAAAGCTCGGTCTAAGCAGGATGTAACCTTTACATTAGAATGCTCTGGCAACCATGGTTTTCCTACGTTTACCGGAGCAATTGGCAACGCAAAATGGGGAGGCACGCCTCTCGCTCCGATTCTCAAAGAGGCTGGCATTCAAGAGAACGGCATTGAAGTAATTTTCTTCGGACATGATACTGGTGAAGAGAAACGGCGGGGTGTTACCATGCGTCAGAACTTTGCACGGAGTATGTCTGTTGAGGACGCGCTGCAAGAGACTAACTTACTTTGTTATGAGATGAACGGTGAACCCTTACCACACCCAAACGGTGCCCCACTTCGCTTGATCGCCCCTGGTTGGTACGGCATCGCATGCGTCAAATGGCTTAAACGCATTGAAGTTCGTGATACCCGCTTTATGGGAAAATTCATGGCGCGCGATTATGTTACCATGCGAAAAGAAACACGTCCTGATGATGAAGTTGTGTGGATGGAGACATCAGTTGGCAAAACGCAGTTAAAGTCATTGGCAGCGAAGGTCACGCGCATTGGAAATGAATACCGAATCTATGGTGCTGCCTGGGGTGCACCTATCCAAAAAGTTGAAGTAAGCATTGATGGTGGACAGTGGCAAAAGGCTACAATAGACCCTGAAGAAGATGCTGAATTTGCCTGGAAAATCTGGCATCTCAACTGGGACAACCCACCCAAAGGTGAACATACTGTCGTTTCCAGAGCTATTGATATAAAAGGCAACATTCAACCTGCAGGTGATTCTGATTATATAAAAGGGAAACACACCTATTGGGAGAGTAATGGTCAGGTTGTTCGCAAGATTAACATTAAATAGGAGACTCAATTGATCAACATAACCGATGAACAGAAGCAGCAGTATCAAGAGGAAGGCTATTTCATCTTGGAGCGTGTTATTCCAGAACCACTTTTGGAACTGCTTCGCGGCGAATGCGGAACATTTATTACCCAAATGGATGAGCGAATGGAGCAAGAGAACACAGATGTGCTCGGTCTTAATCATCGCAACAAACGCTACTTTGTTTCTAACTGCTTCAGGAAACAGCCGAAACTCCGTGAATTTCTGTTCAGCGATCTAATGGCGGAAGTCTGTCGTGCGGCATTGGGCGATACTGCTTATCTGTTTTGGGAACAGTATGTCGTCAAAGGCGCAGAGGCAGGCATGAAGTTCAGTTGGCATCAAGATTCAGGTTATGTCGGTTACCCTGATCACAAACCATACCTAACTTGTTGGTGTGCACTTGATGATATGTCCGAGGAAAATGGCACTGTCTATGTGATGCCGTATTCACATATCGGTATCCGTTCCTGGGTGAAGCATATCCGAGAAGAAGGAAGCAACGATCTGGTTGGTTATTTTGGGTCCGAAAAAGGCGTGCCTGCGATTGTTCCTGCAGGAAGCATCGTGGCGTTCACAAGTATCAATTTCCACAGTAGTGGAACTAATACTACTGGGACAATGCGGCGTGCATATCTTGCTCAGTATTCTGCGGAGCCGCTTCTTTCACATGACGGCAGCCGTCTATGGGGCAATGCTGAACCGATATTGAAAGATGGAAAGTCTGCTGTGGGTGAACCGCCACCGGAGATTTCATAGCGTTTTGGCTTAAGGTAGTGCGTTAGTTTCCGTTTGCAGGGTGCCGACTAAACTGAGTCAGATAATTCCCAATTTTATCCTGAATCCCCCGCGCTGATGCTGCCGACCCAACGTAATGGCTAATCAAAATACCGAATGCTAATACCTCACCGTCTGCCGTTTTGGTATAGCCAGCAAGTGCGGAAACACCACTTAACGTCCCTGTTTTAGCACGCAGTGTCTTTTCTGCATACATCCCTTGCATCCGATTTCTTAAGGTGCCGTCAACACCTGCGATCGGGAGTGAAGCCATAAATTCCGGCATCAACTCAAAATTGTGGGACATATAGACAAGAAGCTTAGCCAGCAATTCAGTGTTGAGGAGATTGTAGCGAGAAAGACCTGAACCGTCTACAAACCGATGTGCTGGCGGTTCACCCATAATCTCACCTAAGAATTCTGTAACAGCCTCACTTCCCTTTTTCCACGTTCCCGGTTCACCTTTCACTTCAGCACCAATTGTTTTGAAAAGGAACTCAGCAATCCAATTGTCACTCGGTTTGTTCATCAATTTAATGATGTCAGCAAGGGGCAGTGATAAATGTGTAGCAACACTGCGGGCATTTGATGGAACCGTTCCTGAGACAACCTCACCCATTACGTCAATACCTTTTTGCATCAATGTGGATTTCAAAATGTGTCCACATGCGATAGCTCTGCTGCCGGTTTTTGCATCAGGTTCAACGCCTCGGATACTTAATGCACTAATCCGAAGTGGTTTATCATCCCACATCCAGCCCGGCCCTTCCCTAACAGTGTCAAGGTAAGTTTCGTCAACAACAATGTCTCCTTGTATTGTTTTAACATCGGTTTGTGCTAAAGCATCGCACAATTCTACTATATCGTCTGATTGAAGCACCGGATCAGCTCTACCTTTGAGATAGACGTTTCTTGCACCTTGTGCCTCCGAAGCATTATCAATATAAAGCGTTGTTGCGAACTGATAATCTGATCCAAATTTAGCCAAGGCGGTTGCTGCTGTGAAGAGTTTCGTTGTAGAAGCAGGGTGGTGCAATTTGTTAGCGTTTTTGGCGTAAATCACCTCACCTGTTTCAACTGCAACGACCTTTATGCCGATGCTTGCAGTTATAAACAGTGCATCTTGCAATACGGCATCAATATTGACTTGCAGTTTTTCGTGCGGATTGATAGAGGTTGTTGACGGTTGCGTTTCGACAGGTTTTGTTCCCAGTATTCCACAACTTGACAGCAACAACACATAGCAGATTAGAAAGATACTATAGGTTCTCATGATGTATTAATAGTAGCATAAATTTTTAGATTTTGAAAGCAAAACATGCTGTGAATTTACAAGATTCACCAACAGAGATACGATTGCAATAATCTTGACTTTTACTCCAAAATGTGATAGAATTCCAACAAGAAAATAAACGGGTATTGCGATTAAAGGAGACATCGAATTTTGGCGTTGTAGGGCGAGGTTTGTAAGCCTATATTTAAAAGCACAAGTCAAAACTAATGTAAAAAACACATGGTTGAATTTTACGATACAACACTCAGGGATGGTAGCCAAGCTGAGGGCGTAACATTTTCGGTTGAAGACAAACTTATCATCATAGAGGCATTAGATGAATTAGGTATCCGCTACATTGAGGGTGGCTATCCCGGTTCTAATCCGAAAGATATAGAGTTCTTCAAACGGGCAAAAGATATGTCGTTGGAAACAGCAACGATTGTGCCGTTCGGCAGTACCCGCTATCCCACCTATGCCCCCGATGATGACCCGAATCTCGCTGCTTTGCTTGATACAGGCGCAAGAACTGTTACAATTTTTGGAAAAAGTTGGCGGCTCCATGCAACAGATGTACTGCGGGTTACAGCAGAAGAGAACTTAGAATTAATTGAGAGCTCTGTTAAATATCTTGTAGAAAATGGGCGTGAAGTAATTTACGATGCAGAACACTTTTTTGATGGTTATGCTGACGATTCGGAGTATGCAATTGAAACGCTCCGGGCAGCTGCAGCAGGTGGTGCAAAATGTATCGTCCTCTGTGATACCAATGGAGGTAGATTGCCCTTAGAAATACAGGAGGGTGTGAAAGCAGCGATGTCGGCACTGCCTTTGCCTATCGGTATCCATGCACACAACGATGCGGGTATGGGAGCGGCAAACTCTGTGTTAGCCGTTGAAGCTGGAGCGAACCATGTTCAGGGGACATTCAATGGCTATGGTGAGCGGTGTGGAAATGCCAATCTTGCCTCTATTATTCCCACAATTCAACTTAAGTTAGGTATTAAATGTATCAGCAATACCCAACTGCAAGCAATTACCAGCGTATCTCGGTTAATTAGTGAGTTGGCAAACCTGCCGCATGATGAACGTCAACCTTATGTTGGGCGTTCCGCTTTCGCGCACAAAGGCGGATTACACACAGATGCAATCCGTAAAAACCGCCTCACGTATGAACATATCGTCCCTGAAAAAGTCGGCAATACACAACGGATCCTTGTCTCCGACCAAGCGGGCCGGGGCACCATCATGAAAAAGATTGAGAAGGAATATCCCAATTACGACAAAAACTCACCACAGGTACTTGAACTCTTCAATCGTCTCAAAGAAGCTGAGAATGAAGGGTATCAGTATGAAGCCGCTGAGGCATCTTTTGAACTTTTGACACGCAAAGTCTTTAATGGGTATGAATCCTTTTTTGAACGTCTCGGTTTTCGCGTCATTATTGAGAAGTTCACTGACCACACCATGCGTTCAGAGGCAACAGTAAAGGTTACCACACCAGATGGTGCTATGACCCACACAGCGGCGGATGGAGATGGTCCCGTCAATGCATTGGATACCGCACTTCGAAAGGCACTTGAACAGTTCTATCCTGCCTTACAGACAGTCAGATTGATAGATTACAAAGTTCGGGTATTGGATACGAAAGCAGGAACTGGTTCAAAGGTGCGTGTCCTTATTGAAGCAAGTGATGGCGAAATGAGTTGGAGAACCGTCGGTGTTTCTGAGAACATCATATCGGCAAGTTACGAAGCGCTCATTGATAGTTTTGAATATAAATTGCATAAAGATGAAGGTTCAGTCAAATAAATCCTACCGACTATTTTGTAACGCTAAACTTTCCTTGACACTATTTTACATAAGTGTTATAATTATCATAACACTTATTGGAGGTGTGACATGGGAAATTTAGATCAAATTGGGAAAGCGGCGCAAAAACTCATCGCGTTATGTGAGAAAGAAAAGCCGACAAAGACCGATAAGCAAAAGATGTTGGCACTACATACCGACATCCTTTCTGGTATTGAAAACCTTACGGAATGTGAACTTTGTGGTGCCATCAGTGAAGTGATTGTAACAATGACATTGGCTGAAGTTACAGCGAAATTGTGTAAGGAATGTGGTCTTAAAGCGTTGGACGCTGGAAAAATTCAGAAGCCTACGTCACGAAAACGCACTCGCACTGTGAAAACGCGCAATACAGGTTCAAAGCAGGCAACCCCAAAACCTAATGAAGAAGTAGAGGAACCAGAATCCCCTGCGGCATTATATACTCGCGTGGAAGAACAGACCGGAATTAAGAAAACAGATGTCAAACGTCTACACAAAATTGTACAGGAAATTGCCACACCGATGAACTTGGCAAATACCTTGACCTATGTGAAACGCGAGGTAGAAAATGCTAAACTGAAAGTGGATCAAGAAGCATTGGAGAAGGCAGTAGAAATCTTGACTGCTGCTTAAAGAAGTATTAGACATACTCCGTTGTGTTGTTACCCGGTTGGAATATCCTTTACCCAAGCGCGATGCTCTTGATACCATTCAACGAGTGCTGTGATCCCTTCACGAAAAGTCACCTGTGGTTGCCATCCTAAAAGTTGTTCTGCTTTTTGAATATTTGCCCACGTAGCGCGTACGTCGGCAGGATGGAACGGTTGATGTGATAGTTCTGCCTTCTTACCGACGAGTTCCTCTATTAACCTAATGGTGTCAATTAACACAATTGGACTATCTGAACCAAGGTTTATAACCGAATATCCCAGCGGTTTCAATCCTGCGATCACGCCACGTGCAATATCTTCAACATAGGTATAATCGCGTGAGGATTGTTTGCCATCACCATAGACGATAACCGGTTTTCCCTCACTAATCCATTGGACAAAACGGAATGCGCTCATATCCGGGCGACCTGCGGGACCGTAAACGGTAAAAAAACGAAATATCGTTACGTCAATGTCATAGAGATGGTGGTAACTATGGCAGAGCGCTTCTGCGCCTTTTTTTGAGGCAGCATAAGGGGAAAGTGGTCCGTCTGTGTTTGCCTCTTCACTGAATGGAAGCGGATTATTGGCACCGTATAAGCTTGAGGTAGAGGCTAACACAAATTTCTTTATATCAGATGTACGACAGAGTTCCAGTAGGTTTAGTGTACCTGTGACGTTTGTATCAATGTAGGCCCAAGGGTTTTCTACGGACTGTCGAACACCTGCACGTGCTGCAAGGTTAATCACAGCATCATAAGAAAAGTTAAATATCGTATCTAACGAAGCATAATCGCAAATATCTACAGATTGAAAATGAAAATCAGAGAACTCTTGAAGTTGTGCAAGTCTCCATTTTTTTATTTTCACATCATAAGCATCGTTTAAGTTATCAATTCCCACCACGGTATGTCCGTCTGCTATCAGGAATTCTGTAACTTTCCACCCTATGAATCCTGCACATCCTGTGACAAGATATTTCATACTAATCCTACTATTCTTTCTGTCTAACCCAATTATAGTGAACTTTGAAATTATTGGGACACTATCAGAATGCTTCGTTTTGATAAACTTGTCTTGGAAAGAAGTTTGTGCCTTATGAGACGCAAACTAAAAGTTTGCGCTACAGAAGTGTCCCATTAATTATAGGTTTTACTATAAATAGAATTCTTTTGAATCAACTAAAAAACGTGCTACTCTGGAGCGCCATCATAGAAGCGTGAATCGCTTTTTTAACCACTCAAAAACTTTTTGCTGAACTGTTTCTGAAGCTTTCCTCACAGGCCTCACATCAGCAATAGCGGAGACGCGTCCCTTGTCATCAAAGACATAATCGCCCCGGTAGGCACGATTACAGAACTGATATTGAGGGATAATATTATCTTTAGTAATAGGCTTTGATGGATCTTTATGTCCTCGTTGCAATTTAACTTTGTCTTCACCATAGCGATGGCTTGCTTCTCCTTCCTTAGTCCCGCAAGTTGCACACCGCATATCATAAGCAGCTTTTATGTCCTCAAATGTCTTTGCGTTTAGTATACCTTCTTTCTGTTTTTTTAAAGTTTCCCATTCGGGTGAAGGTTTATAGGGGTCAAGAAGATGATTGCCTTTGCCGTCACTTGTTAGATGCCACCCATCCCGTTTTAGATGTCTAACTTGTTGATATCCTCCTAAACCGGGTTTGTCTCGTTGGCAGACTTTGCTTATATCGTCTTTGTGAATTTCTTCACCTTTGTAGTAGTGTAAGACAGCAAGCCAGATAGATTTAGCTATCTGGTTATACTTTTTAACCTTAGGGATTTTCACCTCATGCTGTTTCAAATGCTGCGCATAGATATTGCACAAATCTACTGATGACTTTTGTAAATCATCCGGCGTTGGGAGATTGTTGTTCATAAAATGTTGCCTTTATTCTCTCTTGTGCGCGATTTGCCATTTCAGACTCGATCTCATATCCGATAAAATCCCTGCCTTCAAGTATAGCTGCGACTCCAGTTGACCCGGACCCTGCGAAAGAATCAAAGACGATCGCACGGGGCGCGGAGAAAATGCGAATAAGATGCTGCAGTAAATCAACAGGTTTGGCGGTTATGTGTCCATATCGCTCTTTGGGCTTATTTGCTGGAATGACAGTTCCGGGGAATTGCGTTGCATTAATCAAAGGATTATCGACATCAATTAGTCCCGTTTCCCACTTATCCCAGTTATCCACAAAGGTGCCATCTCTGGGGGCTTGTGCGAGGATAATCATTTCACCTTGTGGCTTCAGTTGTGGTGTTTTCCGTCCGCCTATTTTGCGGAGGAGTCTGTCCTTTTCCTCCTCTGGTAGTTTCCGCTTCCGAATAAAATGATCTTGCGAGAATGCTTTTGCTTGCCCTTCATATCGCCATATCAAAACGTCGCGTATTTCAAACCCTGCATCTTCTAATGCGATCGCGGTTCTATGTACAAGACGATTTTGGCTAAACACGAGACAGAATCCACCTGGGCGAATAACACGCATCCATTCTTCGGCGACAGGTGAAAGAAACTTTTGCAATTCTTGTCCCTGCTCAACAGAAAACTTCATCCCTGCTGGTAGTGACCCGATAACCCCCGGTTTCACACGGGCATCTAACTTTTTGGAGTTCCAATCATCCCCCATGCCATCAATGAAATAGGGTGGATCCGTAAGCACAAGCGAGACAGAATTATCCTCAAGTTGTTTCATTCCGATTCGACAATCCTCATTTTCTATAATTGCAGTTAAGTCCTTATAAGGTGGCGGTGAATGGAATAACTTTTGCTGACGCGCTGTGGATAGGTCTACGTCATCAGTGATGTTTTCATTTTTCACAATTGGGTGTCTCCGTTTGTAATGGTAGAACGACCACCTATATTATATAGTTCTTTGTTCGTTTACTAAATAAACGTGAGTTTGATAATTAGACCTAAATGTAGATGTCCGTTGGGTAGAGCGAAGCGAAACCTATAGGCGTCAATTTAG
>JAGWBU010000102.1:39703-48248 GCA_021295735.1 Candidatus Poribacteria bacterium | reverse complement strand
ATGAGGTAAACCGCTGGTGCCCGGAACGGATTGCCGCCGATGAACAACGGGTGAAATGAGAAGGTGAAACGGTGGCGCGGGTCATCAAAATACCTCTTAACGAAATCATAAGCAGGCATCAATGCTTGAAGCCGTAAAGCACGCGGCAGAAAGCCGAGCATCGTCGGTAAATCAAAGGCGGTTGCACCTAATCCGTCCGTGATGACAGCATCGTAAAGTTGACGTGTATGTGCCATGAAGCGATCATAGTTATCAGCATCTTTCGCACTGAATCGCGCCATCTGTCGTTTCATCTGTTCGCCATTGTCCGTATAATCGAGAGATGTACCGTCATGGAAGTAGATACGATAAAATGGGTCGAGTTTTACCAAATCAAGGTAATCTTCCATCCGCGTATCAGCAGCCGCAAACACACGTTGGATCAAATCAGGCGCGGTGATAATTGAGGGTCCCATATCGAAAGTGTAGCCGTTTTTAACGAGTTGATACGCGTGTCCACCAACTTTCGCATTCTTCTCCAGAAGCGTGACTTGCATGCCTTGCGCTTGCAGTCGAATCGCTGCTGCGAGTCCGCCAAATCCTGAACCGATGATGACAATTTTCCGTTTCATATCTCTTAACCTCGCCTACCAAAACAACTCCAATCGAGTCTGTCGATTTACCCAATCACCTAAAGCTTCGATGCGTGATCTTCCGCAATCAACATTGCTGCCATTTTTCCAGATAATATCACCAATGGAATCCCGCCTCCCGGGTGCACCGAACCTCCTGCGAAGTAAAGCCTTTCCAAGACACGACTGCGGTTCGGTAGACGCTTGAACGCAGTAGTTCTGCTATTCGACGATACACCGTAGATGCTCCCCTGATTGCTGGCATAAAGCTCGGAAAAATCCTCCGGTGTGTAAATTTGTTCCACTTCAATTCGATCCATGATGTCAAAACCGACTCGCTTTAACTTATTCAGCACAACTGATCGCATCCGAACCTTCTCTTTTTTCCACATCTGCCCGGGTACCAAATACGGCATGTTCAACAGCACGAACCAATTCTCGCCATCAGCTGGTGCGTGTCCGGTATCCGTTTTATTGGTTATAGCGATATAGATAGTCGGATCATCTGGCACTCGCTGATTTTTAAAAATCTGCTTAAATTCTGCATCGTAGTCGCTGGAGAAGATAATATTATGGTGCGCTAACTTCTGATGTTTGGCTCTAACACCCCACAGGAATACCATTCCTGACAACGATGGTTCCAACCGATTTAGTTTCTCGGATCGATGTTGATACCCATCAATTAATTCATCATGTGCTACAACTGCGTCTGCACCACACAGTACATAATCCGTTTCGACTTTTTCACCATTAACTTGCACGCCACTGACCCGCTTACCATCGTGACAGATTTCCTCAACCCTTGTGGACGTATGAATCTGAACACCTAACTCGCATGCAACCGTTTCCAATGCGTCAATCAAACGATATATACCACCTTTGATATAGTACCCTCCCAACCCATATTCGATATACGGAATTATGTTAAGGGTTGCGGGTGCTTGAAACGGATCTGAACCGTTGTAAGTGGCGTAGCGGTCAAACAGTTGAACGAGGCGCGGATCGGAGAAAAAACGGGAGACACTTTGGTGCACAGTCCGAAACGGATCAATTTGATGAAGCCTGAAAAGTGTCTGAAAATGCCGAGGTTTTATGAGTTTCTTGAACTCATGGATCGGTGTAAACATAAAGATTTCGGCTGTTACGTCGTGAATACGTTCTGCGTATTTTAAGAACCGTTCATACGCTTCCACGTCATCAGTCGATAGCTGTGCGATAGCGTTTTTCATCTTCGCTTTGTCGGCACTCGCATCCATCACTGAACTATCTGAAAAGAAGTATCGGCATATCGGGTCAATCGGCACTAAGTCGAGATAATCTGACCGATTAAAACCAGCAAAATCGAACAGTTCATCAATCACAGATGGCATTGTCAATAGAGACGCTCCAGTATCAAATCGGTAGCCTCCTAAAGCGACTTCGTTTACCTTACCACCGATTTTTTCATTCTTCTCAAACAACTGAACAGAAAATCCTAATCGCGCGAGTCGAATCGCACCACTTAGTGCTCCAAGTCCACCACCGATAACTGCCACATGTTTATTGTCCATGACGAACTGCCTTTAATTTCTCATAAAGCATTGCGTTAAAAAGCATCAGTGTAAACCCGTATCCGAAATCTTCAACGGGGATTGTCAGAATTCGGTATCCACTCTGATACGCCTCGCCATACAAAACAATCGGTCGCGCTGTGAGGTAACCGTTGAACACCAAAATCAAACCAAAGACAATTGCGAGATAGAGATAAGTCTTTGGCCGCAGAAGCAAATCAATACCTAAGAATGCGTCTACCAGTCCGACAAGTCCAAAACAGCATAGTACCAACCCGGTGTACTGCTTACCTGTACTGAAAACCCATATACCGATCAGTAGTGCAGCACATAAAACCGCTCTGACGTACCTAAGGGATTTCAACTGGACTAACCAACTATCGGTATGCGGTAGGGTTTCCCATACCAACAAACATCCAAATGGAACCGTAATAAAAAAGAGCCACTCCCCAATCGGTAAACTGAATAATCGAAAGTCAAGCGTATATGTCTTATTGAACCACCAATGCAAGTCAGTGACAAGCATATCCCAAATGATATATGGAATCATGACAATTCCACTCGTAACCAGTTTCAATCGCCAATGTGAAATGGGCTTAATCTGACGGTTGAATTGGGACACTACCGGTCCAACAATGACAATGAGATTAAACATGAGATATTCAAATTTCATTTTTTAAATGATTCTGCACTTGGACACCGCTCCATTTCATTACGCGGTGGTTTCCGATAGTTTCAAATGGCGTTTTGGCAACAGACCTCATTGAAATTGACCAGAAATCATCGTGAAACGAAGTGGAACGATGCCCAGAGGCCAGTTATTTAAAAAGTGTGTGGAGATATGTTTTCTCATCATCCGTCAGCTTCACATTTTCAAGTAAGAACACAACAACATTTTTGATTAACTTAAGGTCATAGGTATCCACCTGCTGTGGCATCAATTCGATGATTTTTCTGAAATCGCGCCGTGCATCATCACCACGTCTGAAGAAGAAAGGCAAGTAATAACAAGTTGTCCCGTGAATGAACAGCGCTTCAATGTCGTTTGGGTCTTTCTTTAAACCACTATCCATGATCGCTAAACCACGCTTTGCCCACTTGAGCTTGGTGTGTGGCAAAAATGCATGCTTTCCTTTGAGAGCAAAAAGCGCACCGATGTAAACCTGTGTACGTCCAGCGTATTTTGGTGCTAACTGTTCAATTCTCCCAAACAGCTTGATTGTTGGTTCGACCAACTTTTGGTCTTCAATCGCAGCATAAAATTGCTTTCGTGCCTTCTCCAACATTTCTTCTACTGGCTTGTTAACTGCAGCACTATTGGCACACAACGAAAGAAGCATTATTCCTATAAAATTTACATGGATGAATTGCCTAAGTCTCATTACAAAAACTAATTTTTTGATACTGTTTAATAACGCGATCAAGTACCAGTTTGAACCAGTACGTGTAATTCTGCGGATTTTCTTGAATATCCTTTCTCAGCATACTTATATTTATCCATTTCCAATCGTCAACTTCGTCAGGATTTGGGGCAGGTTGACTGTTATAGTGCCCAACAAAGACGTGGTCCAATTCGTGTTCAAATAGGCTATTGTCGAGTTGGACGTGATAAATAAAACTAAAAAGCCCAGTCAATTCACAATCGAAACCCATTTCCTCATTGAGCCGCCGTCTCGCTGCGCGATAATAACTTTCGCCGGGACGTGGATGGCTACAGCAGGTATTCGTCCACAGTCCACCGGAGTGGTATTTCGTCCATGCTCGTCTCTGAAGCAATAATTCGCCTAGGGTGTTAAAAACAAAAACCGAAAACGCGCTGTGCAATCTACCCTCACGATGCGCTTGTATCTTTTCTTGGGTGCCGATTTCTCTCCCGCTATGGTCAACGAGTATTACATGCTCTTGTATCATTGATATTTATTTCCTTCGTATCGGTATGATTTTCAGGTTAAATTGGGCGTGAATCACTATGTATAATATTATTACATATTGTCTATATTTTGTCAACAAATAATTTATGCAATTTATCATAACTCTAATTTTGTATATAAAATACGTGGTGTCGTAGGATACGATCAATCACTCGATATCCGCTGTAAATAGGCAATAAATAAGCAATCCGAAGCAAAATTAAAATTCCATTCTCTGTTTAATTCTGAAACTTAGGCAGATACAATTTCTTGACAAATAGTATACATAATGTTATATTAAACTGTAAGGTTTGGATGTAAAAACGTGAACATTTACGATTCGGTTTACAATTACTGAGTGAATTCGTGTGGAGGGATTCAATCGATTCAATTTAACTGAGACATATATTCTGTAGGAGCGATCTCCGAATCGCGATGAAACCACTAATAGTCGGGAATCGGAGTTCCCTCGGACAGCTCAGATGTCCAGTTAATTGTAGAATCCGCTATAATATACTTTCCTTGATGTTGACTCAGCGACCCTGAAGGAACATTGAGCACTAATAATGAAAAACGAATAAAAATAAAAAAGGAAAAGATTGATGACGGATGAACATAAACACGGTATTAAAACCGTTGCCATTCAGACAGGATTAACACAATTTACCATTCGGGCGTGGGAAAAGCGATACAACGTGGTCACACCGTTGCGAACCGAAACGAATCGTCGTCTTTATTCTGATGCGGAGATATCGCGACTCACGTTGCTTCGTCTGGCGACCAAGGCGGGGCATGGCATTGGACGAATAGCAAACCTGCCGACCGAAGAGCTTCTGGAACTCATTGGAACGGAGGGGACGATTGCGCAGCCCCCTGCAATCGCGAAAGAGGATGGCTCACAAAAAACATCGCTTCATTTTTACATCGCTTCGTGCATCGCAGCGGTTAAGCGGTATGAGGCGCAAGCACTTGAGTCAACGCTCTTCGCTGCGTCAGCCGCCTTTAGCCAGCCTGTTTTCCTTGAAAAGTTGATCGTACCCCTGATGCGAGAAATCGATTGCACACGAACATCTCGCCACGGCAGTTGTTCAGACATTGTTGGGCAGTATCTGCCAAGGATCTGATGTATCTGCCTCAACGCCAAATTTAGTGATAGCGACACCGCGGGGGCAGCGCCACGAAATTGGAGCATTAATTGCCACAACGACTGCAGCCTCGCAAGGCTGGCAAGTCACCTACCTCGGTCCTAACTTGCCAGCTGAAGAAATTGTAGGGTGTGTGGTGCAAAATGGAGCAAAGGCAATTGGGTTGAGTATCGTTCACCCGACAGATGACCCACACTTGGCGAATGAATTACGAAAACTTCGACGCGGAATCCAAGAACATGTTGCCCTATTTGTCGGAGGGTCCGGGGCAACCGCTTACGATCCTGTCATTAACACCATCGGAGCAGTGAGAATCAATGATATGCCGACTTTTCGCACCGAACTCGAAGCCTTGCGTGTTCAACAGAACATGTCAGAAGCATAGGTGAAATTGTCAACGGTGACAAACCCGGATGCCAGTTAGAGGATGAAATCACGTTTTTCAAATCAGTTGGTGTAGGGGTGCAAGATGCAGTTGCCGCATCGGTGGTACTGACAGTGGCGGAGGCAAAAAACTTCGGCATTGTCGTTGAGGTGGTTCAATAGTCTATTCTGACAGATGGGTGTCTTGTATAGGCAATCTGCTTGATCCTATTGAGTTAAGAGATAGTTGATTATCTGCGCAGCAACTTCGGCTTTCGGATCATTTTTATATACGGTATGAAAAACAATCGCTAATCTGCCACGATCACCATCTCGTACAATGACGGGATCTGCCAAGGTTGCCTGAGGATTCCCAGTATCGCTCGCAAGAATCCTTTCAGCAAACCATTCATCCTCAAGCTGATCTAATGGAAAGGGTCTGTCAGATTTAAAATGGACCATACTTGGGGCTAATCTACTACCTTCTACTGTAACAAACATATCTATGTTGTGTTCATATACATTAATCTCAATTTCAGGGAGGTCCATTAGGTTTTGCATAGCACCGCGTTCGTTGGCTTTACCTTCTGAACTGTTATACCCAAAATAATCCGCATGATTCAAAATTGTATCACCATCCGTTGTTTCGATCCAATTTTCGGCGACAGAACCATCGGGTTGAGCATTTCCTGATGGATAGATAGTGGAAGGTAAAATACCATAAAGGATACAGACATTCACGACACCGTTTGCGGTTGTTTGCAGCATCCAATCTCTGACAGATTCCTTACTTTTTGTTATCTCCACTTGAATACTCTCTGATTCTAAAAGAAATTTTGTCATTTCTGCTTCATTCTCTGCATCTTCTGGTCTTATCCACAAGGTTTTACCTATATAAATCAAAATATCTACTGTACCGTCTATAGACTCGACTGGTATAACATCTGATGATTCCTGCTCCACCATTTTTGTAGGTTCTGCATCCGGCACAACCGATACCTTCACTTGCTGCGTTTTATTGCAACTGGCAAAGGAAATCATGCAGCCAATTAGAGTTATTACAACTAACCATTGATATTTTGTCACTGATAATTCTCCTTAAGTGTAAAATGTGTATGAAATTATACTATGCACTATAGGCAGTAGCAAATTTTTTGATAGTAGCACGTTTGACACGATAAACCACTCCACAAACATTGGTGGTTTATCGTTCTTGCGCCGTTATTTAGAAAAAACTCCGCATTTCTTAATGTGAACAAATATGATTAAAGCAGTATTCTTTGACCTTGATAACACACTCTGTGACTCCGATACAGCCTGGAGACTTGCAGTAAAAGAAACATTTGATCTTTTTAGCAAGCATGAACCGGAAGTTTCAAAAGAGGCACTTACAAAAGCATGGACAACAGTTCATCAGGAACTCTTTCAGCAACTTGACGCGGGAAAATGCTCTATGGCAGAAGTAAGAGACTCACGTTTTCCGTATCTGTTCAAAGAACTCAATTTGTCCCCAGGTGAAATTACAGAAGAACTCAATGACTTTCTCAGTACCCGCTACCTCACGAGTTTAAGTCTTTACGAAGATGTTACGGTACTTGAAGAACTACACGCATACCATGTCGGTATCATTACAAATGGTGCACACGATGAACATACTGACAGTCAACTCTCTAAAGTCCGACACCTGGGACTAACCGAGCGTATTCAGTCGTTGACAATATCCGGTGAAATCGGTGTCAGGAAACCGAATTTTGAAATCTTCAAAGTGGCTTGTGAACATGCCAACGTTTTGCTGAAAGAGGCAATGCTTGTAGGAGACTCCATTCAAAATGACATCATTGGTGCTAACCGTGCAGGCATGACAAGCGTTTTGATCGACCGCAATTTGGGTGTATCAATCCCGAAAATAGCGGACGCACAATCAGACTATTCAATCTCAAATCTATATGATGTTTTGGCATGCTTGGAACATAAATAGGATTAGAATCGCATTGAAAAACACAGTTTATCCTGTAACACAAGTGGCATGGATAGAATTAAGCTTAAACCTATTTAGCTAAAAGATAGTTGATGATTATCTCTGCCGCAACTTCCCCTTTCGGATTATCCCCATGATGTGTTTGGTGGACCATTGCAAGTCTACCGCGATCTCCATCGCGAAGAATTATCGGGTCTGCCAATGTCGCTTGAATATCCCCGGTATCACTTGCAAATATTTTTTCAGCATACCATTCAGAGCCGAGTTGTTCCAAAGGAAAGGGTCTGTCCGATTCAAAATTGACTAAACTTGGGGTTAATGTGCTGCCGCTTTCAGTGGCATGCATAAATAGGTTCTCAAAATGCTCAACATTAATATCAATATTGGGAAGGTCCATAAGGTTTTGCAGAGGAGCCTTGTAGTTGGGTGTGCCATCTGAACTGTAATAGCCTAAATAATCTGCATGATTCAAAATCGTATCGCCATCCGTTGTTTCAATCCAGTTTTCAACGATTGATCCGTCGGGTTCGGTATTCCCTGGGGCATAGATTGATGTTGGTAAAATCCCGTAAAGGATGCAGACATTCACTGCACCATTCGCAGTTGTTTCAGACATCCAATTCCTAAGGGTTTCTTCGCTTTCTGTCATTGCTGCACGAATTCCATTGGATTCTAATAGGTATTTTGTCGTTTTTGCTTCAACTCTTGCATTTTCCAATGTTATCCACGAGGCACTACCTGTATAAATCAATACATCCACTGGTTTTGCATTCAATACACCAGACACAACAGGTATCGGCTTTTTTTGAACTTTCGTGCAACTCACAAAGAAAACCGTCCAACCAATTAGGAAGATAATAACTATCCATCGGTATTTCCGCATTTGTAATTCTCCTGAAGTATAACGTGATTTATAGTGAACTTTGAAATTATTGGGACACTTTGATAAACTTGTCTTGGAAAGATAATGGACAATAGAAGTTGTAGC
>JAGWBU010000102.1:0-39619 GCA_021295735.1 Candidatus Poribacteria bacterium | reverse complement strand
CTAAATTACCGAATTATTTTCTTAAACTTCATAAAGTTTGCGCTACAGAAGTGTCCCATTAATTATAGGTTTTACTATAGATAAAACCGAAGTTCTTGCTAATCCTATAATTTTCACAGACTATACGAACCCTTAAATTGTATTGTTTATATTCACTATAATTTGAGAAATTCTTGTCTCGTGGAAGTTGAGTTTCAACAGAAAATCTATTTTTGGACGAGTTTCGCATATCAGTGGAACACCGCGAAAATGCCACACTCCAGCGGAGTGTTATGTCTATAGAAAACGGTATACACACATTCTCGCACTCCAGCGGAGTGCTATGTGTCGAAATCACGGACCGCTCCGCTGGAGCGGATATGTCGGTTCATAATGGGCTATAAACATATTGCTCCGCTGGAGCAAAGAGAGTTTCCTTTTGCTTGTCGTGCGTTGATTTAGCAACATAAGTCGTGAACCAATTTCTTATATCAACTCACGTTTGAAAAATTATCCAAACTATAGAATATTCAACAAACATCTTTCTAAGTTTTATCGTATAATTAACACGTCATATATAGAAAGCAGGTTACTAAAATGCGTTGACCCGTCGCACCTTGGAAGCGCGAGGAATTGGGGGAACATCCACCTCTACCTATATTGGAACCTGCAGTTGTTGTACTTGACGGTCTGTTTCACAATACTATTTCAGTTATTTAGGAGTAATCCGCAGAACTTGACCGTTTGCTCCACCAATAACGATGCTACCGTCTGTAGGATGGACGGTTAGTGAGTATGCCCAACCGTTTAAGGCAGGAATTTCATCTGTAACCTCTACCAAATCTGGGTCAATGATACGGATACGCCCATCGGCACAGGAGGCAACAACCTTTGATCCGTCATTCAACCATGCCACGTCCAGTGGTGCTACCTTGAACCGTGCAAACTTTACCATACGACCAATAGTTGGCTGCCAGAAGCGAACGGTACGGTCGTCACCTGCAGAGACTATCACGGGAAGCCTTGCCTCACCCGGACGCAGCGCAAGGTCATGCACGGGCAGCGTGTGATTGTTCATACTTCGGATTAACTCCCCCGATGTCAAATCCCAAACGCGGACACTCTGATCTATCCCTGTGCTTACGAGCATATCTTTATCATTCAGGAAACAGAGAGATGATACCCCTTTTGAATGCCCTTGCAGGTCTTGAATCGGAGTTCCGGTGTGTAAGTCCCAAAGAATAATGCGCCGGTCTAAGCTCGCTGATGCAAGGACTGATACATCTCGCCACGCCACTGCCGTGACTGAATCACGATGCTTTTTAAGAACACGGAGCGATTTTGCTTCAGGCCACGAAAAAATCTCTACGATACCCTCAATTGCAGGATTCCCGCCACCAACTGCCAATCTATCGCCGCTCGGCGAAAAAGCAAGATCGTGAACGTTTTTGGCTTGCACTTTAATCATCTTCTGTAGGTTGAGTGTTGGCCAATCGTAAACGTGCAACCCTGCTTGCGAACATGCCATGACAGATTTTCCATCATGAGAAAATGCAAGAGAGGTAATTGGTGGCATGATGGGAGGTTGGTGGGGATTGCTATTGGCACTTGATGGTTTGTGCTGCGATTGATTTCCTTTCCAATTACCGTAGTTTGCTCCACCTTTAATCCACTTTCGGATAAGGTCAATCTGCTGCTCTGTTAAGGGGTTGGCTTCTTCTGACGGTGGCATTATACCGGTTTCACCTTCAGGTAAGGTAATACGTTGGTAGAGAAGGGAATCATCAGGTTCACCTGCGATAATTACCTCTCCGTTCCTGCTCTCCTCAATACCTTTCACGCTATCCAGTTGGACATCACCTTTCGGCTTCGTGACGTTCCCATCGGAATCTGTCTTTGGCGCACTATGGCAACTGAAGCAACGATTCTGAAGGATAGGCAAAATCTGTTTCTCAAAATCAATTTCAGTTTTAGGATCTGCCGAGATAGCAGGTGCCGCAGACATCAGGATAAATATAAAAGCTACTAAATTCAGACACCTTTCAAGATTCATACTAATTTCCTTTAACCTGCTAATTATTATTCACAAATTCATTGCAGGTTAGCAAACTCCATACCATATCTTCAAGGACTGCTCGTTGTGAATTGGCGGATGTGTTGACATCAATGTGCTGTTTCCAAAACTGCTGCTCAGTATCCGTTGGCTGCCGACTTAACGCTGCGAGATAAAATTCATTCACAATTTCCATCGGGGATTTCCTATCCGACATCAGTTTATCAAGTCGACTATCCGGAACACCGATGCGGGCATTGAGAAGGTCGCCATTGAACAGGTGCAGTTTACGTTGAAGTCCATCCGTTGCTTCAGTAGAACTCTCGCATGAAGTTTTACGTGAACATCTGCCAAGAATATCCAGTGCGTCGGATTCAGTATTCGGATTAAACAGAGAGATAGCACGGGTGCCTTCCGGTTCATCACCATAAATATCAGGTACACCGAGCACATCTGATATAGCATCTGCCAACACCTCTGGCGCAAGCGGTTTTTGTAGTGCATGAGAATAGAAGCGATCATCTGCCTTGTTTTGCGGAAGCGCATTTGAACTACGCGCGTAAGCCTCACTAAGCGCGATGCGCTTGAGTGTGCGACGCAGATCGTAGCCGTGCGCCACAAAATCGTCCGCTAACGTTGTCAGCAATTCAGGATGCGTAGCAGGATTAGTAGACCGAAAATCGTCAACAGGTTCAACTAACCCACGCCCCATCATTGCCTTCCATAACCGATTGACAATCGCTTTGGCGAAATATGGGTTATCGGAACTTGTTAGCCAGTCCACCAATTCGAGACGACCATCAGCGACATCGGTAGGCAGAAACCGATTGCCGGGAATCCGCGGCACTGCTTTTTCGCGTGTGGCTGGATGGAGAACCTCACCAGAAGGTTTTACTTTGACGATCTGATCGCCTTCTATTTTGGCAAAGATCGCTGCTAACCCGTGGTAATCGTCCTGTGTCCACTTGTCAAGTGGATGACTATGGCAATTGGCGCATCGCAGCCGTGCTCCCATGAAGAGTTCACTCATGAATTCTGCTTGTTCACGCGGACCATTGACGGTGCGGTAAAAATTCGCCGGACCAACTTCGTGAGAATCACCTATTGCCAAAATAACCGAGCGCGCCATTTGGTCATATCCAATACCGTCCCGAATCTGTAGGGAAAGCCATTGATGGTAGACAAACGCGCCTTGTGTGTTTCTATCACGTGCGCCTATCCGCAGCAGTTTTGCTAATTGCAGTGTCCAGTACTCGTTAAATTCATTTGACTGAAGTAAGGTATCAACCAATGTTTCCCGTTTATCTGTATTTGAATCTGTGAGGAATCGGGTTGCTGCGTCTGGTGTGGGAATGCGTCCTGTGAGATCAAGCGTCACTCTACGTAGGAAAGTGGCATCATCAACAGTTGGTGACACAGGCAGCCGAAGCGTTGATAGCAATTTGAGGATTTCACTATCAATATTTGGAGGCGTGTGCGTTTCGCCACTTTTTTTGTTATTTTGTATGGGAACTTCGTTTAAAGGTGCAATGAGTTCAATCGGGACTACCTCCGTGAGATAGCGAGCAATAATGATGTGCCGACCACGGCGATGCAATTTGGCTACGGCAGTAGCTGGCGTAAAAACAGTCCATCGTGTTACATCTCTTTTCGTTCCATCTGAAAAATGAGCATCTGCGTGCAATTGAATGGGACTCTCAAGATTCGCTATCACCTGTTTTTGTGGTGATATTTCAACGCGTTCCAAACGACGCAGCGTTTCATAGGATGCACCTTGTTGGATCCAGTTGCGGAGTAATAACGCACCTTCCCCATTTTCGTCCAACACATGACCACCGCCATGGTTAGTTTGCGCTGTCGGTTTTAGAATCACAAGGCTCTCTTCTGGGTGCATCAGATTGATACGCCTGCCCGCGAGTTGTCGAACAATTGCCTTATAGTCCGCTTGTAGGTTACCGCCAAAGAGCGATAACTTGAACTCTCCTCTACCAGCCGCTGAACCATGACATGCCCCCGAATTACACCCAAACTTTGTAAAAATCGGTATCAAGTCATTTTCAAAGTCAACACGGTCAGACGATTGTGATGCAGCAAAATTAGTCTGATCGTTGTTTGCAAAGGATACATTCTGGTAGATTTGACCGCACAAGAATAGCACGGCTGACAGCGCGAATACGTTGAGAGTAAATCGGATTACTTTCATTTTAACGCTCCATAAATCTAAGCAATTAATTCTGAAACGACGTTTGCCCCATCAGGTGCGACGCGGACAGGGCGACCATCACTGGTATGCAGCTCCAAGCCAGGGTCAATACCGAGTAGTGTATAGATTGTCGCTGACAGATCCGAAGGTGTCACCGGACGTTCCTTTGGAAATTCGCCGAGCACATCGCTGCTGCCGACGATCTGTCCGCCTTGCACGCCGCCCCCAGCCAACATCACGCTGAACACGTTAGGCCAATGATCACGTCCACCTTGCGAGTTAATTTTCGGTGTGCGACCAAACTCACCCATAACTACCACAAGTGTTTCATTTAACATACGTCGGTCAGTAAGGTCTTGGATTAGCGCGCTCAGTGCCTTATCAAGTGATGGTAGATGTGCATTTCGGTCTGTCGGGTAACGTTCTTTAAGTGTGAAGATATCCTGATGCGTGTCCCACCCTGCATGATTGACAGTTACGAATGGCACACTTCTCTCAACAAGCCTTCGTGCCAACAAACAACTCAGTCCTATTCCGTTTACGCCACCTGTGCCATATCGATGGCGCACCTCTTGAGGTTCCTCGGAAAGCGAGAATGCCGCTTTTGCTTCGGGAGATGTTATCAGATTATAGGCGCGTTCCAACTCTGGATCCGAAACTGTCAGTGCGCCAGCGTCTTTAGCACTACTAAATTCGTTAAGTGCGTTGACAAATTGTCTTCGTCGCGAAAGACGATCGATATCAATACCTTGATAAAAATCAAGGTCGCGCACCTTAAAGCCGCCATTACTCCCCTTAAAGTCATCTTTATTAGGATTGCCACCAACAGAAAACGGACGTGTGGCACTTGGCAGATATCCGTTACCTGATACTTCACGGGTGAAGTTAGGAACTGCAATGTTGGGTGGCAAAGCAGTGGTCACAGCGTTATTTTCAGTAGCAGTAATCGGAGAGTCTTTGCTACTTTGAGACCTGATAAAAGCAAGCGTTGCACCAAAAGTCGGATACTCCAAAGCAGGTGTAGGTTTGTATCCTGTCATCAAATATTGGGTGCCGAGGCTGTGTTCACCAAGCGGCGAGGTCATTGAGCGAATGATGGCGATTTTATCCATAATGGCTGCTGTTCGCCCCAAACATTCACTGATACGCACGCCTGTCACATTCGTGGGAATAGTCTTTAGGGGTCCGCGAACCTCTTGCGGAGCGTCCGGTTTTGGGTCAAAAGTTTCCAGATGACTGGGACCCCCATCGAGCCATATCAGGATACAGGATTTTGCTTTCGCTGTGAGTGGACTGTTGCCAGCAAAGGCGCGTTGCAGGTGAAAAAAGTCGCCTAATCCTAATCCGAGTGCTGCCAATCCACCGACGCGTAGAAAATCACGGCGGCTAATACCATCACATCGTTTTACTGCGTTCATTTATTCTCCTCATACAATATATGCTTTGATTCACAAAACTCAAGATGCTCATTCGGTCAGACAAAGCCCTCCTACAAGAATGTGAATCGCTAATTTGACGCTTTTGGGACGGTATGTTGTTACCATCCCAAAAAGTTCCTGAGTCTTAATCTTCACCACGTCGCATCTGTTCACTACCGCTTTCCATAGGCTTATTTTCAGCCTCACTAATTCCGAGCCCAATTTTATCAATACCTGCCTCTTTTGCGATATCCATTACCTTGACGATCTGTTCGTGAGGCACATCTCGTTCTGATTGGATAATAAGCATAGATTTTTGTTCTTCAGGTAAGTTACGAAGGAACGTAAGCAATCCATCAAACTGTACAACGGTTCCATCTAAGTGTACAACGGATCCGTTTAATACAAACGTTCCGTTTAAGAGCATTTTACCAGCTTCTTCACCTTCAGCAGGATTTTTAATTTCGATAACAGGATTTTTTAGGTTCAACCATTTTTCCAGCGTGGCAGGCTTCACCCCAATTGCCTCTCCGACAGCACCAAGTAAATGAGGGTCGGGACGGAGCATCGGTTGCGTGAAAGCAAAGTTATAAAGCACTTTTCCATCTTTGGCGATAATAACTGTCTGCGCGACACTTCTATTCAGTCCGTAGCTGCCAGGTCCTTCACGACCGTCCAAAGAAATACCGAGTAAGACACCACTTGGAATATGCGGGACTAACTTACTGGCTTGATCCTTCAAGGTATCTGGTGTGTCCCCTAAAAACACAGCATTTATATGCATTTTCTGTTTAGATTTCTCGGCGATTTGAGCGAGTAAACGTGAAAAACCAACCAACCCACGCAAACCGAGACCGCTTTCGTCCTGTAGGAAGAGAACAAGTGTTTTTCCCTCTGCCTTGGCGATGACATCGTAAGTTTTGTCTTTAGTTTCACCGTTGATACCTGTAGCCATCAGAGGTGGGAGTTTTTCGCCGGGTTGCGGTCCAGAGAAAAGATCTTTTTTCTGAGTCTTCTTGAACTCAGCAGGATTTTTTACTTCAATACGATCCCTACGATATCGGTTACGTTCTTCAGCAGGTGGTAGGGCAATGTCTATTTCCAAATCCGGCTGCTGCTTTAGCAACATGCGGAGGGGCCTCATATCCTGAATCTTAATCGGGTTGTTGGAAAGCGCTAACCATGTAAGTTGTCTCAGTCCGCTGAGAGGCGTGATGTCGCGAATTTGGTTAGCTTGGAGTTTTAAATTTGTCAGCTGTTTCAAGTTAGTAAGCGGTGTGATGTCGTGGATTTGATTTATACTAAGGTCTAACTCTGTCAACTGTTTCAAGTTTGCGAGCGGTGTAATGTTACTAATTTCATTCATAAAAATCCGTAAACTTTTAAGTTGTGTCAACCCAGTAAGCGGTGTGATGTCACGGATTAGGTTGTTGTAGAGTGATAACTGTGTAAGTTGTCTTAGTCCGCCGAGAGGCGTGATGTCGCGAATAAGTCCATTATTGTTTAACCTTAACTTTTTCAACTGCGCTAATCCAGCAAGTGGTTTGATATCTGTAATCCGATTTTCTGAAAGAGATAACTCCGTTAGCTGCGTCAATCCAGCGAGTGGCGTTATATCCTTGATTTGATTCTGACTATAATCCCCACGAATTATTAAAGTCTTTAACCCCGTTGCTTTTTCCAACCCTGTCAAGTCTCCTATGTTTTTTTTCAAAGCACGAAGTGTCTCTAATGTTTCCAACTTCTTTTTTGGAATTGGAGCACTTGGATCCAAACCGAGTGCATCCCGCACAACGGCGGCTAAGTTGGCATCAGGTATTGTTACATTCTCCTGTCCGCCGCCGCGCTGCATCCGTTCACCTTCAGCAGGCGCTTCGTTCAGCCATTTCGCTACTGTTTCCGGTTTTTCCTGAATTACATCTGCTATGGCACCAAGGACATGTGGATCGGCAAAGAGCAAAGGTTGTGTGCAAGCAAAGTTATAAAAAACCTTACTTTCTTTAGCAATAATAACTGTCTGTGAAACATTGCGATTTAACCCATAACTCCCCGGTCCCTCCCGACCATCCGGAGAAATACCAACTAACACGTTCTCTGGCACATGCTGTGTAATTTGTTTCAACGCTGCGGGATCATCGCTGAGAAACACAACACTTATCTGTAGTTCTTGCTTAGATTCATTGGAGATTTTATCAACTATACGGGAAATATCGTACAACCCACGCAAACCTACACCACTTTCGTCTTGCAACAGAAGCACGAGCGGTTGTCCACCAGCTTTGGCAATAAAATCGAATGTTTTACCTTTTGCTGCACCGCTTATCCCGGTTGCCTTCAATGGTGGAAGTTTTTCGCCCGGTTGCGGTCCAGAAAATATCCGTTTTTCATCGGACGTACCGAAATCTGCTGGGTCAGCAACTTCTACTTGACGGCGATTTTCATATTGGCGTTCTCTGTGCATCATCTGAGCATCATCGTTGGTCTTCTTGAGAAGTTGTTCGCCTTCTTCCCAAGTGATACCCAGTTTTTTGAGTTTTTCCGCTGCCTTTTTCTTTGATATTCTCCCCTGCTTGAGTTCTGCGCGTAGATTCTCAAAATTTAGGGCGAGTAACCTTGCGTTAGATTCAGCAACCATTGTCATGTAGCGATTTAATTCTTTATCATTCAGCCACTTCTCCAACGCTGCGGGTTCTACTTCAATCGCTTGTGCGATGGCACCGAGGAGATGTGGATCAGTATAGAGCATCGGTTGTGTGAAAGCAAAATTGTGTAGTACTTTCCCATCTTTGGCAATAATAATTGTCTGTGCCACATTGCGGTTCAATCCATAACTCCCTGGTCCTTCACGTCCATCAGGAGATATCCCTGTTAATACCTTATTTGGAATCCCTTTTTTTAACATAGGTAGAGTATCAAGATCATCTGTAAGGAACACAACACCTATCTGGAGTCCTTGATTAGACACTTCGGTACCCGTTGCCGTGCTATTCCTTTTTTGGAAAGCATTAATTTTAAGGAGCAACTGGGACACGCCAACAAGCCCTTTTACGCCGACGCCATTGGTATTTTGCAAGAACAATACAAGCGGTTTCCCATCCGCCTCAGCGGTGATATCAAATATCTGACCGTCAAGTTCGCCGTCAGTGCCGGTCACCATCAATGCCGGGAGTTTTTCTCCGGGTTGCGGTCCGGAGAACAAACGGTTTTCCTGTGATTTAGTAAACGCTGAAGGGTCCAAAACCTTTATGGATTTGTCTTCCTTGTATTCTTTCTTATCCTTCATTTCAGCAAGTTTTTTCTGCTCACCACGTTTCTTTTCAACTTTTTCAACCGCTTTTTCCGATTCCTGTGGCGTCTGAGCGAATAGTGAAAGTTGAACAGTTCTCAGCGGAACCAGCTGTGCCATCGCAAGCAAAGGGAGACAGGTTAGGAGTAAGGTTACTGCTACTACACGCAAACGTCGTCTTGGTTTTAAGTCAAGTTGTCTATTATTTTTCAAAATGGAGTTAATTCGAGATTCCAATTCTGACGGCTCATTTAACCCCAAAGTTAGAGGAATAGCCTGTTCTTTATGGTGAACCATATCTAACAAACACTGGGCATAATTTTTCCTTGCGCCTGTCAATTGGATGACCCAATCATCACAGATTCGTTCCCGGAGATGGACAAGTTTTCGGTTGAGAAAATAGTAAATTGGATGGAAAAAGAAAATAGCACCAACTATATGAGAAAAGAGATTAGTTAACCAGTCCAATCTTTGCACGTGCGCTAATTCGTGCGCTGCTACCAATTCAAACTGATCTAAATTCATCTTTATCGGAATTAGAATGTAAGGTGATAACCAACCAAATGAGATAGGTGATACGACCCGATCTGAGAAGCAAACGGTGACTGGACGATCTATGTTCAGCTTTTGAGCCAAGCGTTTACAGACTGCCTGATATGAATCATCCGCTACTATTGCAGTACGGCGGAGTCGATGGATTCGATACAAACCAAAAGCAACGCGAATCAACATAGCAAGTGTCCCAACAGCCCAAATACAAAGTATTAGATTGGTTGTAGTCCAATTAAAGGAAAACTGGCTTCCAGCAACCGTGTGTGCTTGGGATTGCATGCCGCTTTCAGTTGTCGTGATCTCCGGCAGGTCTACAGTTTGTGTCATTAAACCTGAAATTTCTACGGGTTGTGCTTTCATCAATTCAGGTGCCGTGCTACCGATTGAAATTGTTGGCACAAACTGATTCAGAGCAAATAGGATTGGCAAACTGAGTAGAAGCAGTAGCGAAAGCAGATGGGTTGTGCTGTTGGTGCGGCGAAAACGTCTGGTCACAAGCCATGTTAAACAGCCCAATAATCCCCATTGCCATGAACAGTTAAGTAAAGAAAGCAGGATTTGCTTAGTCATCGGTTACTCCTTTGGGTTGTTGAACTCCAGATATTTCTTCCGGCTGGTAGTCATTGATCAATTTTTGTAAACGGTCAAGTTCAGACGGAGTGGTTTGTCGAACCTCAAGTAGCGTGTTCACCAGTTTTTCTGCCGAATTGTCAAAGAGACGTTCCAATAAATCGTTAAGCATGGAATGTGTAATCTCTGTTTCTTTGACCAAAGGCTGGTAAACGAATGTTCGACCATCCACTTGATGCGACAAAAAACCCTTCTTTTCAAGGCTTTTCATGGTGGTGGCGACAGTGGTATACGCGAGTTTCCTATCAATGTTTTCAAGAACATCATTGACTGTGGCGCGCGTCAGTTTCCACACCACTTTCATCACCTCAAGTTCTAAATGGTGTAATTTATTGTTTTTCATCTGATTTTCCTCATCTGGAGGTTATGGGTGAATTTTTTAACTCATTCAGACAAACATCAACGCGAATGTTCTCAATTAAGTGTTTTAAATACTATATTAAAATACTATTTCTAAATACGGAGTAATAGTATTATACATCCTATAGATATGTTTGTCAAGTTAAAATAGAAAAAGTTCGTTATTTTACGAGAATTTTGCAAAAATATATAATTTTTGGAATTCGCTTATTTTTTAACGTGAGTTCGAAAAAGATTTAGATATCAGGTGTAATTTGTGGAAGGTTTTATGCCCAGGCCTAACGACCAAGTTTAGTTTTCACTTCGTGATTATGTGTTAGCTAAGTTGAGGTTATCTTGAAGCTTTTAGATCTCCCCAAGTAAGCGCTAACTTATTAGCAGGCTTTACGTCAGCCCACCCTTTTGCATCCATGTTTTGGTTGATTTCGTCTTCACTTAGCGCTCGATTATAAACACCAAGTTCGTCAACGAGACCTATGAAGTAATAGGCAGCATTAGCAGGGAATAGCCTTGTTCCAAGTAGCCAAGCTGTAGGGGTCGGACCTGAGTAAACTTCTGCTTTGAGTTCCCCCTTTAAAGCTCCATCGACATAAAGAAGATATTGGTCATCAAAAACAGCAGTGATATAATACCAATCACCGCGTGTTTCAAGAATCCCCCCAGGAGAATTCAAATCTCCGCCGCCAGGTGGCCATTGACCAACGTTCATCCCGCCATCATTCCTCATATAAATATAGTTCTTAGTCGATCCACTCTTCTCACCGCCCTGCCATATGAAACTGGCAGACTGATCCTTATTATTAATAAACATCGAAACTGTAAGTGGTGGATCTATATTCAAACTTTCGGGAACTCCGAAATCCACATAATCATCACCATCAAACTCCAGTGCCTGACCGACTTTACCTTCAACTACTTTGGGGTCGCCCTTCATGGTTCCATCATTTTTCCCAAATACGTCTTTAACAGTATCGCCATCTACATCAGCCTTATCAAAAGTCCAGTAGCTAACCAAACCTTTAGTAATCACTTGAGCTTTCGCCATATTTGTACACATAAAAATAGTTGCAATAACAGCAAAAACTATGACCAACATTTTGTTAAACATTTTGGACTCCTTTTTTGTCCAGTATTGGTCGTTAGGACCGGGCAAAACCGGTTCCACAAATTTCATTAGAACCCTACATCTTTTTCCGAACTCACGTTAATATATATATGTATGTATGTCAAGTTAATTTTGAAAAAAGCAGAATTTGCGAAAATTCTGTAAAAAATTGTATAATTTGAGGAACTCACTTTTTTATTAAAATTTTCCGAAGACCCGTACAAATATTTCCATGAAATTTTGATCGTTCACATCTCCAATTGCTCGCTGGTCTATGTATCGCGCCCCGATATGTAGAAAAAGCTGCTTCCGATAGGCGAAAAAACTCTTTTCCATTTCCGCTAATAGCGCTTGACGAACAAAATCGTTATCATCCTTAAGTAGATCGTTGAACAAAAGAATCTGTCCACCACCTGTGATCTTGATCGTTTTTGTGAACTGGTACACGACCTTGAGGATAAGTGCAGGAGTCATATCACGGACATGTGCTTGTTCAATTTGGCGCAATCGGAGTTCACGCGAGACGTCCCTATCATCAATCCTCGCGTGTAGATTGAGGTATTCGAGTCGGTCTTCCGCCATACGGAAACCGTTACGGATGGTATATTTGAACATTGGACTGATTTCCAGCGATTTGGAGGGTCGTAGCCGGTAAAGGGTTTTGAAAATGCCGACTTCGTAGTGTTCATTATTACCGTCAAAATCAATATCGTATTGCAGCTTGGCACGAGCCGTTGTAATCATGCGGTCTATACCGTTATATTCCCACGTGATTTTGGCAGTGTTAATCAGATCGTTCTGCATCAGCAAGGGATCTTTGCGGCGTTTTTCGACTTCTGCCCCACCATCAACATAAAAAAACAGCAGGTCTCCTTCCGGCACCATCTCTTGGATTTCCGGTTGTGACCGATAGATTCTTTCATCTTGTCTGCCCAAAAATCCTGCATAATACCATGTTTCGTCAGGAATATTGTCCTTCACTAATTTGAGTTCATTTTCAAAAATAAGCGAAGATGCGCGCTGCAATTCTTTCTTGTAAACCATGTTAGCGAACGCTTTCCTGGAGGTTGGAATATTGCGGAATTTTAGGTTTTTCTCGACTTGGAGCCCAAGGTCCAGGTCAATTACGCTTTTTTCTCGGCTCATCGTTTGGTTCATGAAAAGCCGGACGCCTTCCAATCCGACATCAAATTCGTAATTCGGATTCTGATCGTTTTCTTCTTCGTCCCGTATACCGTTGTTGTTTCGATCTGTTTCATCAAGGAAATCTTCATCAACATCAAACAGCAGAATATCGTCCTCGTAGTCGAAGGTGCCGTTGTTATTTTTATCAAGGTCACCAGGAATAATCAGGGATGGCGGGTCAGGAAATGTATTATCGGAGTATCTGTCCTGGTCATCGTTATCTCCGACAGAGCGGGAGGCGTCAAATCGTGGACCGACGCGAAACGCCTCCGCTTGAAAGAGCGTATCTCCAACCGTTCGGAATGCTTTGAACACGGTTGTCGTGGCATCAAAACGTGAGCCCAAGTTTTTCTGGAGTGCGTTTTTTGGCGTTACTGCTAATTCGGCTTTCAATCCATAATTGGCAAAATTGGTTTCCATATCGACTGCCCAAACAGGCGTTTCTCGGAAATACCAAGAGAGTCCTAACTGCGATTTACCGAATTTTGTTACTTCGCGTAAGCCGATGCCCGAACCTTCCGTTTGACCTTCTTGACCGTTCAGGCGATTGAGTGTGCCTGGAACCATTAAGATTGTCCAATCGCTGTGATTAGAACGCACCTCCCAGCGGACACCGTTTAGATCAATCTGATCGAATGTAAACTTTGTAAACGTTGTCGGCACTTCGCCAAGACTCAGGATATTTTTGACACTACCAGCAGTTTCCTCAATCACAAGGACGCTATGGAAGCCGCGCCGAAAGAGGCGGTCGAAATCAAAGTTATCTTGCCGGACTCGTTCTTCCTCTGTATCAGCGAGGAAGTTTCGTCTGTTTGTAAAATCGTATTCGACGCGTCCAGACAGGAACAATTTACCGAATAGACTGTATACATCCTCGGCTTCTGCGTGGAACACAAGAGAGCAGTTGAACAGTAAAAGGAGAACGCAAGGGATCAGGCACTTTCGGATGCCTGTGTTTATGTCCATATTTAATTTTCGCAGTCATCGGCTATAGGTTTTTAGTCCGTTAATTGTTGGGTTTCGCTTCGCTCTATCCAACAAAAATCCGAGAAAATCCGCCATTCAGGCAAATGTAAGAGGTGCAATGAATTGCGCGACTACGAATGCGTGAAATCAGGGTTGAAACCCCTCCCACAAGATGCGGACGGTACGCGGAGTGTGCCTGCTACTTTTATAGTGGATTCTACAATTAACTGACTAACAGTGGTTTCGTCGCGATTCGGAGATCGCTCCTACAGAATATATGTGAACTTATTTACATAATTTACTATAATCTGTCAAAAACATCGCAGACAGCAGGAGGTAACCTATTCCTACTTAACAATGTGATTTGAAGCATATCACAAATCCAGCAAAATATCAAATTTCTAAATCCTATAATCCTGGTTCAGACAATCCGATATTCAGACAGAAAAGGCGCGCTTTGTTAGCGCGCCTTTTCTGTCTGAAATCAAGTTAATTTCACACTTAACTGTCCAAATGGAAGATCGCCATCTTCAACTCAGTCATCTCTTCAATAGCGTATTTGGGACCCTCTTTACCCATACCGCTCTCTTTAACACCACCATACGGCATTAAATCCGCACGCCACTGCGTGCCCCAGTTCACCATCAAATTACCAGATTCAACCTCACGTACAAACCGCATTGCCCAATCGACGTTCTGTGTAAAAATCGCAGCACTCAGTCCGTAGTTTGTATCGTTCGCGAGGGTGATTGCTTCGTCAATATCGTTGACACGCGTCACACCGACAGCCGGTCCGAACACCTCATCACAAGAGATTTTCATCTCAGGTTTAACGTTAGCAAGGATAGCAGGCGTAACAAACTGATCTTGTTTTTCACCACCTGTAAGAAGTTCCGCACCGTCTGATACGGCTTCTTTAATCCATTCGGTAACACGGGTAGCATCCCCTTCTCGAATCATCGGTCCCATCCGAACCCCAGATTCCAACGGATTGCCGATACCAATTTGGGAAACTTCCGCTTGGAACGCATCTAAGAAATCACCGTAGATTTTTTCATGTGCGATGACACGCTGCGTGGAAATACATACCTGTCCCGCATTGGAATAGCCGGACGCTGCCGCCGCACGTGCTACCTTCTCTGGATCCGCATCGGGCATAACGATAAGGGGTGAATTTGAACCGAGTTCCATTGTGACGCGTTTCAGCCCTGCGACCTTACAGATATGTTCACCAACATCACGGCTGCCAGTAAAAGTAATCTTTCGGATGCGACGATCCGCGCACAGCGTATCTCCGATTTCACCACCGGGCCCCGTCACACACTGAATCGCTTCTGGTGGCGTGCCTGCTTCTAAAAAAAGTTCTACCAATTTCAGTGCGGAGAGCGGTGTATCCGTTGCGGGTTTGATGATAATAGCATTTCCGCCAGCAATCGCAGGACCAGCTTTATGGCAAACAAGGTGCAATGGGAAGTTGAAAGGACTAATACCAGCAACAATACCGCACGGTACACGTACCGTAAAACCGAGTCTGTTTTTTACACCGGGCGCGCCTTCAAGAGGGATCGTTTCACCAGTTAATCGTTTTGCTTCCTCTGCTGAGAGCGCAATAATTTCGGAAGCGCGCGTTGCTTCAACGGTCGCCTCAGCTAATATCTTCCCCTCTTCACGGGTGATAACTTCAGCAAGTTCTTCTGCTTTTTCGACCATCAAATCCGCGACTTTCCGCAAGATTTCATAACGTTCATAGCCGGTCAACCCCGCCATGATTTTTGCCCCGCGTTCTGCGGTTTGGATAGCATTTTCAACGTCGTTCGCGTCCCCTTTCGGTACGGTATCAACAACTGAACCGTCAAAAGGACTCAGGACATCTATTTTATTAGATTTGTCAACCCATTCTCCACCAACGTGCATTCGCATAGTGCGTTTTCTCCATTTCTATTTCAACACGCAATGTGCGTGCTAATTTTACTTTTTGGACTTTAGTAAACCCCAAGTGGTGGTTGCTTTTCCTGATGCCTCAACAGCGGCATAATCTGCTAAGCCTGTATCCATGACATCGTTGACTTGTGCTTCAGTAAGTGCTTTAGTGAAGAACCCCACTTCATCAAAGAGCCCTGTTGCCGCTACATTGCCAGGGCGTGCACCTATCCAGATGGGGGATTTACTGGTATCAAGTGTTCCACCACTCGCCTTTTCACCTTCTAACTTGCCATCAACGAACATCTGAACCTTGCTGCCATCATAGATTTTAGCGATATGATGCCACTGACCATCCGCAACAATGGTTTTACCATCAATACGACCGACTTGACCCTTGACGTGCCACATAAACACCGGATAGTCAGCGTCGTGAATCCATATATCAAGATGGCGTACATTTGTTGGTTCGGGCCAGACATCTCCATTCCGCCAAACGACGTACTGCCATGATGCAGCATTCAATTTTACCCAAGCGACAAAAGTATATGGGTCTGCGTTGAAAACGTCATCATGGTCAACACGGACGTAGCTGTCACCTTTGCCAGGGAATTCCAATGCACCACCGAATTTGCCATCACCTACCCACTTTAGAGTGCCTTTGATGTCCCCATCGTGTCCACTGACGACATCTTTAACCACTTTTCCACCATTTTCTTCAAACAACCATGCACTTGCTAAATCCAGTTTCGCCGCATGAGCAGAAAAGACTGCCCCGATGATAAGTATTGTCAAACACAAAATAGTCGTTTTCATTATGTTTTCCTCCTTGAGGTTGCAAATACGAGTTTAGACGCGACAATTATCAAGCGCGTCTTCATCCAATTCAACGCCTAATCCGGGTTTGTCCGGTATAGTCGCATATCCATCAACAAGTGGAATAGTTGAAGGCGTAACAATGTCAAAGGCACGCAGTGCATTTAAGGTAATCGCTGGCATAGTCGCATTCCGCATGACTGCAGCAAGGTGCATCACGTAAGTAGTCGTGATGCCGAGACCAACAATCTGTATCCATACAGGAAGATGTGCAGCATCTGAAATAATTGCCTCACGTTTGGCATTGGCAGCGCGCGAGTCCGGGTAAGCGATAATAAACGAATCGTTCATTTTTCCCCGAATCGCTTCAACTGGATCCGGATTTCCAAAATGAATTGTTATCGGCATATCTGTGTGCCGTTTGATTTCTTGGTATCCTGCTATATCCGACTGTGGAATCGGTGTTTCAAACGATTCAATATTGTGGTCTTGAAGTTGTCTCGCAACTTCAAGCGTGCGTTCTGGAGTCTCAAAAGAGTCATTGGCATCTACGCGAAGTTGAAAATCATCTGGTACGACCTCTGTGATTGCCTCTACCTGTTCACGCACTTCAAACCACGGACGTGCCTTGATTTTATGAAGCCGATAGCCCAGTGCGTATGCATGCTTTGCTTCCGCAGCCCACTCATCTGGAGTCATATCTATAGACCAATATCCGAACGATGTTTTGTCATTAACCTTTTCACCTAAGAGTTGATGTACTGGCACACCGAGTGACTTGCCCATGATGTCATAAAATGCCTGCTGTAGTGGTGTCGGTGCCCAACCACTCATAAACTCAAACGGATTCCTACCGATATATCGCTGAACTGCTTCGTCCGATTGAAACGATCCATCGCCAATACCGATAATCCCAGCATCCGTATGCACCTTGTAAACATGGTCAATTTGATAAAGATTACGACGCGTCATCAGTTCATAAATGCCATCATGGTAAGGCACTCTGACCTTGATAACTTCAATTTGGGTAATTTTCATGATTCCCCTCCCGTATCCGAATAATGATCTTGTGTTGATGTTATAAGTTGCTATTCATCACGTCTAATCCAACTGACAACATCTTCCGCTTCACCTGTTCCACCTTCTACGCCATCACTTCCAAATGAGATAAGGTCGTATCCGTATCGGTCATGCACACCCGGACGGATGTAAATGTATGGGTTGCCCCACGGGTCCTCTGTAATTGGGATTTGAATGTATGGGACTAACCAATTTATAGGAAGTGGTGGTTCTTCAGGTTTTTCCCAAAGTGCTTTCAATCCCTGTTTAGTTGAAGGATAGTCTCCATTGTCCTTGGCATACCTATCAAGGGCGATGCCAAGCGTTTCAATGTCTTCAGCTGCACGTGTTTGTAATGCACGCCCTGCTTGTCCGAGCAACCGTGGTGCCAAAAGAACAGCAGCAATCACACCAAGAACAACTACAACAACTAAAACTTGTATCAGTGTTAATCCAGATTGTTTAGAATCAATTTGTTTCACAAATGCGTCTCCGCGCTTTCCAATAATGAGAAAACTTTTGAATGTCTGCAAGAGTTTATCATATTTCCTTGATTATGTCAAACTATTTCAATCTAACTTTCGGGTCGTCTTCATAGGCGGAATCTATTTGAACCAGACGTTCTAAAGTTACAGAAAACAATTCAAATAGTGACTTAAGCAATACTGTCTCTTTGATAACACCGACACATTGAAAACTCAACTCATCAACGCCTTCGGGAAAATCAGTACCAAACCAACCTTCATCATCTTTTATCGTGAAGTGGATTCTCGGTTGTTTTTGGCACAACTCCTTTATCTTAGCATCAGCGAGCAGCATATTGATTTTCTCAGGATTATTGCCTTTGATTACAAACTGGTCATCAAAAAAACGGTCACCTATCTCTATATCCTGCATACCAAAGAATTTGCCAATTGAACTGAAAAAGCCTTGGCGATAGATTTTGAAATAAAGACTGTCTTTGTTAATGAAAGGTGCACGCATTCGGGTATATGTTGTTGATGTCGTTGTTGTTCCGGTAGAAGTTGTAACTGTGTAAGTATCAAGCAAAATTTGCCACTCACCGTGTTTGTAGAGGAGAACATCTTTGCCCCAAAAACCACCGTCAACATATTCACCGCCGATATCTGTTGCAATTTGTGACCAAATTTCGTCTTTGGAAGGACCGAAAATAGATTTGCGTTTTTTCATTTTTGCCTCCATATAAACGCTAAGAATTCTCTCTTTGGGAGTAGGTTTCCCATAATTCCTTTGGATTGTCAACTGTGAAATCAACGTTTCCACATTCTCCACAAACATTTGCTCTCAAAAGCTCCCTGTGACTCCCTTTGAAAACCAACGCATCAGGTTTTCTATCAATTTCAATTGCCAAATAATCATCATGCATTGTCTCAACACGATCAACAACTGTCAAATTGGGCATGATATTCTCAGAATCGCACCGTGGACATTTCAGTGCAGCCATGTGGTTGTCTCCTTGTCTCAATATTTGATTAACAGCATTTTTTGCATTCAATTGATTGCATTGCTGGATGCGTCCTTTTTCCATCTTTCCAGCGGATGCTCGCGTGGTGTTAAGGGCATGGACACCCGACCCTTTTGCCGATGCGATTCCCACGTTGCATGAATCATTTCAAGACAATCGCGACCGTCTCTACCACTTGCGAACGGTTCTCGGTCTTCTTCAATCGCTTCCATGAGATCGCGCAGCATGAGACGTTGCAAAAACAACCTTCTGGAACCTTGGTCCCGTTGATTCCCTTTCTCATCAATGTCTTCATCAGGCAGATGCACCGGTTCCCACGCTTGTGCGGGTGTTTGATGTTGTCCTCTATAGATGAACATTGTTGTGCCAACGCTCTCTCGGATAGCGATACGTCCTTCAGTGCCGATAATATCTATGCCGTAGGCGTTATCATTGGTTTGGGGTTGCGCAAGGAATTGCACATCTGCATGGATACCGTTCTTAAACCGAAAGGAGACATGACCACGTTCACCCAGCACCAGTCCAGAATCGCGGTCGTGAGGGTGTACTTCTTGTGTATGTTTGATGTCATCAAAGACTGATTCGCGTCCATCCATCTGCACGAGATGTGCGTGTGTCCATTCCACATCACCACCAAAAAGTCGCACCCAATCGTAAAGATGTGTTCCCATTTCCATCAGTGAGTTGCCTGCTTTACGTCCGCCTTTGTCGGTTGCCTTCATCAAGACAACATCCCCAATTTCCCCTTTTTCAATCAAGGAAAGGACATAACGATTGTAGAGACTAGCGCGTTTGATATGGTTAATGGCAAACTTGACGTGATACTTGTCGCAGGTTTCGACCATTTCATCGGCTTGAATGAGGTTGAGCGCAATCGGTTTTTCACAGAAGACATGGATACCGCGTTTTGCTGCTGCAATCGTTGGAGGGTAGTGCATCGGTGCTTGTGTTGGCACAATAACGATATCCGGTTTTTGTTTATCAAGCATCTTTTCATAATCATCATAGATGGCTTTGACACCGAATCGTTCACCCCATGCTTTCGCTCGTTCTGGGTTGATTTCTGCGCCTGCCACAAGTTCACAGTTTGTCTCTAACGCTGCTGCCTGGGCATGATGACCCCCCATACCTCCCAAGCCAATAATCGCAATACGGTATTTTTTCATGCATGTCTCCGAAGTTGACAAAAAATCCTCGTTTGCGATTATCATATCAACATCAGAACGATAGTGCAATAAAAAACGGTACGGTTGTAGCACCGTACCGAATTATAGTAAGCAATTCCCACACGCATGCGCTGGCGAGGTTTCCTAACCTCGCCAATGTAAAGGTAATTGTGAATTTTACTATAATATCGTAGCATGGATTTGTAAAATTACCGGCTTTTCACATTTGCCCAAGTTGTTGTCAACTTATCTGTATCAGGAGTAACATCGTAAACTCCCTCGGTGTCCAAAGCGATGCTAGACACCCCTTTCAATTCCGTCAGAATATCTGTAACATTTGTTCCATCAAGGTTTGCCCGTTGAATTTTACCCGTATGTATTATTTTCCCATTCTGCTTTTGTGTATCCCTTTCTACCCAGTACATTTTCTGTGAACGGAGGTCTAATGCAATATTATTTGGAAAACTCAACTCTTCTAATAGGGTTTCAGTATTATCGCCATCAAATGATGTCCTTCTAATCTGGTTTAAGGAGATGTGGGTCCAATACACCTTGCGGTTGTGTAGGTCAAGCGCAAGCCCGACGTGATGAATTATACTAATACCAAGTTTTTCGTAATTAGAACCGTCAAAGTTCACACGGGCGATATTATCATTTAAAGAGTCTACAAAATACATCTTACCCTCCTTCACATCAAGTCGGATATTCTCGGCATCAACTCTTGGTCCAAATACGGCGCCCTCCACAGGCTTAATTATAATGTCCTCAATATTGGAACCGTCATTATCTGCCCGCGAAATTCCCCATGGTGCTATCCAATTACCCCAATATATTTTACTTGCATTGGTGTCTATGGCGATGCAGACGGGAGAATGTAGGCGTTTTTTCTGTTCTGCAATCTGTGCTTCGCGATTGAAAATCACTTCAATATTTGACCCATCAAGGTTTGCACGGTATATTTTTGAGTGGTCAAAGTTATAGGTAACCCAGTACATCTTACGGTTATGCAGGTCCAAGGCAATATCTCTCGGCGACTCCAATTCTGTTAAGATGTCTTCCACATTGGACCCATCGAGGTTTGCCCGTCTGATTTTATCTGATTCTGTCCAATATATTTTGGCACTTCCTTGCCCGTAACTTAAACCTTGGACAACAGTAGCCAGCAATATCGCAACGAAAATTAACACGATACGCTTTTGCGCTAAAACCCGATTTTTCATGTCAGTACTCCTGTTTTGTATACATTACTGAATTTTTACGTTTGCCCAAGTTGTTGTCAACTTATCTGTATCGGAAGAAACATCGTAAAATCCGTTAGGGTCCAAAGCGATAGCAGAAGGACGATCCAATCCTGTAAGTATATCTGTGACGTTGGACCCATCAAGATTAGCGCGTTGTATTTTACCTGTAAAAGTTTCCCAATCCCAATTTACCCAGTATATTTTACGTGAACGCATGTCTAATTCAATACCGTGCGGATATCTCAATCCTGTAACGATGTCCTTAACATTCCATCCATTAAGATTTGAACGTTGTATTTTACCTGTAGCCGCATTTGACCAGTACATCTGACCCGCTTGTATGTCCAGTGCTAAACCATACACCCCTTTGTTTTTAGTAACAAGGTCTTCAGCGTTGGATCCATCAAGGTTCGCGCGTGCTATTTTACCGCCAAATACATTAGTCCAGTACAACTTATCCGCTTTCAAGTCCAATTTTATGTTTTGTGCAGAAATCAATTGATCGATAATTAAATTCTGTGGTAAAATCCGTTCTTCTATAGTAAGATTCTCAACATCGGATCCGTCAAGGTTCGCACGTTGAATAATCTCTCTACGCCAGTTTCCCCAGTAAATCTTATTTGAATTGACATCTAAAGCGATACAGTTCGGCGAAATTGTTAAAGTGTCTTTTTTGACAATAACTTCAACATTTGTCCCATCAAGGTTTGAACGTTGGATTTTATCTAAGGTGCGGTCAGTCCAATACATCTTACGGTTTTGTAAGTCCAAAGCGATATCTACCGGTCCGAACAGTCCCGTTACGAGGTCCTCGGCAGCGGTTCCATTAAGGTTCGCCCGTCTGATTTTTCCTATATTAGATCTCCAATTCCATGCTGTTTCTGTCCAGTATATTTTACCTCTTCCTTGCGCGTAACTTATATTTTGAATGACAAAAACCAACAAAACTGCAATTAAAATGAACATGATCCGCTTTTGTGTTAAAACTTGATTTTTCATGTCAATACTCCTGTTTTGTAAACATTACTGGCTTTTCATATTTGCCCAAGTCGTTGTCAACTTATCTGTATCGGAAGAAACATCGTAAAATCCGTTAGGGTCCAAAGCGATATCCGATGGATAATCCAATCCCGTAAGAATATCTCGGACATTGGAACCATCAAGGTTTGCACGTTGCATCTTGCCTATATCTGTATCCAAATCTATATCTATCCAGTACATCTTACGTGCTCGTATATCTAAGACAATGTCGGATGGAAAACGTAATCCTGTGACGAGTTCTTCAACCTTATTACCATTAAGAAATGCGCGCTGAATTTTCCCTGTAACAGTGTTTGTCCAGTACATCTGACGCGCGCTCATGTCCAATGCTAAACCGTATGCTGTACGCATATCCGTAACAAGGTCCTCAGCGTCAGAACCGTCAAAGTTTGCACGTTGGATTTTACGACCGTATGCGTCAGTCCAGTAAATTTTACCTGCTTCTAAATCCAATTCAATACTCAGGGGCTGAAGCCACTGTTTAAACTTAATTTCAAAAGGCAAAATCCGTTCTTTAATAATAATATCTTCAATATCAGATCCGTCAAAGTTCGCACGCTGAAATATATCTAAGTGTCCGTTTCCCCAATATATTTTGTTTGCATCGGAATCTATGGCAATGCAGTTTGGGTCAATTAACTGTTCGTGCGTTAGATTAATCGGGGCTCCATCTTTTGGGGTCGCCGTGCCCTCACATTTCCAATTGCGGCATCGAATACTCATCCCTCCTCCTCCAGGTGGTAGATCATATCCTGTGACGATGTTTTCGACATTCGAACCATCAAGGTTCGAACGTTGGATTTTAGCTGTGTAGTTTTCCGACCAATATATCTTACGGTTGCGTAAATCCAAAGCAAAATCTACTATCGGTGGTATATCCGTTAAAACGTTCTCAGCGGAGGACCCGTTAAGGTTAGCACGTCTAATTTTACCCTTTTTGGTGTCTGAATCAAATTCTGTCCAGTATATCTTTCCTCTTCCCTGTCCGTAACTGGGACTTTGGACAGTAGATATGAGCAAAAACACTACCAAAATAAATGCAATTCGCTTTAGTGTTGAGATCAGATTATTCATATCATTGACTCCTAATATGTGAGAGTTTGCAACTTCGTCAACCTTCTCATTTCGTGATAAGCATTTTGCGTGTGGCAGAGAAGTCGCCAGCATTGATAGTATAGAGATAAATGCCACTACTGACCGCCTCGCCCTCATCATTGTGTCCATCCCAGTGCACTGCTTGCGCTTGTGAGGAATAATCCCCGGCTGACATGATTCCCGGTGAAAGAGATCGCACCAACTTGCCGGTTGGGGTATAGATACGAATTGTTACATCACTCTTGTCCGCAAGTTTGAATGGAATCCATGTTTCTGGGTTGAATGGGTTAGGGAAGTTCTGTAGCAGTTGGTTTTTCTTTATCTGTCCGAGTGTGACATATTTTTTGCCTTTAGGTTCAACAGGATAGGGTAGAAAAGAAAGCAGTTCTTTTATATCCCAAACCATGTATTGACCACTCCTATCAGGCGATAACAGAACAGAACCATCTTTACTGAGAACAGATATTCCTGGAAAAGGTGTATGTTTGACAGGCCTGTTTCTTTGCCAGTCCCAGATTTGGAAGTTATTGTCTTGATTTGCAAAGAGATAACGACCATCTGGGCTAAATTGCACCGGGTCATCTCCATCAAACGCAGTTAAATGTTGTAACCCATTTAACAGAACTTTCCAAATGTGGATTTCTCTACCTCCGTAAGCTGCTAACACTATTGAACCATCTCCTCCTATAGAAAAGGCAGGTGATGAATAAATTCTTGGAACTTGTGATACATATTGAAGGATAAATGTCTCGTGTTCGCGTTTCCAAAGTGCAATCCAGTATTTATATGTATTGTTTTTCCCAGTGCGACAGGAAGCTGCCAAATATTTATCATTTTCACTGAAGGCAATATCTTGAAAGTCGGGTGAATCATTTTCAATTTTTGTGTTGACTTTCTGGATTTTATCGGGATTATTTGTGTCTAAAAACAACAGATCATTCCAATCATTCACCACTGCGAGCCATTTTCCAGAGGGGCTAAAGGCGATTTCCAGAGCACCTGAAACGTAATGCGGAAATTGAATTTTCACTCTACCGCTCTGAATGTCGCGTAGCTCAACCCATGGATCCTTGCCAACAGCGAATGTTTTATTATCTGGAGAGATCGCTAAACCATCAAATGCATAGCCTTCGGAGGGAACAAGTGCTTGCATTTGCTGTGAAGTTACATCCCATGTCTTAATGAATGACCATGATACTGTAACTAAGGATTTTCCATCAGGACTCAATGCAACATCATAAATGAACCGGTTTCTGACATAGTCTGCCCACACATCGTGCTCTCGATTATTAGCGATATCCCACACTACATCACCATCCCAATATTCTAAGATTGCTGTTTTCTCATTTGGAGAAAGTATAATTGATTCTAAAAAACGAAAATCAGTGCTGAAAGTATCTATTTTTTCTCCAGACATAACATCCCAGACGCGCACTTTGTCATCCCAACCAGTATAGGGAGTAGCCCCAGACCGATGCAATCCAGCTGTACTTGTGCCAACATACAGGCGTTGACTATCTGGACTGAATACCACATTTGAAATCCTACCAATACCACTTGTTCGATGCCATAACTTTTGGCGTGTTTCAACATCCCATAGATGTACTAAGGTTGAATCGTATTCAAATGCTGCTACCATCTTACCATTAGGACTGAGAGCCATATCTTCAATCCCGTCAAGATTCTGTTCAGCAAAATTTCCTTGTAAGATCTGCGTTTCGACATTCCACAACTCAAGATTATGCTGTGAGGCAACGATAAGATGTTCGTCATCAGGAGTAAAAACCATAGAACGAAGAGATGGAAAATTCTCACGTGGCAGTTTTCCAACAGATTCTCCAGTTTTCCAATTCCAAAAATGTATCTCACTTGGTAAATAGGTCGCTAATATAGGCTGTGTAGGACTAAATGCTGCGTCATTATCATCAATAATTGATGCTATCTTCCATTGCGAAATAAGTTGTTGGTGATTGACATCCCAGATATTCACGATGGTCATTTTCGGATCAAAGGAGTGATTCAGAATAGCTAAATGATCAGTATTTGGACTGATTACTACATCACTGTAAACTGTTCTTTCACCAAATTCTTCCATTACCTCATTTGTAGTGAAATCAACAATCTGAATGTGTGTAGGAACAACGCGTAAGATCGTTTCATTGTTCAGAAGCGCATGTTTTTCAGGCAGCGGCTGCCCAATCGTAGCAATAGGTTCAATCGCAAATGCAATATGTGGTATGCAGAAAATGCAAATTAGTGCGATATGAATCTTCGAGCTTTGTCTAAAATGGGTGGTAAGTGATTTCATGACAAGTCTCCTATTTCTTATAGATGAACATTTTCACTGTCCAAAGATCGTTTACATTGAAAATTCACTGAATTATATTATTCTCATGGTTGACATTTAGAAACCTATCATCGCTTGCACATACGTTATATTACTAATCGTATTCTGGAATAAGTGAGTGGTTCTACGGTGACCCGCGAGAATGACGATATAGAAGCCGCGCCACTCACCTTGATTGATAGCTTGAATTTCCAAAATACGAGTTCGCAAGTCAGGACGGTATAGGATTGGAACGCTGACGTCAGATGAGAAATTTCGCAAGTAGTTCTTGAAGTTATTATCCCGGTTCGTAAACTTCCTATATTGGAATCCTCCAAGGATATTTACGCTCGGGGCAAACTGGTAATCAAGCCGGACACCGAGTATATCCTCTCGACTTCGACGATTGAATCGCAAATATTCAAACGGTTGGTCGTCGGTTGGGAGAAACAATACTGGGTTGAGCATTTTTGGAATTTCATCTGCCGTTCGGTCAAAAGCTCGGTCCCAGACATACTTAACCATAGGTGTTAGTGCGAAATCTTCAGCATATCTGTTAACAAATGGGAGATTCCCCAGTGGTATTTCGTAACTCGCCTTCAGAATGGTTAATTGATTACGAATGTTTCGTTCGGCGTAACGGCGTTTTTTCCAGTTTGCATCGTCATAGATTAAACCGGTGTCAGTTGGGTCATGCGCATTAATTCCATGATCAGGATAGAACGGATATTCTCGTCTTTGCCCGGAGGTCCGAACCTGTTCAATGGGCACCATAAAGTCAACGCGTTCATCAGGTTCAAAGTTCTGCGATGCCGGGTCGTATTCAACATCCGTGAAAAGTGCCCTTTCTTTATCCTGTTCAAACTGTTTTTGCATGACAACCAGACATTTAGCTTCGAGTGTCAAGTTTGGTACTGCAGTATAAAGCCATTGGAGCGTTGTTGTATTTGAACGTGCGTTGTAGAAATCAAGTTCATCATTAATGTGAATCGGTTCCAATTCTCCAACAGGCAATGTAATTGTGTAATCCGGAATATCGTCCTGCACACGGACAAATTGATTTTGGAAGAGAAAGTTACCAAAATCGGGGATGTCGCGTTTATAAGTGACATATATGTATTTGGAGTTATTCTTACGCCTGCTTGAAATTTCGCTTTCGTTTAACCAACCAACTTGGACAGACAAGTTAGCAAGCACGTCATATTCCGCTTTGAGGTGATACCCTTGACGGTCTATCCCATATTCGTATTGTGGTTCAAAATCATCTTCAATTGAATCAATAGTGCCGTTATTATTGAGATCGGAAAGGTTGGTAAACACGGGTGGGTCAGCATAAAAAATAAGAAAATCTTCTTGAAAGTCTAATATCCCATTCTGATCTCGGTCATCAGCGCGTGGAATTACCCCATCAAAGTCATCATCATCGGGCCAATCATCGCCATCATCGTCATCTTCAATGAGTGCGTAATTGATATCATCCCATGGAATTTGTTCTTCTGCAATTCGGTCTTCCAAAGGAATACCAGGTCTGCCTTTTTCAAGCGTAAAAATTTCACCACGTTCAGGATGTGCACCGAAATTCAGATAGTTGGTCGTGTAGCCTGGGTCAATATGATACAAAACACCTTCTAAGTGAAGTTTTTCAAAGCGAGTTTCAAGTTGGACGAACCATGCTTTTTCTCTGCCAAGTTTTCCGTTGCCATCTTCATCTGTTCCGTCCCCGCCTAAAAAAACTTCAAATCGTTCGCCTTCGGTTTCCGAATAAGTCGGGATGCCATTTGTGTCTACAGGCAGTCCAGTCCTGCGATCAATAGAAACACCGGATAGTTCTTCACCATTGGGGGTTTTAACAGTGGTTTGGGTTCGACTAAATCCTACTTTATCTTTCGGGATTGTAGGATACTGTTTGTATTTACCGTTTATAGAGTATTGTACCCTGACGCGAACATTACCGATAGTCCCTTCAAGGTCAATTCCGTAGAGTGTTGCAGCACGTGCAGCACCATAACGGTATCGGACTTTCCGAGGTCTCCCTTCACCTTTCCATTCACTGGGGTTGTCTTTAAGTTTTTTCCTGTTTTGGATGTAATCTGGAGATTGCCCGTAATTCCCCGGCGCCTCAATTATGTCGCGATACGGCATCTGAATGTTGCCATCTTCAGTTTTAATCCACTCTTGTAATTCGGGATTTGACGATGCTTTATTTGCTTCACTGAAACCAATTACAGCAATGTTGTAATCACCAGCAACAATCATGTCAAGGACGATAGATTTGACTGTTCTTGGGTCAATGTTAATCTTTTCATCAGTAAGAATAAGGTCAAATTTCATTTTATTGAAACCGTTGACGATTTTCCACTTCCCGTCAACAGAATTACGTATCTCGGATGGACCTCCAGCGTGATCAATTGGTACAACTTGGTTGGCATAAACTTCAAATTGGCGAGTCTGCTCAGGTAGCAGGGCAGGTTCAATGCCTTCTTCTATGTCTTGAGGGATTAATTCTTCAAGTTCTTGTGTAACGATGGTAATCTTCATACTTTTAAAAGCTGCACCGACACCACCTTGGATATTATCGCTATGTACGTCAGGATCATAAGCCTCGAAATCAGTGAATGCACTCGTGTGATTGTCCTCAGGTGAGTCATCACGGAAAACAATAGAGATTGTTTCAGGCGGTGTATTGGGCACGGTCCCCATTAGCGAATTTATCAGGCGTTCCGGATGTTCTTTATGCAAATTTACATAAGTATATCCGACTCGGAAATTTTCACCTAAAAGCCCCTGACCGCGAAAGCCGATGAGTCGTGCGTTTTCAATGTTCCTGACGCCGCTAATTTGGTTCAACCCGTTTCGTCGTCCAAGTTCCAGTCCGAGTCTTTCATTTTGCGCAGGAGCATCTGTTATCCTAACAGGGTTAGAAATACGTGAGTGAATGAGCGTAAAGAGATGGTGCTCTTGGGCAAAAGAAATATCCCATCGAAGCCCATCAAACTCAGTTTTGTATATAATATATCGGTTTGGAAACAGGGAGTCGGGTTTGAATCTTAGATGATCGCCAATAACAAACTCAGTATGTCTGCCGAGAAAGGTCTCTTCAACCAAGATTGTCCGGTCCAGTTGCGCTGTGAAGCGTAGACTATCAAGCTGACCTCCCCAACCAACAATTAATTTACCATTCTTGTCAAATTCTTTCCGGTCAATATATTTGCTGAGTTCGTTACCTTCCACAATTCCTTTACCATACAAATCATAGAAGACTTGTGGTTCTTCTTCTAATTGGAATCTATCAGAGAATTTTTCCTCCGATTCAATTGCAGGTAAGAGGGGTTCATACGGTCCGAGGCTATCCGCGCCACAACCATAGAACATAGACGCGCTAAGGATGCAAGTCGCTACAAGCAGAGGATAAATCGCTCGTTTTAACTTGTTCATTAGCTTTGTCCCTCCTTAGCAACGAAGAACTGGGATGTGTCAAAAATTGTGTTGATTTCGTAGGGCAAATTTTCAGTTTGTGGATTTCAGCGCCAATTACCAGTTCTCATTTCTGAATTAGCATTTTGCGTGTGGCAGAGAAATCCCTGGCATTGATGGTATAGAGATAAACACCACTGCTCACAGGTTCACCTTTATCATTGCGTCCTCCCCCGCAGACAAGATTCCAGGGGATAGTGAGCGGACTAACTTACCTGTTGGGGTATAGATGCGAATTGTGACATGGCTTTCATCCACAAGTTGGAACGGAATCCAAGTTTCTGGATTGAATGGGTTAGGAAAGTTTTGTAGCAGCTGATTCCGTTTGATTTGTCCGAGTGTAACAAACTGCTTGCCTTTAGGTTCAACAGGATAAGGTAGGGTTAAGAATAAGTTTTTGGCATCCCAGATAAGGTATCGTCCAATTTCGTCCTCGGATACTAAAATTGATCCATCTTGACTAATACCACGATAATCTGGAATTGACGGATATTTTATCGGTCTACTTGTTTGCCAATCCCATATCTGAAGTTCGCGATATCGATCAGTAAAGAGATACCTATTATCAGGACTGAAATGTATCGGCTCGGCTGCAGCCATCAGTGTATTTACAAGATGAGCATTCTGAGGTAGAATTTTCCATATTCGGGTTTCTGAATTTTTTGATGATGCTGCCAACACCGTTGAGCCATCATCTGGAGAGGCAAAGGCAAGTGAGGAATATGAAGAACCGCTGTGTTCTGGAGTCTCCCATTTGTATTGAAATTCGAAATTGTCCCCTTTGCGTTTCCATAATAGTATCCAGTACTGATAGTTATTACGTGCCCCTGTCCGAGCAGAAGCAGCCATATATTCATCATTTTCACTGAAAGCAACCTGATAGAAATCATTAGGCCAATTAAGTTGGAAATTTATGCGGACTCTGTGAATTTCCTTTGGATTACCCACGTCAAAAAGAAACAGATATCCCCATTCATTCACTCCTGCAAGCCATTTTCCAGAGGAACTGAAGGAAGCATGATCAAGAAGACCAAAGTGATCTCGGTATTGCGCTTCAACGTTACCGGTTTGAATATCTGCCACTTCAACCCAAGGATATTTGCTATAAGCAATTCGTTTGCTATCTGGAGAAATGGCAACACCTTTTTCAAAAAAATAAAATCCAGAAATCAAAAAACGTATATGTTGTGAGGGAATATCCCAGACTTTAATAAAATTGGAATCAACAGTGACCATTGTTTGACCGTCAGGACTTAGCTTAGGTACCCCACCCACAAAATCAGTGAATACTTTCAACTGCTGTCTGGTTTCGGTTTTCCAGAGTTCAATAACGCCTCCCCACCAAAAACTCCCGTCATATTGAAGAAGCATGGTTTTTCCGTCTGGTGATAATATCATCTGTTGCAATGCCATAAAATCGTTTCCGAATGTGTCAATTTGTTGACCTGATTTAACATCCCATATATATACATTTTTATCCGCAGCATATAGGTGTTGACTGTTTGCACTAAATACCACATCTGAAATTCTGGTTTCATCAATCGGTTCTCTCCATAACAGTTGTCTTGTCGCGATATCCCACATATACACAAGGTCCGATTTGCTTTCAAATGAAGCGAGGTATATTCCATCTGGACTGATAGCCAATCCATCAACCCAATTACCTGTATGTCCCTCAAAATGTCCTACCAATTGACGTGCTTCAACATCCCATAATTCTATATCTGGCCGTTTGGATGCGACGATGAGGTGCTTTCCGTCTGGAGTAAACACCATATCATCATTCGTTTCAGGTCTTGAACAATACTTAGCAATACCGTTCCCGTTTAATTCCTTAACCACATAACAAGGTTCGCGCTTGCGTCGATTGCCTGCCATTGTTCCAACAAGTTCTCCGGTTTGCCAATTCCATAAATGAATCTCATTATTATAGGTGGTGGCAAACAAGAGATGAGTGGGGCTAAATGCTGCTATCTCCGTTCTGTGTCCTATTTCCCATTCGGATATTTGTTCTTGTGTATTGACATCCCAAATGTTTACGGTAGTTGATTTTGAAGCAGAAGAGTAGTCCAGGGTGGCTAAATGTGTAGCATTTGGACTAAACACAATATCGCTACCTCTGGTGCGGTTACCGAACTCGTCAATTATTTTTCCCGTTTCACGGTCAACAATCTGGAAATTTGGACCTAAATATGGAACACGCAAAATGGTCTGATCAGTGAGAAAGGCGTGTTTTTCTGGAGGTCGCTGCCCAAGCGTGGCGATAGGTTCAATCGCTTGCACCAAGCAGGGAACACAAGCAATGCAAATCAGAGCAACATAGAAATGAAGGTTTTGTCTGAAATGAGCAATAAGTGTTTTCATGTTCATGTGTATCTCCAAATTTGTAGATTAACATCTAACACAATCCAATTTCATCTGCTGAGAAGCTTGGCTGAAAAGAGTTCTTTGTTGTTACATGTATTGATAACAGGCGCAATTTTTGTGCCAAAGACAATTGACGGGAGAAGCGCAGAAATACAATGCCAGGAAGGATTGAATACGAATAGCCTGCACAAGAACGTGCAACGGCACCTGACATTGCACAATTTTGGGCATCCACTGACCACCCGCCAATTCTCAATCAACCAAACGGGTGATGTTGCAACCATTGAGTGCAAAGATGTATTGGTACGCTGCCAAATCCATCTCATTTCCGAATTAGCATTTTGCGTGTAGCGGAGAAGTCACCTGTATTGATGGTATAGAGATAAACACCACTGCTCACCGGTTCGCCTTTATCATTGCGTCCATCCCAATCCCCCGCAGACAAGATTCCAGGGGATAGTGAGCGGACTAACTTACCTGTTGGGGTATAGATGCGAATTGTGACATGGCGCTCATCTGCGAGTCTGAACGGAATCCAAGTTTCTGGATTGAATGGGTTAGGAAAGTTTTGTAGCAGCTGGTTACGCTTTATTTGTCCGAGTGTAACGAACTTCTTACCTTTAGGTTCAACAGCGGTAGGTTGAGGTTGTGGAGGTAAGAGTTTTGTTGCATCCCATATCTGAATTTGTCCCGAATCATCGTAAGATGCCAGAACAGCGCCATTCTGACTGAGGTCAAAATATTCGGATATCGGCTGGTGGTCAATTTGTGTATTTGTCTGCCAGTTCCAGATTTGAAGGATGCGATCTTGTTCACCTAATAGATACCAACCATCTGGGCTAAAGTGTACTGGAAAACCTACTTCTAAAGTTGTCGCAAGTTGTGGATTATCTGGTAGTAGTTCCCAAATTTGGATTTCTTCTCGTCTGGGAACTGCCAAAACTATTGAACCATTTGCGTCAGATACAAACGCTGCTCTTGAATATGAAAAACTATCAAGTTTAGGTGCCTGCCATGTATATTGAAAGTGGAAAATATCTCCCTCGCGTTTCCATAATAATATCCAATATTGCCAACCTTGATTGTTGTACGTGCGTGTTGAAGCTGCCAAATATTCGTCATTTTCACTGAAGGTAAAATATGAGCTGATGTCAATATCAGGTGCATCGCCCGTAGAAACTATCTGATTCATTTCTGGATTTTCAACATTGAAGAGTTGGATATTGCTATGCCTCCTTACTGCCACCCATTTACCAGATGAACTGAATGTAATGTCAGTAATTCCTTGGTGGTACTTAAATTGCGTAACAACTTTCCCTGTCTGTAGATCGCGCACCTCAATCCAAGGGTCCCGACCAACCGCCAGTTTTTGCCCGTCAGGAGAGATGGAAAATTCTCGGAATAGGCTATTTTCAACAGAAGTGAATAGACGCATCTGTTGTGAAGAGATGTCCCATGCCTTTATTGAGTTTCGAGATACAGAGACTAAGGACCTACCGTCAGGTGTTAAAGCATTATCCCAGCCACTGATATAATCAGTCCACACTTTCAACTGCTTCCTTTTTTCAACATCCCATAATACAACAGCATCTTGATAATGCAGGATCGCTGTTTTCCCGTTTGGCGATAGCGTCATTGACTTTAACGACCGAAACTCGCTACCGAATGTATCAATCTGTTGTCCTGATTTGACATCCCAGACGCGCACCTGATCGTCCCATCCTCGCCAACCACCCTTGCCATTTCCTTGTAACGCACTTGTCCGGTTCGCAACATATAAATGTCTACTGTCAGAACTAAATGCTATAGCAACAACATGCCCCGTGCCACCTCCTTTGTGCCATAACATCTGTTGCGTATTAAAATCCCATGCATAAAATGAACCTGAATTTAACGTGTACATTGCAATGGTCGTGTCATCAGGACTGATGACTAATTCTTCAGCACTGCTAACGTTTTCCCCTACAAACTGTGCCTCTAAGCTGCGTGTTTCAATGTTCCATAACTCAAGCTTAGAATTGTTTGCAGCAACAATGAGATGACGACCGTCTTTACTAAAAACCATTGCCCGATCTGATGGCAAATCCTCACGTATCAACTTTCCAATAGTTTCCCCATTTTGCCAGTTCCATAGATGTATTTCACGAGCGATAGCAGTCGCAAATATAGGTTGTGTAGGACTAAACGCTGTTTCATCATCAGATATGCGAGCTGCTATCTCCCATCGGGCTATAAGTTGCCTGTTATTGACATCCCAGATGTTTACGGTGGTCATCAATGAATTTATCGTGCGATTCAAAATTGCTAAATGTTCCGCAGTCGGACTAAATACTACACTGCTATAACGCGTCCGCTCACCGAATTCGTCTGTGACCGCACCTGTTTTGACATTTATGACCTGAATATGTGTTGGTACAACGCGTACAATCGTTTCATTGTTAAGAAACGCGTGCTGTTCTGGAATCGGTTGTCCAATTGTGCCAATAGGTTCAATACCAAATGTAACAGGCGGAATCCCTGCAATGCTAATAAGGATAAGAAAAGCCAGCAAGTTTTGTTTAAAAAGGGCGGTAAATGTTTTCATGATGTCTACAAATTACTTTGATGTCTGATTTCGTATCGGATGAATCTAACTGTCTATTTGAAGAATTCAGCGTTTAAGCTCTCCCCATATAGTTGTAAGTTTCCCCACTGGCTCAACAGAAAGTGCAGAAACATCTGCCCAAGTCAAACCATAAGCGGCATTAGGTATTTCAACGAGGCGTCGCATTTTAGAAGTGTGTCGAGAAATAGTATATAGGACGCTTGACCGAGTTTCATGGTAATAGGAAAAAAATGCGATATAATTATCATCAGGTGACCACGCTACACGATACGTTCGATATGAACCATTTGGATTTAACCTACGATGATTGGTGCTATTCGCCTTGGCAACGTAAACACCCCCATCACCTGCTGCTGAACCGTATGCAATATGCTTACCATCGTGTGAAAAGCTAAAGAAAGCACCGGGTGTGCCGAGGAATGCGGCACCTTTGTGAAATAGATTATACTCTTTGGGCCTTCTTGGTTTTGGAATATCAACCTCCCAATATTTTGTCCGACTCGTATTAAAATCCATATAAAAAATCGAACGTGAATCTGGTGCCCATACGAGCCGTCGTAGACGTCGTTGATGGGATGTTAATTGGCGGACTTCTCCACTTTGAACGGAGATAAGAAAGATTTCAGAAATCCCAGGGCTAAGGCCGAGATACGCAATCCACTTTCCATCAGGAGACCATGCGAAATCCCAATATAGTTGAACATCAAGTCTTATTTCTTTGATACGCTTGCCAGTTCCTGTTTCACATATCTCAAGTACCTGTCCCGGTCGCCACACGGCTAAATATCGACCATCATGTGATGGTCGGGCGGCAGGTGCGTCAAACAACTTGGTGGGTTTGGTTCCGTTAGTCTTGATTGCATAGACACCGTCGCCTCCGATAGTATAGATTATATAGTCTTTTGCCCAAGATAAATTGGCAATGAGTAAACAACCGATTACAGACCAAAATATAACTGTTAGAAGGATTCTTTTTGAAGATTTCATTTTTTAAGTTGTCCCCATGTAGTTGTGAGTTTGACTTGTGCATTAACTGCAAGCGGGATAGTAGTCTTTGCGCCATTTTTACCCATCAGATGATACCCATTTTCCGATGAATCTAAGAACATCCGCTCCCTACTCGGTTCATCAAAATGCCATAACGCGACAGTCTTTCCATCATTTCTAAACTTTTCTTCAGGTAAAAATCTCTTTTTGTCAATGTCGTAACGAGCATCAGTTGAAATGCGTACCTCATCAATATATCCTGTAAAGGAATGCCAAAAGAAGCCACCTAAATTGGGTGGTTGAATTTGCTTCCCAAAACCACCGAGCGTAAAGTCCTTTGGACGCCAGAATTTTGATAAATCATCTCCAATAATTGTTCCTTGTCCCATCGTTTTGACAACTTCATTAACGATGGTCGACGTCCGTTTTCCTTTTGCCTGAAAAGCGATGTGATGCCACTGATTCAAACTGAGGGTGATCGGAAAAAACGGTGTTACTGCATCCCCACCCCATCCGGCAACATGTGCATCGGTTATTAGGAGCAGGTCCCCTTTCTTCCAATCAATACGATTCTTTACGAACTGATATCCGGCATAATCATCGCTTACAACGCGCATTCGGACCTGTTGACTGAGGATGATTGCGGTAATATTGTCGTCAGGGGGCTTTGTCGGATAAACCCACGCTTCAACGGTGAATTCATCTGTGTCTGCAGGTAAAAGTATACCAAATGTTTCAAAGTCCAATTCAGCGTAATCATCTACACCGTCAAGAACTAAATAGTTGCCACCTGCCGGCGAAGGTGGTGCTGCTTTGGCACGGAACGGAATCATCAATGTAAGAAATAGTACACATGTAAATATACGTAGATATATCATTTATTTTCCTCCTTTTTGTCTGTAATCGTGTAAAACTGGACTGTATCAATATGGCCCGTCCCCGTCGTTGTAGGTTTGATGATTTTGATAGCGTCTGTCTCAGCAATAAGAAAAATTTCATACGGAAACCTAATTCCCCCTGGTATTTTCTTCTTCGGTTCCCATCGATTGCGTTTGTCACGCACATAAATCTCAATGTTTTGGGTCTTTCCCCTGCCGAGCAGCACAATTTTGCGCACATCTGCTTTTTCTGGCATAGAAAAAATCATCCCGTAGAATACCGCCTTTTCGTCAACTGGCTGCTCAATCAAGACATATTCCTGTTCTGTAAAAAGTGCAGCGCAGCCGATAACCGGTAAATAGATCGGTATAAAGAGTAGGTATTTCCATCTAATCATAATTCATCCTCTGCTATATAGTTTTTTAATAAGAGGAACGATTTCGTAGTTCTATACTTGGCAACACAGCGCAATTTTTATGCCAAAGATAATGTTATGGTAAAACAGGTCTAAATCAGGATTTTTTGCCAATTCGTATAACAGAGTATCAGGTTACTGTTCAATTTCTGGACAAGTATGTTTAAAAAGTAGTCTTAACTTCAGATCGGGTACGTCAGAATTTCTTGACGCACGTTGATTTTTCAAGTATACTTGAGCAGCATAATAGATATTGTCTTCGGAAGAGAAACCTCGTTATCTTATCGCTAAGTCTCAGTAACTTGATAACTGGAGGTTGGATGTTGAAACAGATTTTTTCTATAGTAACCCTCATCGGAATTATTTTGGTTGGGGATACTTTGGCACAGTTGACACAAGACAAGGAGGAGTCTATGGTTGAACGTTGGGGAATATATGAATTGACACTGAATGGACAAAATACGGAAAACCCGTTTATTGAGGTAGAATTAACAGCAGAATTTAAACGCTGTGATATAAAAGGGGGTCGCACTTTTGAACCACACGGGTTCTACGATGGAGACGGAATATACAAAATCCGATTCATGCCTGATGAAGTCGGGGAATGGACCTATACTACAAAAAGCAACAGCGCTGAACTCAACGGCAAAACGGGGCAGTTTACATGCATTGAACCGTCCGATAAAAACCACGGACCGGTACAAGTGCATAAGGATTTCTACCTAAAATATGCTGACGGTACGCCGTATCATCAGTTTGGAACGACGTGCTACGCATGGACACATCAGGGAGAGGCGATGGAGGAACAGACCCTCAAAACCCTCGCTAAAGCCCCCTTCAACAAGATGCGAATGTGTATCTTTCCGAAGGATTACGTCTACAACAAAAATGAACCTGTCTACTACCCGTATGAAGGAAAACCACTAAAAGATTGGGATTTCACAAAATTCAACCCCGAATTCTGGCAGCATTTTGAGCAACGCGTACAAGACCTATTAGACCTTGGTATTGAAGCGGATATTATCCTTTTCCACACCTATGATCGATGGGATTTTGAGAATATGGATGCTGAAAGCGATGATCGGTATATCCGTTATGCCGTTGCGCGCTTGGCGGCTTTCCGTAATGTTTGGTGGTCACTGGCAAATGAATATGACATTATGCCTGCGAAAGAGGAATCTGATTGGGATCGGTTTTTCCAGATTATCCGTGACCATGACCCGTATCAACGTCTGCGTGGCATCCACAACTGCAGAGGATGGTATGACCACAGTAAATCTTGGGTGACGCACACCAGTATCCAAACTTCTAATATGGCACAAGGTATCCGTTATCGCACCCAATACGGCAAACCTGTTATCTACGATGAATGTCGTTATGAAGGGGATATTCCGCACGGATGGGGAAATATCACCGCACGGCAGATGGTGCAACACTTTTGGGCAGGAACTGTTTCAGGGTGCTACGTCGGACATGGCGAAACATACAAACATCCTGAAGACCTGCTGTGGTGGGCAAAGGGAGGTGTCCTACGCGGTGAAAGTCCACCTCGGATAGCATTTCTCAAAGATTTCATGGCAGATGCACCACCATTTGATACGCTTGAACCGGTTGGGGATGACGCGGGGCGATACGTCCTCGCTAAACAGGGAGAATACTACCTTGTTTACACTACCGAACCGCAAACGATAACAGTCCAACTGCCCGGAGACCGACCTTATAAAATTGATGGTATTGATACGTGGAACATGAAGGTCCTACCTATCGGCACTGCACAACCAGGCGAATATACGTTCGCTTCCCCGCAAAGTGATTTTGCATACCGTTTTACGCCTTACGCACCGGGTGAGAAAATCCGTCCTGAAGCAAAAGCATCCGCTGATGTTCTGCAAGGCAGCGCACCGCTAACAGTTGCTTTCTCGGCTGCAGGCGATTTAACACAGCACTGGGATTTCGGTGATGGCACAACATCCGATGAATCGAATCCAACACACATCTATGAAAAACTTGGGCAATACACAGCCACGCTTCAGGTTACCGACGCTGAAGGCATATCGTCAACGACAGCGCTGACAATTAATGTGTTACCAGCCGTTCCCGCTAATATAGGGACTCACACAGAATTTCCTGGTTCACGCGATGATCTCATTATTCTCTGTTATGACCCATTTTATAGCAGCGAACTTGAAACACGTGGTGGCGCAAAATTTACTGAAGATGGACAGATGAATCTAACCGGTGGCTCGTTCGTAGTTAAGAATGAGAATGGGACGCTACTTGCTGCCTGCCAGCAAAGCAATCAATTAACGATTGAATGTCTTGTTACCACAGATAACCTCAATCAGAGCGGTCCAGCACGTATCGTCTCATTTTCAAAGGATGTTACCCATCGGAACTTTACCCTCGGACAAGATGGTAATCGCTTTGCTGTTAGGATCCGCACACCGCGAACTGGGACAAATGGCATGGGCGGCGAATTCTCTTTCGGTAAATTTGAATCAGGGAAACCAACGCATGTTATCGTGAGTTATTTTGCTGGGAACGTCTACTGCTATGTTGACGGAGAGTTAGTCCACTCTGGCAGCGGAATACAGGGTGATTTCAGCAATTGGGAGTTATACCCACTCCTTTTCGGTGACGAAGCAAGTGGTGGTAGAAATTGGGAAGGCAAACTGAGTCACGTGGCGATTTATAGTCGTTTTGTCGGTTTGGAAGAAGCTGCGCATAAGTTTAAGATTATTCAAGGTGAATGAAATCTTTGCACTGTCGGGTGAGGTGTCTGGACCTTGCCTACATAAACTCAAAATCTCTGGCAAGCAGCCATAGATGGTAAACAATTTACAATAAAGGAGTACCAAAAGATGAAAACGATGTTATGTCTCACTCTTACGCTACTAACTTTTGCTATGCTTGCATTTGTGCCGAACAGTTTTGCGCAAGACGACTCACTTGAATATGTTGTAAGGTTGTATTACGTGGTTCCCAGTGACCAAGAACCGACACCA
>JAGWBU010000220.1 GCA_021295735.1 Candidatus Poribacteria bacterium | reverse complement strand
ACACACAAAACAATATCGGTCAGAACCTTATTGATGGACATGTTCCATAAACTTATGGGTAATAGTAAGCCCTACAATAAAGGTGGGCATTTGGAAGAAAATCGGGCGGACAAAGTCCTCCCACAAGATGATCTATCACTAAATTGACCTATGGATTAGTTATATTTTCAACCCTCAAGGATATTTCATGGCGAATTTTGCTGAAACGAAAGCACTTACCTTTGACCTATTCGGGACAATTTTAGATTTAGGCGGTAGTCTTACACCTTTCATCCGTGAATCTTTAGATGCCCACGATGCTTCCGATATATTTGCGGGTGATTTTTGGGAACAGTGGCGCTACAGGCAACGGATTGAGCAGTATCAGGACACAATCATGATGCTTGGGCATAGCGGCTACCTGGAAACGGTGCGCCGTGCATTGCACTACACGCTCAGACGAAACGGCATAAATGCTTCAAGTGCTACAGTTGAAGCATTTATGCAAGGGTGGCATCACTTGTCTCCCTTTCCAGAAGTTTTACCTGCGCTTGAACGACTACAATCTCGGTATCAATTAGTGGTATTGTCCAACGGGGATCCAGAGTTTTTAGAATACCTTGTTACAGAAAGGGTTGCATGGGATTTTGACGATGTTATCTCTGTTACATCTGTGGGGGCATTTAAACCGCATCCAGCGGTCTATCGTGGTGCTGCAGGTAAGTTGGGTCTTGAAGTTAGTGAGTGCCTAATGGTATCCGCGAACTCATTTGACATTATGGGTGCGCGGGCGTGTGGATATCGGGGTGCGTTTGTCAATCGTTACAACTTACCTTATGAGGATACGCAATTTCAACCTGATGTGACAGTGAACAATTTTACAGAGTTGGTAGACGCTTTGTTATAGTCACATTTATTTCTACTATTTAGTGCTATCTGAAGTGGTGATGTTCCATAGAAGTATCGTTCCATCGCTACTCCCACTAACGAGCGTCCTACCATCCGTATTGAATGTGATACTATTGACATCTCCTGTATGTTCCTTGAATGTCCGAATGTGTTTTCCTGTAGCGACATCCCACAGGCGGATAGTATTGTCCGCACTACCACTTGCGATTGTTTTTCCATCCGGACTAAACGCTACGCTTTTGACATCACCCGTATGTCCTTTGAGTGCCTGCTTTTGTTCACCTGTGCCTATATCCCATAAACGGATAGCGTAATCTGCCCAACCTTCACCACTTGCAAATGTTTTACCGTCAGGACTGAACGCAATACAAGTAACATTTCTTGTATGACCTGTCAGTAGTGCTATTTCTTTATAGGTTGCCGTATCATAAAGCCAAATACTGATTGAGCTTGCGACCGCGAAGTGTTTGCCATCTGGGGAATATTGTATCTGACTGATATAGCCTTTACCTAACCTTGCTGTGGCACCTTCAGGTAAACTGAATTGCGGAGAATCTTGTGCAAAAACGTTCGGAAGATATAATATTGAGAGGATATACAATATTGAGAAAATGATAAATGATCGGTTTTTCATGCGGATTTCTTATTTTTACTGTGATTGATTGTAATACGCAGCATGTATCGATTAATGTGTGCATCTTCTGTTTTATAGTATTTCACAAAGATGATGAAATGTCAACATTCACTTAAACAAAACAGGGTTATTTATAGTGAACTTATTTACATAATTTACTATAAAATGTGAAAATATAGCCGAAAAATAGAAAACTGAATAACCCTGAAACAGAAAAGAGGGCAGACCGTATGCCTACCCTCAATAAATCTAAATATTAACGTGAGTTTGATAATTAAAAACTGGTAAATAGAGAACCCCTTTGTTATTATGAAGTATACCAAATACTCACAAAAAATTGACGACTTTTTTCTTTTGTATGAACAATATCGAGCACAACACCAGTTGCCGGAAATACTCGGCACAGGCAATACACGCGGCAGACCCAGGCGCCTTCATCCGAGCGAAGTCATGACGATACTGGTTCATTTTCATCAGAAGCGGTATAAAAACTTTAGAGCCTATTACTTTAGAGCCTATTATCAGGATTATGTTTGCTGCGAGTTGCGTTGGGCATTTCCAAACCTTGTCAGTTATAGCCGTTTTGTGCAGCTCTCACAAGAGGTATTGGTGCCGTTGTCTATTCTTCTAAACACCCGTTTCGGTGAATGTCGCGGGATTTCCTTCATAGACTCAACGCCTCTCCCGGTCTGCCACAATCGTCGGATTTCAACGCATCGCGTCTTCGCTGATGATGCGGGGCGTTCTAAAACCTCTATGGGGTGGTTCTATGGTTTCAAACTCCATCTCGTCATCAACGACCAAGGTGAGCTTTTGTCAGCTATGGTAACAGCGGGAAACGTAGATGACAGGAAACCCGTGCCACAGTTGTGTCAAGGGCTCTTTGGCAAAGTTTTTGCCGATAAAGGATACATCGCGAAAAACCTGCGGGAGAGGCTCCAAGAAGACGGTGTGGCACTCATTTACAAGGTGCGTAAGAATATGAAACCTGAACCTTTGTCTCAGGCTGATGCAGCACTTTTACGAAAACGGATGCTCATTGAGTCGGTGAATAAAGAACTCAAAACTCAGACAGAAATACAACACACACGGCATAGAAGTCCTGTTAACTTTCAAGTGAACACAGTTGCTGCCTTGATCGCTTATACCTGTCTGACGAAGAAACCTTCACTCAAACACAAAGAACTCCAGGAAAATGACTATCAGTTGCCAATGATATGTAACTTCTAATTATTTATCAAACTCACGTT
>JAGWBU010000007.1 GCA_021295735.1 Candidatus Poribacteria bacterium | reverse complement strand
TCTGTAGGAGCGACCTCCTGGTCGCGACCAGGAGGTCGCTCCTACAGAAGACATCGGGCGGACAAAGCCCTCCCACAAGAGGATCTATCGCTAAATTGACACCTATGGGTAGTGTTTGCGAAAATCAACAAATGCCATAAGCGCATTTGGCAATGAATTGTGCGACTACAAACCACCAACCCAAAGAAAATGTCTACTTATTTTTATAATTTATCATAAATATGCAATTTTATTGCCCAAAATTTTTCAATTGACCCCAGGTGATCGCTAATTTTCCTGTTGAATCAACAGAAAGCGGACCCTCAAACTTCAGCAAACCAAGATTTGCTGAATCATCTGGATTCAAACCGTGCCAATCCATAAACACAAGATCCCCCTTCTTTTCAAGATCATCCGTGCCTTCCTCATACCCGGGTGTAAACCCGACTTCGGATCCTTGTTCTATTTTCACTTTTGTTAGCCATGCAAACGGCATTGCTACTTCGTAAATCATGCCGCCCTTTCCTAATTCAGGTGTTGGAACAATGGCAATATCAGAATTAGGAAGATCTGCATTTTTCACAGCACTGTAGTCAGTAACACGTGCTTTATTATTGATACGTGCAAAGTTGGGTTTACATGCAGGTTGTCCGGCTCCTATTTTTTCCCAATCAATATACAAGAAAATTGTATCACCTTTCCACGACTCAGCGGGATTTGCCGCTGGTGTAAACTCATCATCTCGGACTGCTGCAGCAAAATAGAAATTCTTTTCATCATACATTGTTGACCATGTCATTGTAAGATCGTCTTTTCCTTGCCATGTGCCTTTACCACGTAGTAGTTCCTTCTCTGAATCGAAGGCTACCCAGACAGCGTATCTCCAATCGTCAAGTTTTCCATCAATTTTTGGCGTACTCGGTGGGATACCGGCAATCGATTCTCCATATTTCAGTCCGAACGCGTCACTGTTTTCCTCTGGAAGGAAATCTCCCCTCACTGAAAAGACAAAGAGAACACATAAGATGGTAGATAGCATTGCTGATTTGATCATCTTTTTACTCCTTGGGTGTAGAAATTCTTTTCTACGACTTATTATCAGAATTGTTGAATATCCGTCTCAACCATTCTTCAAGGTGTACATCGTTAGAAGCCTCTCTCAAAAGCCACATTCCACCTAATCTAATACCCCATGCAATAGTAATCGCGAGAATCACAGTAAAAAATAAGGTTGGTACCAGGTATTGTAGTGCTCCTCTAATGAATATTTCTAATGTGGACATTAATATGCTCCTTATGTATAAACTTAGCAGAATAATTCACTACATTTTACCTATTCACTCTATATCTGTCAAACAAAATACGTAACTACAGAGCCATTCAATTTTCAGTTTGAATGCAGGAAGTGTGAAACAACACCTCAAAAGACGTTAAAAAGAGGCGCAATGAATTGCGCGACTACAAACGCGCGTTGTTTTAATGAAATCAATGATTTAGGAACGATTAAGCATCATTATTATTTGAGGAAGGGACCGCAGGCTCCACATACAATGTTTTTTCGTGTGTATAGTGGACGTAACCCGCAACGTTGCCTTTACGTTTCACAACATAGCGTGCCCAAGTATAATCTACAGGAACATAACTGGAGTGGTGTGCTTTGCTGAAGTATGCGGCAAGCTGCGCGGCTTGTAATAAGGTGGGCATTGGAATGTCCGGTCGGTTTTCTGGGTTACGGATAATGACATGCGACCCGTGAATCTGTTTGGCATGAAGCCACATATCACGCGGTTTGGCAATCTGACGCAAAAGTAGATCGTTGGATTGGCTATTACGACCGACATAGATATGAAAACCGTTGGTAGAAATATATTTTCGGAAAGGACCTTTACTTATTTCCTGCTGATGTTTGCCACGCTGCTGTGTTTTCAGGTATCCATTTTCAGTAAATTCCGCATGGAGACGACTTAATGTCTCAAGCGTATCCGCAGATTCGACTTTGTATCCATAAGTACGGAGCACCTCTTGTTCCGCTTCAAGCGCAGCAAGCCGTTGTTGTATTTGCGAATATCCACGTTTTGCTTTGGTGTATTTTTTAAAATAAGATTGGGCATTTTCGGAAGCGGTTTGCTCTGGATTCAGCGGGATCGTTAGTGTTTCGAGTTCAGGACTATAGTAATTTTGCAATGAAACCTGTTTTTGTCCGCGAGCGATTTTGTTAAGATTTGCAAGTATAAGTTCGCCTTGAATGCGATAATCATCAGATTTTTCCGCCCGTTCCAAATCTTCGTATAGTCCTTTTTCCTTCCGCTGTAGCAGATTTTTCTGTTTTTCTAACGCCTGTATAAGAGTGTGTTTTTCCGATACCATCTTCTCTTTCAAAGTGATTGCATCGTAGTAGGCGGTGAGTGCTTCGCTCATCGTGTCAAAAGTTTGAGAGGTAGCATTTGAAAATTGATGTAACGGCATTGGTGTGGCAGCTATTGGGTTTTCTCCATCTACGATTAATTGTGGCGAAGCGTCCTTTGGGTCAAAATACGCAATAACTTGTTGATATGCCTCCCATAGTCCAGTTTTTTCTGAACGGGCAACAATCTCCTTCGCAAGTGTTGGACTCAAACCATCTATCTTACTAAAAAGTGATTTCCAAGCGACGTCTGATATCTCGAAAAGTTCCTTAAAAGTCTCTTTATCCAGAGTCAATGGATCTAACTTGTCCTGCTGAGGTGGCAAGGCGTAGGTCTCACCGGGCAACACTTCTCTGTATCGGCTCATTGTTTCGTCAATATGTTTCAGGCATTCCAAAATTCTGTCATCGGTTTCGTCAATCAGAATGATATTGCTGTGTTTCCCCATAAATTCAGCGATGATTGCTTTCGGAGATGGCTGTATCGGTTCGTCAGATTTGGGTCGGACGGTTATTTTCAAAATACGATCCCAACCGAGTTGTTCAATCCCTGTGATAGTACCGTGTTTGAGATGTGTTGAAAGAAAATCAGCGAAATAGGATTGCTTTTGACCGGGAGGCGGTTTCTGAATTAGGTGGGTACGGGCATGGACGGAATGAGCAGATAAACAAAACCAGTGAGTTTGTGCACCTTGTCCAACCTTAAATGAAAATGTGGTTGGGTTTGCTTGTTCAATGTGCCGAATTGCGCCGCCTAAAAGGGTCTGGTGGAACTCGTGCGTAACAAGGCGTAAGGCTAAACTATCAAAAGACATAGGTGGAGTCTCTCTTTAGATGTATTGTATTACTAATGATATTTAAGTTGAATCCTATATCATCCTTCCACTTTCAATCAATAACAAGAAATTCGTATCCTGTCGCTTTGTTCTGCTTTAATTCTTCATAGCTTGCAAATACACTCTTTCTCTGACCTGGGTATCCCCCCTGATATCCGCTCAGAATGTATTTCGCGTAATACTTCAGTGCTTCCACTTTGTGTCCTGCAGCAAGTTCTTTATCCTCTTCAGGGTTGCCACTGCTGTATTCAGCCGCACTACCAAAAGGATCATCTTCCGGATGTGCCAAAAACACCCAAAGACCGTGGTTTATACGCGCAATGTCAAAGTAAGCCATGTAGAGATCAGTAAGTCCACTTTTCTCGTACTTCTTGACATAGGCATACAGTGCTTTGAGGTTATTTTGCGCATCTTGAGGTATTGGATAGCCCTCTTGTATAAGATAGTATTCAGCTGCAGGACGCCAACTACTGTTTGGATAAAGCTCAACCAAGCGTTTCAGGAAGCCATAATAATACAAATAGCCGCCCCCATTTCAAAGTAAGTGAAACGAGCCCCGTACTCATTGATGGTTTTGATTTTATTCATTACTTTTGTATAGGCAACTTTTCTAAGGTCAGGGTCCTTCTGCTTTTGTGCTTCCCATTTTTCTTCATCAAGAATATCACTTAGTTTTTCAGAAAGCATGTTTGCGAGCCACAGTGCTTTCTCTTGCTCATCGCTTTTTCGATCTGTCATCAACAAAGGTTCCAGCGCGACCAGGGCATCATAAAACTTTAACTCTGTGATTAACGCCTCACTCTTTTCAAGTGGATTTTTATCTTCACCAAACGATAGCGTCAAAGTGAAAAGATAAAGCGAAATAACGAGAAACGTTTGCAATTTCATCTTATATCTCCTTATCGGTTGTAGTTAAAACCAGCGAACGCTACAAAATGGATTCCGCAGATTAGGGATGTCGCGAGGTAGACCTCGCTCCTACAAGAAGAAATAGTGTTTATAAGCACACCTACAAGGAAGGAGGGCTAATCAAACTTTACACACTCCCAAATCATTCCACTCTTCAATTGTTTGTTTCTGTCTTAAGCGCCTTATACCTAATGGTATCGCTTTAAATCCTGTGTCAATACTTGGAGTTGTTTCTGTATTTTGGGTGGGACGCGCGGGTTAAATGGACCTCCGCTACCTGCTTCAACATCGTCAAAACCACTTAAAATCATCGCTTCAACTACAGCGGAATAGTTATAGACGCGCTCGTTCATGAAACGGATCTCTTCAAGCGGTGCAATGTCAGCTTCAATGCGTGCAGAGGTTTCGTAATCACCACGGCGTTGTGCGTTATTGATTTCGTCTGAAGCACGCGCAAATGCGACTGCAATACCAGATGTATGTCCTTTCGTACCAAGTTGTGCTGGGCGCGTGCATCTGTCACCGATACCCCACATCACAATTCCACTGTTGCCAATGCCTTCAATGAGTGGTTGTATAGCTTCTTCATCTGTTCCAATTTTCACCCCAATAAAATGTGGTGAATCATTCAATAACCGGACGACTGCTGCTAAATCGCGCTTTTGCCGAAAATAATAAAGAAAACGCGCGTGGCATTTACTGCCGTAGTTTTCTGCGAATTTCATATATTCTTCATAGACACCCTCTGGATTGGATATTCCTGTTAACGGCATCAATAGAAATGCATCTGGGGGTCTGTTAAGTTCAGATTGCGCTTCAATAAGTTGTCCCGCTTGCCGAATCGGATTCGGAACAATTCCAGATATGAGGATACCGTCATCACCCATCTGTTGACCTGTTTTTTCAATGAGGCGTAACTGCTGCGTTTCAGCAATGTGGTGTATTAGACTGGTACCCGCAATTGCGATAACGCGTTTTCGTCCTTCATCAAGGTAGTTGTGACTCATCAAATAATCAATATTCTTTGTATGCCCAACATAATCAATCTTATTACCTTTGAAAGGAATAATTGGAATTGCTGTAACGGAATTTAGAGCGTCTAATAAAAGTGGTAACGCTAATGGCATATATTCCTCCTATTAAAACTTTTTCTTTAGAACGAGTACTCCAGTCAGTGTCCCTGTTGACATATCAGTTTGCAAATCAATTTCAACGGAACGGGTCTGTTGCTGTTTTTGATTCCAACGTTTAGCAGTAATACGCGCTTCAACCGCACTGAAAACATGGTTGAAAATCACCAAACCTAAAACTGTACGTGCACTTTGAAATGTATCATTTGCTTTTTGTCTTAGGTCAAAAGCCTCCAACCGATATTTCGAGTCAAACTCAATAGTACCATCTCGTTCATTTTTCAGTAATGGATCCAGGTCTTTCCAGTACCATTTACCTGTCCGTGTTCGGGTTTCCTCTGAGTCATAGACATGATTCCAGTTCTCATATTGTGTGGCGTGTTCAAAATCCTCAATTGGATCCCATGCTTCAAAATTACCGGGGCCTTCAAAGATTATATTCTGTCTGACAACTTCTCGGTAATCGTCGCGTGTGTTTACAGCGTTGTTCCGCAAAATAAAATAGGTTACAAGCAGCCCCACTTCAGCAGCCGTGTAAATATAGCCGTGCTTTGCGCCGGTGTAGAGTTGCCCCATGCCTGGAATGGCAAGTGAATAAAGAAACGCCTCATTTGCGGACTTTCGCGGGACAAGACTTTCGTTTGCTGTCGTAGAGACAGTAGATTGGTTTATCAACACTCGGATTCCGAGATTAGAATCGAGATAGAAATTTGTGAGTGGACTCACCTGGGAACCATTGGATGATAGGCATATACCAGACGATAGACATAAAATAATTAGAGACAAAAAAATTGTAAGGTTCGATTTCACTTTGATGGTACTACCTCAAATAAAAATAGTAGATTTTAGAATTTTTAATACGTAGTCACTCGGTACGCTTACAAAGCGCGCCTACATTATTATCCGTCTTAACTGAAAGTCGTGACCCGCCAAATGCCAAAGGCGCATTTGGCGTTGATTCGAGGTCACTCCTACAGACTAATTTAAAAGGCGACGATTCCTGTCGCTTCAATAAGCCGTGCTTGGCTGGGACCGAAACGGGGCCCGTATGTCAAATCTATATTAAATAGATACACCTTCACGCCAATACCGTAGGTGAAATAATCTGTTAACTCAGGCAGGTCAATACCCGGCTCAGACTTGTAGCCTACGCGTAATGCCAATAGGTTACCGAGCCAGTACTCTAAACCAAGATTCTTTTGCAGATGTCGCCATTCAAATGCGCGAATACCTACGCCTCTATCAGACAGCAGCTGTTCTTGGGTAAGTTTTTCAGTTCTATCTACGTTAAGCCGTTCTAAATCTGCGGCTAATTCCGTCTCATTCTCCGTCAATTTATCAATATATGCGGCGATTCCACTAACAAAGCGAAGATGGTTATACCTATCACGATAGAGAATCGTAGAAGTTCCAACCCTAAGCATTCTCGGTAATGGATCTGCTTGGTTTTCATCAATAAAAGAGATACCAGGTCCTATGTTCTGGACTACCACACCTAAAGTTGTAGGCACTAAATCCAACGGAAGAAGATACTGCATTCCTAAATCAACAGCATAAGAACTGCCTGTTTCTCTACCAAGTACCATCCGTATCATCTTACCGTTGATGCCTGCTGTCAAAGAGCCGGTTATAGCGTCTGCATAAGAGAAGGTCAAAGCCATGTTGGTGCCGAGGCTTTCTTCACGGAGAACATCAGGAGAATCGCTTGTTACTTGAATAGTGCCTTGCCCTTGTAACTGAAGCGTAGCACCAACAGTTCCAGCATTTCCCAGCGGCATTGCCCCAGAAATGAATGTATAATATAAGCCTTCACCTGCTTCACCGAATGGTCCGCTATAATCCGTATAAAACATAGAGGCTTGCGCCCCTTGTTTACCAGAACGTAATTTACTTTCTGGCATCTCCGCCAACCCGCTTGGATTCCAAAGCGATGTGGTAACATCACCAGACATAGCGGAAAATGCATCACCCATGGCTCTGGCACGAGCACCGCCGCCTAAGTTAAGGATTTGCGCACCTGTCCGACCTGGACCCGCAAAAACTGTGGTTGGCAGAAAAAAAACTACTGATAAAAGTAGTGCGAAATATCTCATCATAAAAGCATGCTTAGTTTCATAAGAACCTGCGTAGGGAACTCTATGAAATAGCACCTCCTCTGTATCTATTTTTGTTAAAAATTTACTCTATATTAACCTAAGTTGCTACGGACAAGATTTCAAGTTAGCAAACACTGCTTTTTACTGATATGTTTTTTGTTCTAAATCGGGGTTAGAAACCCCTCCTACAAGAGCATTTGCGAAATAGGTGGCAACTTGGGTTATATTATTATAACATATATTTTAACGTAAATCACTTTTTCAGGTTTACATTCAATAAAAAGAAATAGGCAGATACCCAAATGGGTACCTGCCTGTGTTAGAAATCGGTTTTTTTGTGTCCTACTGCGCTAATTCCTGCTTCAAATATCCCCAGCGAGTCGTCACTTTCCCCGCAGGAGACACGGCAAGCGGTCCTTCAACCCAATGCGGAAAGTAAGCATGCCCTTGTGGAAAATCGGTGAGTTTCGTCATCCGACGGCTATTCAGATCATACCGATAGATATTACGGGTACCCCCCGCTTCTTGATATGAAAGCAGCACGGTGTTATCATCACCCATCCACGTTAAACCGGCCACCTGCCCATATTTCCCCTCCGGTGTGGGGAGCTTGTGGACATCGCGCGCGTTCGTGGACACCTTATGAATAATAAGGCGTCTCGCTACGGGCTTCAGATCTACCTCATGATACATGATGTATCTACCGGAGGGGGACCAGCACGCATAACCACGAACAGTAAGGGTGGCAGGGGCAGGGACGATCTGTTCTTTTTTGCCACCATCAGCATTCATGACCCAGATAGCCTCTCCATTGTGATAAACAATCCGGCTACCGTCAGGAGACCAACGCGGCGCTTGGGTCCACCCGCCTTCTATTTCGTTATTTGTCAGCGCAGTGAGTTTGTCACGTGCTAAGTCGTAGACGTAAATATCTAACTCTCCTGTCCGGCGACTGTCAAAGGCGATGTACCTACCATCTGGAGAGGGGTCGGGGCTTGTGTCTTTTCGATGGGGGTCCACGATAAAGCTGTATTCATTGCGTCCTGTTTCATCTATGATGAATAATTCTCTATGTATTGTTGTCCCTGTGTTCCATTTGCCTTCCCCCCAGTCTCTTTCGAACACGATCCGTTTGCCATCAGGAAACCATCGCGCCGCAGTATCATAACGATGGGGGGGCGTAATTCTGCGTAAGTTGCTGCCGTCATCCTCCATCGCATAGATATGATAGCGCGTATCTCCAGCGTGTTTTATTTTCGCATCAAACACTATTTTTGCAGTGCCATTCAACTGACAAAGCAAGAAAATAGCAAGACAGCCGAACAGATGCAAAAGTGTTGGACAACGTTTCATTCTCATGGCAAAGCTCCTTTCGTGTAGAGTCTGCGGGCCTTTATGAGAGCCCGCAGACAATAGAATAGCAGAAAGTTATTAATTAAGCGGAGGATCAGAAAGATTGAGTTCCTCGGAGTCGGAGACGTTGAGTTCATCTATATTTGCTCCGCCGTCTATGGGTTGTGCGGTGGCAGTGATCTCCGCTTGAACAAGATACTTGTGACCTTCTAGTAGATTGCTCCCATCAAAGGAGTCGGATTTAGAGTAAGGCGGCGCACTATCAGACGATCCGGGGTTTGCCTCAAGCCTTCCCCCTCGGAAGAGTCCCGGAGGCTGGTTCCATAGTGTATCTGCCGCATTGCCTAAGGGTGTTAAGCGGACAACATTATAAAATATATTAAACCCATAGTTGATTGGCTCTTCACTGTAGCTTGTAACGCTTGCTGATCCAATGACTTCTGCGGTGCGGCCGTTCCAGCCGACATCCATTGATGCGGACATTTGCGCCATCGTCCAGCTTCCCGTCTTTGTGCCCGTTTGTGGCGCGCTGTAGACACTCGCGCTGTAGGAATCAGTGTTAGAGGTGAACGTATTATTCTCCGCATCAGAAAACCACGCCACTGCCTTTATCGTATATGTTTTCCCGAACGGACTACCGACAAGATAACCAATGTTTTCATAGACACTTCTTGTGCCACTATTATGCATACTAGTATAGACATGTTCATTGTCTATATACCAGTCAATCCAATCTATATCTTCATTTGCTGTCAAAGATACGTAGCAGCCAGAGGCGCCGTTCTCAACAGACATAGAAGTGATTTCAAAGCCCTGACTACTATTGACCATTCCGAACAAAGACAAGGAAAGTAACATCGCCACGGCGATACCGATCGATCTAAAACTTTTCATTTGTGTTCTCCTTCATATTTATCAAAATACAAATTATTGACAGACCACAAAGGAGAAGTTGGCAGGAAAATAAAAAGTAAACGTTACTGTCAACTCTAACCTTTGGGCGCGCTGGTTTCCATATTACTATTGCATCAGAGTGATGTTTGTGCTAAAATGAAAACCAGCCCTGTCATAGTATGGTTATGGCATGGCCACGCGCTGATAGTGGTGTTTCACTTTTCCACTGTCAGCGCGCCCCAACATTTTGCTGGGTGAAACGTGCCCCGGTGTAACACACACTTTCTGTGCATTTTTTAACACCTTGTGTAAGGTATACAAAACTTCATAAAACATGTCAACTACTTTTTTAATGAAGTTTAAAAAATATTACGGTAATTATAATTTTCAAAACTCTGTAGGTGCGGTTTCCTAACCGTGCCAAATTTTTCTCTAAATTAATTCAACTTGCTGCCTCTCAATATAGAAAACAAGGTCTTCAGAAAATAAATGAACGTAAATACAAGGAAGCCATTGCTGCTTTTACCGAGGCTATCAAGGTGAGCACTGGTGAATCAAGTGACCATCAGAATAGAGGGACTGCAAAAGAGATGTTGCTGTCTCAATCTTGGGACACCACTCTATGACTATGAGAATGTGAAGCGTTGGGCTGAATCTGTCTCGAATATTTTCGGGTTGATTGGAAAAGGTGTTTCTCGTCGTATGCTTTTTGAAAGAGTATACCGTCCAAGTGCTCCTCAAAATCTGCGCTATTTGAACTGGAACGGAACATATAAGCGATATCGGTAATTGTTTTTGGGTGAGAATTGTTACTCTGAAGTGAGGTAATGTGTATAGTGCCTGAAATGGATGTTGACACACTCATCTATAGATTGTATAATATGGCAAGTGTCAAACAATTAAGGGTGCGATTTTTGGTATAATTCGTCCGATATAACTCCCTCAATATTACTGTTGTAGAGATAACTGGAACGAATTGCCCCAAGATTGCACGGTCAAATTGCCAGATTTATTGAGGAGGACAAATCTATGAATGGCACCGAAAAAGTCGTAAAGCATCTGGAAATGACACAAGCCGTTATTAACCGTTTGGGACGCAACAGTTTTCTCTTAAAAAGCTGGAGCATGACAATCCTCGTTGCAGCAATGGTCTTAATCGCTAAACCTGATTTACCAAGTCCATATTTTAACCTTGTGCTCCTAATTCCTGTTATGGGGTTTTGGGGTTTAGATGGATATTTCCTTATGCAGGAAAGACGGTTCCGAGAAATCTACAAGGAAATTAGCCAGCAGGAAAATACCGATTTTGAGATGGACCCCAAAAAACATAAAAATGAGCCGAAATGTAGTTGGATATCTGCATTTTTTTCAATTACGCTTATTATTTTTTATCTAATAGAGGTCCTTTTTGTGAGTGTAATTACTTATTTTTCTAATTGATATAGGGATGCTATGAGGCACGTATTCTTCAGTTTTGATTGGGACGATGTTTGGCGTGTTAATCAAGTCCGACACAGTTGGGTTGAAATCGTAGGGGCGGGTCTCTGTGCCCGCCCTTACCATCGGCAATGAAAACAATGCAATTCTCGTTAATTTGGTATTATACTGCAGCCGGTTTTGTTGACAGTGCCCAAATCGAAACGCTTAAAAGAAATACCGATCTTGCTATTAAACGGTGGATAAATAAGCAGATAGATGGCACTTCTGTAACTTGTGTGCTAATTGGTAGTCATACCGCTGATAGCAAATGGGTTAAGTATGAAATTGTGCAAAGAATTGAAAAAGGGAATGGTTTGCTTGGAGTGTATATCCATAATGTAAAAGATAGACACGGGTGGACTTCTACAAAAGGCAAAAGTCCTTTTAGACAACCACCAATTAACTTCACACCTACTGATAAACCTAACCTTGTTTATCCTTGTTGTTCATACTATGATTGGGTTAATGATGATGGTTATCAGAATCTCGGGAATTGGATAGAAAAAGCCTCTCAGCAAGCTGGTAGATAGTACATCCAGTTTCTTTCAATCCGTGATAATCCGAGATTCAGACAAAGTTGTTTTCGCAAACCTACCCAACCTGCCAAACTGATAAATTGCAATGATGCAGTATTGCAATCTTGAAAGCTTGCAATACTGCAAGATGTTAGGAGGTTCCCTGCGTTACCTTGGCACAGCGATTAAACGCATCGTTTTTGTCATTGTAGAATCTGCTTGCATTATTGACAACCTCCCTGCCGAAATAACTGATGCGTAAATATTGGTTGTGTTTATATTCCAGACAAAGTGCCATCTCTAAACAAAAACTTGAGAAAACAAGCGAGAAGCCGTATAATTAAAAAAGGAAACGCCAGCACGGGCCGGGCGCAAAGAAGATGCCATTATGTTAGACATCAACGACATACTTGAGGCTTTAAAAACACGTGTTGAACAGTTTCCGGACCGAAGCGCGAAATGGTTATTAGAAAACACAGAGAACCTCCGCGGGCTCCTTGAAATCATCGCCAGCGACATCGTTGAGTGCCTTGATTTTAGTAAGGTTGAGATCAAGAGTACCACTTTATCCCTGACAACCTGCGGGAACAAGAGTCTGACATGGTTTATCTTTTACCCTTCCGAGACAAGGATAACACCAGGGCGACATCGGAGGTGCTGGTCTATATTCTCCTGGAGCATCAATCCACAGTGGATCGGACGATGGGGTTCCGTCTGTTGTTTTATATGTGTCAGATATGGGACAGCCAACGCCGGGAGTGGCGATTTCAACCGATCATCCCGATCATTTTTTATACCGGTGATCAGAAATGGGAGACGTTTCCTTCGCTGGAGACGTTGATGGACTTGCCGGAAGCACTCAACCGCTTTGTCCCGAAATTTGATGCGCTTTTGCTTAATGTCAAGCGCGAGGCTGATGAGACGCTGCTGCAGTCCAATCATCCATTCGGGTGGTTACTGACGGTGCTGAAACAGGAAACCGCTGGGACAGAAGCGTTTATTGCGGCACTGCTGCGTCTCGGTAATTATCTGCGTGGCCTCCCCGAGGCAGAGCGTTCGTTGTGGCAACAGACAATTTACTATCTTCACCTACTTATTTTCTACCGTCGTCCGATTGTTGAGCGGCCGGTGTTAGATCAAATAGTTTCTGAGAACCATCCGTTTTTGGACACATCAGAGAAGGAGAAACAACTCATGCAGAGCATGGCAGAACATTACTTACAACAAGGCGAAACGCGAGCCAAACGGGAAGATATTCTCAAACTCTTACAACTCCGATTTCACTATGTGCCCGAACCACTTGCTGAAATGATTCGCAGCCTCGATGACCGAAACTGGCTTGAGATGCTTTTTGAGAAAGCCGCCACTACCCAAACGCTTGAGGAACTTCGGGCAGAAGTTGACGCACTTACCGAAGATGAAAACCATAATGAACACTCAGAATAATACAGAGACAAAAACGACACGTGGATTTATCACGCAGCGAAATATTTCTTTGGCAGGTCTCAGTCTATCCTTGCGTTTTAGCTACGCTTCTGGATGTGTCCAACATTGCAGCTTGGCTGCGGTTTAACTTTGGAATAACGGAGAAAAGAATGTCCAATAAGGTAAATGAATTTCAAATTCTAAATGCAGATGATGCTGAATTGATGCGGACCAGTCGAGAAGGGACTTTATCGCTGAACTTGATTGAGATGCAGACAATTCAGTCTCATTTTACAACACTGCAACGCAACCCAACCGATGTGGAACTTGAGACTATAGCACAAACATGGTCAGAGCATTGCGTTCACAAAACCTTTAAAAGCATTATTCTCTATTCTGAAGAGGGCAAGGAACCTGAGCAGATTGATGGCTTGTTTCCAACCTACATTCAACGCGCTACTGAAGAGATAGACAAACCTTGGTGTGTCTCCGTCTTTTCAGACAATGCGGGTATCATCGAATTTGATGAGACGTTCAATCTCGTTTTCAAAGTAGAAACGCACAACCATCCTTCAGCAATTGAACCTTACGGTGGTGCAGGTACCGGCATTGGCGGCGTCATTAGAGATTCTCTCGGTACAGGACTCGGTGCAAAACCGATTCTGAATACCGATGTGTTTTGCTTTGGATTACCGGACACACCTTATGAGAAATTGCCGAAGGGAACACTTCACCCCAAACGCGTATTCAAAGGTGTTGTTGCTGGTGTTCGTGATTACGGCAACCGAATGGGTATTCCTACAGCAAACGGGGCAATTCTATTTGATACGCGCTATACTGCAAATCCACTCGTCTTTTGTGGTAACGTCGGACTAATACCAAGAGATAGATGTGACAAATCCGTTGAACCCGGTGATTTAATTGTTGCTATCGGTGGACGTACGGGGCGCGATGGGATTCACGGTGCCACCTTCTCATCAGCAGAGTTGGACGATACCTCTGAAAGCCTTGGCAGCGTTGTGCAGATCGGCAATCCGATTATGGAGAAGAAAATTGTTGATGCCCTAATACAGGCACGCGATCGCAACCTGTACCGTTCCATAACAGACTGCGGCGCAGGCGGTTTTTCATCTGCTGTCGGTGAAATGGGTGAGGATACAGGCGCAGAGGTTCATCTTGAACGTGTCCCGCTGAAATACGAAGGATTGGCGCCGTGGGAAATTTGGTTATCTGAAGCACAAGAACGGATGGTCCTCGCTGTTCCACCTGAAAATCTTGACAAACTGATGGAAATCTGTGAGGCAGAGATGGTTGAGGCAACAGTGCTTGGCAGTTTTACAAATACTCACAGATTACAGGTTTTTTACGAAGGCGCAGTAGTTGCGGATTTAGATATGGAATTTCTGCACAAAGGCTTACCACAACACGTTAAAAAAGCGACTTGGCAACCGTCACAACATCAAGAAATGCCATCGCGAGACAGCCAAACCGAAAACTACGCCGAAGACTTGTGTCGACTCCTTGCCAGTCCAAACATCGCCAGTAAAGAATCTGTCATCCGTCAGTACGACCACGAGGTACAAGGGGGTATTGTTATCAAACCTCTCGTCGGTGTCGAAAATGATGGACCAAGCGATGCGTGTGTCACGACACCGGTTATAGGGAGTGAGAAAGCGGTCATCGTTGCAAACGGCATCAACCCGAAATATAGCGATGTTGATGCGTATATTAGCGCAGCATCAGCAATTGATGAAGCACTTCGAAACATAGTTGCAGTTGGCGGAACACTTGAAAAAACGGCTTTATTAGACAATTTCTGTTGGGGCAATCCTGATAAACCTGACAGGCTTGGCGCGTTAGTGCGTGCAGCGAAGGCGTGCTACGACATTGCTACCGCTTACGGTACCCCCTTCATATCAGGAAAAGATAGTCTTTACAACGAATACCGTGATACAACAACAGGCGAGCAACGCGCAATTCCTTCAACGCTCCTTATATCCGCAATCTGTGTTATGCCGGACATTCGCAACGCGGTTACAATGGATGTGAAATCTCCGGGCAATTTCATCTATGTCGTTGGCAACACTTATGCTGAATTGGGTGGTTCACATTATTTTGGTATCCATGACTTTATCGGTAACACTGCTCCAGTTGTCCGTCCAGACGAAGGAAAGTTAACGATGAATACACTCAGTGCTGCCATTAAGGGTGGATTAGTGCGTTCTTGCCACGACTGCTCTGAAGGCGGTATAGGCGTTGCAGCAGCGGAGATGGCTTTTTCAGGTGGATACGGCATGTCACTAAATCTCAGCACCGTGCCTACCGGAGAAGAAATTACTTTTGATGATTTTCTGCTATTCTCTGAGTCGAATAGTCGTTTTCTCGTTGAAATTGAACCGAAACACCAAGTGGCTTTTGAAAATTACATAGATGGCGTGCCGATAGGTTGCCTCGGTGCTGTTACAAAAACACCAGAATTTGTCATCAATGGATTAACAGGTAAACGCGTTGTAGAAAGTTCAATTGATACGCTAAAATCTGCATGGCAAACACCATTGCATTCATAACTTTTTAACGATCCATGTGTTTTACTTATTAAGATTGCACAAACTGGAAAGTTTATGCTACAGGGAGATAATTGTGAAACCGAAGGTACTTATCTTACGAACAGCAGGCACAAACTGCGATGCTGAAACAGATGTAGCATTTCAACTCGCAGGGGCAGAAACTTCGTTAATCCACATTCAAAACCTCATATTTGGCAAGACAAACCTATCCGATTATCAGATTCTTGCTATTCCGGGCGGCTTCTCTTATGGCGATGATATTGCCGCCGGTATTCTGCTTGCTGTAGAGATGAAACATAAGCTGAGAAACACTCTCAATCAGTTTGTTGCTGACAATAAGCTAATAATTGGAATATGTAACGGGTTTCAGGTGCTTGTACGGACAGGGTTGTTGCCAGGGGCAGATAACGGCAATACAACAATCACCCAGCGTACCACTTTAGCAATGAACACATCAGCAAAATTTGAATGTAGATGGGTTGAATTGGACACACAACAGAGTCCTTGTGTCTTTACAAAAGGTATCAAATCACACCTCTATCTCCCAGTAGCACATGCCGAAGGTAGATTTACTGCACCATCTGACGTATTGGAAGAATTAGAGTCGAACAACCAAATTGTATTCCGATATGGAAATATAAAGCAATCATCTTCAGACAAAACCGGGTACCCACACAACCCCAACGGTTCTGATGCGGATATTGCAGGCATCTGTGATGTAACAGGGAGAATTTTCGGCTTAATGCCTCATCCTGAACGCTTTTTAACAAAATACAACCATCCCCGTTGGACACGAGAAGACCTACCTGAAGAAGGTGACGGGCTCGCGATTTTCAAAAACGCTGTTAATTACGCGAAAGCGAATTTTTCATGAATAATAAATTGTCGCGCCGGCTACTCCCCTTCTATATGAAATTGCCTGTCTTTTGGGCATTTATCATCGTTACATTTTTGGGGCAGGTGTTATGGGTCGCAACGATTTCTAAATTTCCGTGGATTGATCTGCGCTGGTCAAATTTCGGATATGCTTTCGGTATCGTACTTGGGTTTATGCAAGGTAAATGGACGTCACGACTTTGGGAGAAGTCTTATCTACAAGTCTTGAGACGGGAGATAACTTTCTGGCAAGCAAAAGGCGCGAAAAGTTTGACATATTTTACTTGTTTCGCCCTTGGCTTACCAGTCGCTGGGATTATCTTAATTAGATCGATGGCTCAGTTAGCAGGAATACAATCTTACGTTTTTGGTTTCGTGGGTGGCATGAATGTTGCATTGCTGTTGTGGGTGCGGCGTATCCCAAAATAAATTTAAATCGGATTTATGCAATAGTGTAAATCTCATATTGTATTGATGATAAACTCTTATGAGCAAGTTAGATGCTATCTTGGATGGAAGGCGATTTTCTTGACTTTTTTGAAAAATATGTTATGATATCATCAACAATTGATATGTACTGAAAACGTTGTCAATACTCAATTTTAATATATACACTAATAACGACCTATAAGAGTGTTCAAATGTTTTATCGAATCACCTTTTTGCTGATATTTTTCAGTTTTGCAGTTTTTATGGTAGGGTGTCATATTTTGCTTACAGAACAAGAATGGAGCGAAAACTACGCGTTGATGGAAGGTGTCAATTCATCCAGTCCGCAAATGATTGATGGAGATCTCAACACCGTCGGTGAGACAAAGACTATTGGACAACGCTACATGTATGGATCAAGTTGGGGATCCGCTGTTTCAATCAAGTTACCAGAAAAAAAGAACATCAGACGGATCGTTATCCATACAGAGAATATCAAAAAGCTTAACATCTACGCAGATAAAGGTGGTAGTGCTCTTTCTGAAACTGACTGGGAATTAATAAAAGAGATAAAATCTGTCAAGTCATATCCTATTGTGATTCCTTTCTTATACGCTTTTCCGACAGATCATATTCGAATTGTAGTTACAGACTTAACAGATGAAGGTGCCAACAGACGAAAAGAAAAGGCGGAGTTTTACCGAGGCACTACGCCGATGGAAAGAGGAACGTACGGTTTTGCCGGTGGCAGGAGATTTTATTCCAGTTACCAAGCCAGAATCAACGAAATTGAGATTTATGGCTATAAATCTGCTGAAGAAACGGCAGCTGCAAAATCTGATACACAACGTGAAGATGAACTTAATACGATATTGGAATAGGATAGAACATTTTTTGACATTGGTTTGCAATTCAAGTTTAAACTATGCAGGGTAGAACCATGAAGTATTTCGCCTATGGCTCAAATCTCAATATCAAACACATGCAGTGGCGATGTCAAAACGCTGTTCCCCTCGGTGCATATACGCTTCAGGGCTACCAACTCGTTTTTCGGTACTACGCTGATTTAATGCCAGCTCAAGACAAGTCCGTTAAGGGAGGACTCTGGGAAATTTCGCCGGAGGATGAGAAATTGCTTGACAGATATGAGGGGTACCCATCTTTATATGAAAAATACTATGATGGCGACATCATGTTTTACCGGATGCTTGACAATGCACGGGACATAGAATTGCCAGGACTCGGTTATCTTGAAGGTATGTTGGAAGGGATGGAGAACTTTGGACTCTCACCACTTGAAGACTTAAATAGAAATCTTGGGAAATCACCGACCCAGGACCTCGTCAAAAAAGGTGACTTACTCCAGCATGCAATGCGTCTTATTGCTGATGCGATGGACATAAAACTCTTAGACGAAGATTCAGGCACCATTTGACTCCCAACCTTATTCTCAATATTGAATAACTTTTAAACAGAAAGTCGTTGCTTCATCAGCAACGACTTTAGTTATTATTTGTAAATTACATCTACTTAGAGAATAGTCAATTCATCCTCCTCTGCACTCTCCTGCAGCACTGTGTTTAATTCGTTTGCGACAGCACCAAAAGCTGCGGATTGTGGTGACGCTGGATGCCCTGCGACTATCGGCACACCTAAATCACCTGCCGTGCAAACTTCTGCGTCAAGTGGAATTTCTCCCAAAAAAGCTACACCGAACCGTTCACTTGTATTTTTACCGCCATCTGCTCTGAAAATCTCCGTTTTTTCATTACAGTGTGGACAAAGAAAATAACTCATATTTTCAATAATTCCCAAAATCGGTACGCCGAGACGTTCAAACATAGCAACCCCACGTCGCACATCTGCCAAAGCGACATCTTGTGGCGTCGTGACAATAACCGCACCTGTAAGTGGAATTGCCTGCGTTAAGGTAAGTGCAACATCTCCTGTACCGGGAGGTAGATCAATAATGAGATAATCCAATTCACCCCAATCTACATCGCTCAGAAATTGGCGGATTGCACTGTGCAGCATCGGTCCGCGCCAAATCATCGCTTGTTCTTCAGGCACCATAAACCCAATTGACATCAGTTTAATGTCGTGTCGCACGAGGGGGATGAGTTTTCGCTCTGGACTGGTGAGTGGTTTGTCTTGAATACCCATCATTGTAGGAATACTGGGTCCATAAGCGTCAGCATCCATCAATCCAACTGCGGCACCAATCTTTGCAAGCGAAATCGCCAAATTTGTAGCAACGGTTGACTTGCCAACACCACCTTTTCCACTTGCAACTGCAATTTTATACTTTATATTTGGTAATGTTATGTTCTGTTGCGGGGCTTGTTGCTGTTGAGGATTGGGTTGCTGCGTGCGCTTGCCAGAAACTTCAGAACCGCTGATAACCTTCAATTGAGGATGTGATTGTGTTGTCGAATTAGGTGTTTCTTTATTTTTTTCACCTTTTTTTAAAAATTTCAACGTCTTTTCTCCTTATCTAAAATCTCTTTACATAATAATGCCATAAAAAGCTGCGATTTGCCAATCTTTTTTGAATCTGTTGATTTGTTAATGCTTTAATATTTATTTTTTATGTTACCATTTTTTTATAAAATCCTATATAATATCCAGCAAATTGCAAGTTCCGAAAGGAAATATAATGAACATACTTATGTTACGCCATTCTGCTGGTTTCGAACATAGTTACTTACCGAATGCCGAGGTAGCTCTGAAAGAAATCGGTGCAGCAAACGGCTGGAGAGTTGTAACAACGCATCGCTGTGACCGAATCACCGAAGATAATTTAGCAAAACAGGACATTGTCGCATTTGCAACAACAGGAAATTTACCGTTTGATGATTCCCAAAAAGAGGCACTGCTTAATTTTATTCGCAACGGCAAAGGCTTCTTCGGAATCCACAACGCTACCGATACCTTCTACGATTGGCCGGAATATGGCGAAATGCTTGGAGGCTATTTTAACGGACATCCGTGGCACGAAGAGGTTAACGTCATTGTTGAAGATACGAATCACCCCGCAACTCGGATGCTCGGTGAAAGTTTCAAGGTCGTTGATGAAATTTACACGTTCAAAAGTTGGTCGCGCGAGAAGACACATGTCCTAATGCGTTTGGACAACGATTCAATTGATGTTTCTCGTGGCAACCGAGATGATGATGACTATGCGCTCGGATGGTGTCATACCTACGGTGAGGGTCGTGTCATGTATACTGCACTCGGTCATCCAGATGGGTTATGGAGTCAACCCTGGTTCCACGACCACATTGTTGGATGTATCAAGTGGGCAGGTGGTTTAGAAAATTAATTGATACAAATTTCAGGTAGGCGCGCTTTCTAAGCGCGCCTATATTCTTGTGGAGGTTCCGTTATATTAATGTTTTATCAACCCCGTTGCCCGCAGAAGCGTTTCCTGAACTAATAATTCATGTGATATAGGTCTATCAGGCGGCTGCGTGCCAGCAATAGTTGCCAAAAAAGCATCTAACTCTAATTCATACAACCGTTGACGACTCTCACCATCTATCTCAACAATCTGTTCACCCTGTGAATATCCTTCCTTAGCACTTTGTAAACAGAGCCGAATCGTATGTCCCGGCTCAAACGGTTCAACGATAATAGCACTGCCTTCAGTGCCATAAACTTCAAACCGTCGTGCCATTGGACGCGGTTCCAAAGCAGAAATCGAGATAAATGCCATGCCCTTTTCGAATTCATAGACAGTAAGCGTGTTATCTTTAAAAGGTTCCACTGACCCTCCATCGTTGCGTAGAAAACCGGTAACTTTTTCAGGTCTGCCCAACATCCACACAATTTGATCCAGCACATGTCCACCTAAATCAAAAAAGATACCGCCAATGTGCTGACTAATCCGTGTGCGCGCTTCCTTGGATATATTAGTGGACATATGCGCGCGAACTGAGAACACGTTTCCGAGGAATCCTGATCTTGCCCATCCGGTCACCTGTTTAAAACTGGAATGATACCGCAGCATATACCCCATCTGAACCAATAGCGATTTTTCTTTCGCTGTGTTAATAACACGCTGCCACTGCTCCCAGTTTTCACCTGCGGGTTTATCGTACCACACGTGTTTACCAGCATTAACAATTTCTTCTGTCTGATCTAAACTTTCTGCATTGTTCCCCTCAGATGCAACAGCGACAATCGTATTATCTTCTAATATCTCCGCTGCATCTGAAAACCAGTGGATGTCGTTGAACCCACCGCCATTCGCGTGAAGTTGTGCACGCCGCTCTTTATCAGGTTCAAATACACCCGCTACCTCAACATCGGGATTAACAAGCATCGCTTGCAGCTTTCCGCGTGCGTGTCCATGTTTAGTCCCGTATTGTGCCATCCGTATTTTCGCCATAAATTCTCCTCCGCAATTCAAAAACATTTGGTCTCTTTATTGTATATACCTCTTGTCGAATGTCAAGAAAAATATAGGATTGAAAAAGGTGGGTGTGTAAATATTTTGTTACGTTGGTTCAATTTTCGAAGAATCTTTTGCGTTTTCAACTGTAGGGCGGGGTCCCTGTGCCCCGCCATTGCATAGGATGTGCCAAGCAACGAACGGGCACAGGGACCCGCCCTTACAATAAGAGTTGGACAGTTCTTGTCAAAAACTTTACACACCAGATAAATGTTTCCATTTGACAATTCCACCATTATATATTAAAATTCCTGCTACACAATTCGTAAGGAGAGATTCATGAAACAGATAGATGGTGGGATTACTGCTGTCCCAGGTATTCAAGCTGCAGGTGTTCACGCTGGCATAAAAAAAACAGAATTCAAAGATTTGGCTCTTATCGTCACCGATGTACCTGCAACTGCTGCAGGTGTTTTCACAAAAAACAGCGTTACCGCTGCCCCTGTCTTGGTATGTCGTCAAAATCTCAGCAATCCAACAGCACAAGCAATTATAATCAATAGTGGAAATGCCAATGCATGTACTGGTGAACTTGGGATGACGAACGCGCAACGCATGGTGAACACAACGGCGGAACAACTCGGCATAGATCAAAATCTCGTGCTTGTCTCTTCTACAGGTGTTATTGGACAGCAGTTACCGATGGATAAAATTGAGGACGGAATTCAGATCGCTGTTAATGCACTTAGTGATGGTGGCGGAGGCGATGCCGCTGAAGCCATTATGACCACTGATACACACCCGAAATCTGCTGCTCTTGAAATAGAAATTAATGGAAAACCTGTAAGAATTGGTGGGATTGCCAAAGGCTCAGGGATGATTGCCCCGAATATGGCGACTATGCTTTCTTACCTGACTACAGATGTTAACATCAACAGCGATACACTCCAGTCTGCTTTAACCGATGTTGTAGATAACACTTATAATCTTTTAACCGTTGACACTGACCGAAGCACGAACGACACTGTGATAATTCTCGCAACAGGTGGTGCAAAAAATACCGAGATAGTTGATGCCAAAGGTAAAGATTTTGAAGTCTTTTGTGATGGATTGCAATTTGTCTGCACTGAATTAATAAAAATGCTGGCACGCGATGGTGAAGGGGCAACTAAACTTGTTGAAGTTGTTGTAAAAAGCGCTAAAAACCGGAGTGATGCGGAAAAAGCCGCCCGTGCTGTTGCGGAATCTCCACTCGTCAAAACTGCCGTTTTTGCTAACGATGCCAACTGGGGACGAATTATGATGGCGATCGGTAAATCAGGCGCGGAATTTGATCCCTATCAGGTAGACGTGCTGCTTGGAGACTATCTCCTTGTCAAAAACGGAATGGATGCTGGCTACGACGAGGAAAAAGCCACTCAATTGTTTGACAATGATCCCGTTCGAATTACCATTGACCTACGCGCTGGCAATACTGAGATAACGATGTGGACATGCGATTATTCTTATGATTATATCCGAATTAATGCCGATTATCGGACGTAAGCAAATTTCAGCTGCGTGTAATCTGAAAAATTAATCATCTCTTATAGGTTCAGTTTGAAACCGCGCCTACCGCACTGACTTAATAATTATTGGCTTGCAATAAATGTCAAAATTCCTTGAAATTTAAACTAATTCAATACACTCAAAAGGAACTGATCAGCAACATTCAATTCTCCAATAATTTCTGCCTTCCATCCAAAGTTTCTTCTTGTAGGAGCGACCCGACAAATACCAAACGCTTATTTAGCGTTGATTCGGTGATCGCGACCGTCGCAAAATGTTATAGTTAAAATCAAAAATATATTTACATTTTCTGAAGGTTAGCGGTATTTGTAGTCGCGCAATTCATTGCGCCTCTTAAATTTATCGTGTGTTTGAAATCCACATAAGAATAAAACGTAAAAATAATTATGGGTTTTACTATAAGAAACTCGAAAACTGAATGGCTTGGAAACAGCAATGTAAAAATTTTTACAATTAGTTGATACGGTAATAAATGGCACGAAATTTGCTTAACATAGTTCAAAGTGTAAAAGGGAATAGAATAGAGTTGTGTTGATACAACAGGCATTATAGGGTTTTACAGAAGGATTTAGAGATAGAATAGTAAAAAGGTGTATAGAAAATGAACACAGTTGTCCAAATTGTGAACAAATTCTTATATTTCGCAAAAAGAAGTCAACAGCCGAGTTCGCATAAAGGTTTTGGTATTGGAAAACTTTTTTCCAGTAGTTTCTTACCGAATACGTCTTTTATGTTGTCAGTCTGTTTGCATCTAATAGGTATATCAATTATCGGTCTATCTTCCGTTAGAACGACAGATAGTAACAGCAACGCTATGCAAATTGATGTTTTTTCTATGTCTACTCCGAAACCTGTTGCTATACTCCCTACCATAAAAAAACATATACCGAAATTAGTTGTCCCACAACCTATTCGTTTACATCGTCAACAACTTCAGACGGTACGTCCGATTACGCCTGTGATAACGACAGAAACCTCTGAGGTCACGACATTGGCCCAAACCCCGACACTAACAGCAAATTTCACCCTGAATGCGCCACAAAACTCTTTATCTGATGTTGAACCCCCTGTCACAGTGTCAGTTGGAACGAAGCCAGTTTTTACTTCATCTGTTAACGTTGCCCCGCAACGGGTTGAGCGGAACTCGGATTTGTCAGTAGTAGGTTCAGACAGCTTACAGATAGATGCTCTTCCATTAAACATGCCGACTATCAATGAACCAACCCAAAACGCTACCTTCCTCAAAAAAGTTGATCCTGTATATCCTGAATCTGCCCGATCTACTCACCAAGAGGGATTAGTCGTTCTTGAAGCCACTATAGGCATAGATGGAAAAGCACAGAACATACGGATTATTGAAGTTACAAGAATTAGTGGTCTTGGTTGTGAAGAAGCAGCGATTCAGGCACTCAAATCCTCGTTATTCACACCTGCGATGCAAGGCAAAGTAGCCGTTACGCAACGTCTTCGCATTCCATATCGCTTTAGTTTGAAAAGTTAAACTCTTAGCTCGTACTCGCTATGAGTTTAATGATAAACTATCGAGTTACTTTCAACGATTCTTAGATGTTACTCGCTATGAGTTCATCATATAATGAATCAACCAAACCACCCTCAACACGGGGCACCGGCCATTCAACACCCAACTATCGTTGTGCCTATGCCTCCAGTTACAGTGCAAAGTTGCAGTGGACAGACTTCAAGTTAGCAACTTTGAGAATTCTATTCGTCCCAATACATATTGCTTCAAGTTGCATTAAAGTGCGACATGTATGTATTGGGACCTTACAATAAGGAGATTCCTAATGAAAAAGCTCATTCTCACCGTCATTCTTTTGATCGTTTTGGGCACCAGTTGGGTTTTGTTCCGAGAAAACAGAAATGAGCCGGTTGGAAACATTTCCCCAAAAGTTCCTGCATCTGTACCATTAGATACTAACAACACCAACTCGACTTCAGAAGTTCACATTGAGGTACCGCCAGAGGCTCAAACGGTTGATGCAAATAAAACTGTAAATGTTTCAGGTATAGATAACGTGAGTTTGATAAATAGTTAGAACTTCCACATTTCCTCTTAAAGTCTCTCTGATAAGGGAATAACGATTTTTTCAGCAAATATGCCCGTTCTCTGTTCAATTTTTGCCTGTCCAGTTAATTATCAAACTCACGTTATAGATAACATTATTCCTGAAAAAAATATCGACACGGAGGATGTTCTCACGGATAAGAATTACGATTGGAGAGACGACGCGGCTAATACACCTGCGTCTGTTAAGAAGCAAGATCCGTGGAGCCTGAAAAAAGGACCCATAGGGTCTACATATAACGCTGATCTTAATGTGCTCATCAAACAGTTCGGAGATACGCTAGAAGTTAGGGCCGCGTATGCGTACTTGAAAAAAATTGTGGGAGGGAAAGAAAGGACAATTGAGGAAGAGATCTCCGGGATAGAAGCTTTGAAAGCTCTCTATCCTGAATTACACACTCAGGAACAGGAATCGTTTTTACAACTTCTAAAGGAAACACATGCAGTTGGGGGAACGCTAAACCCCATATCAGAGGCGGAATATAAAGAACTACAAAATAGATGAGATAAAAGTTTGTATATTTACACATGGGTATCCACGTTTTTCTGATGACATAACTGCCCCTTTTTATTGAATCCATTGCCGAAACCCTTCAGCAACATGAGGGTGCTGATGTAACGGTACTAATACCATTTCTATAAAATAACATACCTTTTAAGAATCAACGCAGCATGCGCTTGTGGCATGCTGCGCCTCGGACATTCTAATTCGAAAGGGAAATTCATTTATAGAATTGGTATAATACCAAATTCATTTGATTCATTGTCTTCACATACCGCTCCGCTGGAGCGGAAGACGGAAAAAGCACTAAAAAAACAAGAAAAATCACGTCAATTTGGTATTAGACGCACTTGATAACGGAAACTATGATGTCGTTTCTGGGTGGAAGTTCCCCGTAAGGACCCATTCGAAAAGCGCGCTTTCTCTTTCATTTTCAACAGCGTTACCGCTTGGCTCACCGGTGTGAAACTCCATGACATGAATTGCGGGTTCAAGGTATATCGGGCTGAAGTCGCAAAAGAACTTCATCTCTACGAAAACCTGCATCGGTATATCCCTATATTGGCATACCAAACAGGCTAACGTGTTGGGGAGATCAAAGTGAAACATCATCCACGCCGTTTTGGTGTTTCTAAGTACGGATTGCATTTTATAGTAAAATCCGAAAATACGTTCACATTTCAATAAACAACAATCCCTACACACTTGCGCTGGAGAGGTTTCCTAACCTTGCCAATGTCCAGGTAATTGTGGATTTTACTATAACACATACTCCCTTAAACTTTGCCATCAATGTAATGTGGCAGCCTCCTCTTATTCTTCGTTCATTCAAATATCACTTGCCTTCTAAACGGATTCATCCTATACTCTTTTATATCTTCATTCATTAGGAGAATAATCTGTGAATATTCAACTTTCAGGTAAGGTAGCGGTTATCACTGGTGCCTCCACAGGTATTGGTGCTGCAACTGCGATTGCTTATGCAGAAGCTGGTGCGAAAGTCGTTATTGGAGATATTAATGAGGTTGATGGACAAAAAACCTTACAAACAATTGTAAAAAACGGGGGGATAGCGAAATTCTGTCAAACCGATGTCACTTCTGAATCTGAAGTTGCTCAACTCATAAAAACTGCTGATGAATCGTATGGAAGAATTGATACGGTAGTAACTTCCGCAGGAGTTTTACGAGGTCCAAGTGTCCGAATTGAAGATTTTGAGGAAGCTACCTTTGATTCAGTAATTGATGTCAATCTTAAAGGCACTTTTTTCACCCTCAAACATGCTGTTCCCGTAATGGGCAGAAGTGGCGGCGGTGTTATTCTTTGTATTGCTTCAGGAGCAGGGGTTCGTGGGGGAAGTTCCTCAGTCGCGTATGCCTCAAGTAAAGGAGGCGTTAATGGTCTTGTGATGACTGTAGAAGGTCAAGTTGGTTCTCTCAACATCCGCATGCACACAATATGTCCCGGTGGACTTGCTACACCGCTAAAACTCGGACAAATTGCAGAGTCTGCCAAGCGAGATGGAAATGATCCTGATGCAGCTGTTGCCAATGCACAGAAATCGCTTGGTGATCCAGCAGGTGTTGCCCGAATACTAACGTTTCTTGCCTCTGATGAAGGCTCTTACATGCGTGGGCAGATCTTCACAAGGTAGGTGGGTGTAAATAGATTTTTGGAATTATTAATTACTTGGGTTAAGTGTGTAGTCAAAGTTCAACCACAAACTTTTTGAATAGCGATAGAAAAAGATAGGGAATACAGCGGAAACTAAACCCCAAATGCCAAAATTTACTACGAAAGGGATAGGTGTGAAAACACCAAAGATAAAGTAGCCCGGAAAGGCAAGGAGCACCGTTGCACCATAATTGAGATACATTGCACCGATGAAATAACCTTGTTCGCGTTCAAACTTCAAATTACACACAGGGCAGTGTGTAAACATCTTGAACCTTTTTTGAAAGAGTGAACCTTCCTCACATCGTGGACACTTGAGTCCAAAACTGCACTGCAAAATCTTTTTGAAATTCCTAAGAGTTAGTTTCATATATGCGTTCTAATGGAAGTTAGGATCAATCCTCTATGAGTTAATAGGTGTTGTCATCCCAAAAAACTTTGAAAGTACGGAGCAGTATCTTGAAATCGTTCCATAGGGACAAATTCTCAATGTATTCCAAATCAACAGGAATTCCTTCACGGATTGACCCGCGTCGACATGGACTTAACTGCCAAAGTCCTGTCATTCCTGGACGCACGAGATGGCGTTGGTTTTCCCATTCCTCGTAATTTTCAGCAAGAAACGGCATTTCTGGTCGGGGACCGACAAGACTCATTTCCCCCTTAATCACGTTAAATAACTGGGGTAATTCATCTAAACTCGTTTTCCGAATCCATTTACCAACCGATGTAATACGAATATCTTCAGTTGAATCGGGCTTTTCTGAATAGGAGGGCGTATCAATATGAAGGCTCCTGAACTTGTGAATGACAAAGAGTTTATTATTTATACCGACCCGTTTATGTGAGAAAAAAATTGGTCCACGCGAGGTGAGTTTAATGAGTATTGCTATGACTATCATGAAAGGGGAAAAGAGTAGAATTAAGAAAAATGCCGCTACAAAATCAAGCAAATATTTTCCTCGCTTTGCGTAGAAGGAGGAAAGTCTTTTAACTGAAGTCTGTGCTGCTGTGTCGTTCATATATGCAAAGTCAGTTTTGGAAACGCAAAATTTTGTTGGCAAATGTGCCATCATCCTTTACCTACACGAAATTAGTAGATTTCACTTTTTCTTCTGTAGTTTTTCAAAAACATCAAGATATTGTTCCGCAATATGATCCCAGTTGAATCGTTTTCGGATTTGTTCAGGGGCACGTTGGCGGAAGTCGTCAACCTTCTCTGGATTCTGTTCTAACGTCTCAATTTCGGCTTTGAGAGCCTCCGAAGTTTTGTCAAAGAGTACACCGTAAGTCCCGCCTTCCAAGACTTCATGGTTGAACGGTGTATTTAGTGCCAAAATGCAGTTAGAAAATCCTAACGCCTTCAAAATGGAAGGATTGATGCCACCAAACTGATGTCCATGAATGTAAGCAAAGCAGTTATGGTGCAATTCCTTTATATGTTCAGAACTATCTATGTGTCCCAAAAAGATTACGTTTTCATTAGCGATGCTTTTCAATTTATCTAAAAATTCATTTTCAAGTTTGTTGCCCTTATAGTCAGCACCACCTGCTATTGCGAGTTTTTTCTGGCTATTTGAGTTGACAAATGCCTCCAAAATCAGGTCCGCATTATTATCAGGAACAAGACGGCTTGCAATCAAATAGTAATTTCGTGATTCAAGTCCATAAGTTTCAAGTATTTCAGGGTGTTCAGACGGTTCAATGTTTGCTCCGTAAGCGATATATGTTGTCTCAGCACCTAATTCTTCAAGGTAAAGTCTTTTCATTTCTTCGGCATCGGTAATCACAATAGGAAACGCGGAAGTCGCCATCTTTGCTGCCCATTTGAAATAGACTGCACCTATACCTTTCCACTTTGGACGAAGCCATTCCATTCCATCAACATTGATAACAGCACTTTTGCCAGCAATACGGAAAAACCAACCAAAGGGACCATTGCCAGCATTCCATACCAAAATAGCATCAGAAGGTGAAAACGAAGCGTGTAAAGTTGCTAAAAAACTGTGGCTGAGGGTACTAAATACTTTATGTTCTATGCTCGGTAAATAGACTAACTTAATGCCTTTCCATTCGCGTGGTCTCTCTTTAAAAACTGCTTTTCGGCAATAGACAGTGACTTCATGTCCCGCTTCTACCCAGCGCGGTGCAAGTTCTCCCATGATGGTTTCCAGCCCACTATAAGTTGCTGGAAGTCCTCGAATACCCAACACGCGAATTTTCATCTTAAGTCCTTCCGAATGATACCAAAATACTCTTACAAAACAATTTCTTTGATGCGTTAACCAACATGAATCTTCATTTAAAATGTTATTCCAATTGTGGTTTGTAATTCCACTCCATCAGTGAAGGGAAACAGCAGTGAACTTCAGGTTAAACCTTAAAATCGATAAAGTGCTTTCGCTTGGATTTCATTTCCAGTTTCATGTGCATCTTGACGATTTTCAAAGTTTCGTCTCCAAATCCTTGCCCATTCGCCATAAAATGAATAATGACCAAGAGTAACCCAATTAAAACCGATCTTTAAACGATGCTCACTTTCTGTAACCCCAGATAGTGGTGTCCACACGTCATCTTTTGGGGCGTCAGATGGATGATTTTTGTCTATGTTTCCTTCACCGTGGCGTTCAAGCTCGTACCCGAAAACAGTTTCAAGCTTATCTGTAAAACGTCTCCGCAGTTCAATCCATAGATTATCCGCATCAGAACCGATATGATGTCCAATCGGTGTCGTAAAGTGTTTGTAAACGTTTACAGGATTGATGTGTGTATATGCATATTGATTAATAAAAGCGTATTCTACATGAAAATCAGTATCTGACAGTCCATACGGATCAGTAAGATAAATGCCGCCGAGGATTCCGAATTTTGTATCCCAATGCTTAAAAACAGATACTGGATTTCCATCATCAATCATTACCTCGCCATATATTTCAAAATTGTCTATAGGACGCAGGCGTATATCCGCACTTATCAGGATATTATCGCCACTACCAGGAACCCGACTATCTGCACGTGAAATTGTCTGTTCGTTAATCAAGTAGATATTGACCGGATTGAGATACCCCGGCTCAAAACGGTTTCCGAAAATGATTACCTCAGATATACCTAAACCCAATCTATCCCAGAAATATCCTTCCAACCTATGTCCCGAAATATATTTTTCATTAATTTCGTCTAATCTATCTTCTAAAATACCCGTGAATGCTGTGAAAGTGGTAGTTTTGTATGTAGTTTGCAACTTTAACATGTCTATTGCAATTGGGTTTGGAGAAATCAATAGATTGCCGTGATAGCCGGGCCCCCACTGGAGATTGTCTTGTCCAAATTGCAATTCAAACCAAGGGAAGTTAAACTTTAGGTAAGCATTAATCGCTGTTCGGTACTTCTGTCCAATTTGCAGTTCGCCCTCCAGCTGCCTATATTTAGATTCATCTGGATAAAAATCGTCAAAAATATCTCCATATAGCCATCTGTATGCCATATTTGTTGTGAACGCAAAACCCTCTTTGACTTGTCCATAGAGATGCGGAAACCATGTTGTGACGAACATAGTGCCTTCAACCGGTTCTTTTTCAGACATGTTGTCCACTAACCTGGTAATTGTTCGCTGTCTCCCCCTTAAATCAAATGAAAAACGGTAGGTGGTGTCGTCACTGAGAGTAAACAAATGTGCCCGCCGATTGGGAGGAGTTTGTGTTCCAACCTCCGAGTAAAAGGCTAACAATTCCTTTAGACGTTTCTGATCGTTGACGCTCAACGTCAGTTCGCCGCTATCAAGTTTTTGAGACACCTCCACCAGAAAAGATGCAACCTGTTTTCGCGTAAACGGTAAAGAACCTCGCGCTACACCGGACACCACACGTTTGTTAAGTAAACGATGAATAAAGCGGTAGGTTTCAGTATTAAAATCGCTTATATCTGGATTAAGTGGGACGTTTATAAGCGATGCGGCATTGGCGCAAGGTAAACACCAGAAATGTGTAACTAAGCATAATAGTAGAAGGATGCGTAAAATCATCTGATTACAGCCTCCATAGAATAATTTATATTGAAACCAAATTTATTTTATAATTATCATTCGGCGTGTCGCTTTCATCTGACCCGCCTGGAGTGAATAAAAATAGACACCGCTTGCAACAAGTTCACCCTCAGAATTACGCCCATCCCAATACGCTGCCCCTCCTTTTGTCCGATAAGTGCCTGCAGCCTGATAACCCATATTCAGCTTTCTAATGATTTCTCCCTTCAGATTATAGATATCAATGTCTACATCTGTATCTTGTGCCAAATCATAAGGAATCCATGTTTCTGGATTGAAAGGATTCGGGAAATTCGGAAGAAGGGTTGTTTTTTTAGGGGTTACGGTGTTAAACAGTGCTTCTAAGTTCGCAATTCCGCTGCGAAAAACGTCGGAACCGTCATCTGCTTGATATGCTTCAGTGAGCCATTCAGAAATGTTTTCAACATGGTCTGATGAAACGGATGTTGAGGATGCTGATGCAATACAAGATTCCCCAAAATGCGATGCAACATATAACAAATCTATTATATCAACCTTTCCATCTTTATTCACATCTGCTCTCGGATGTTCTGGAGTCTCTTTCCCAAAACTGTTTGAAACTAATATGAGATCTCGGACATCAACGACACCATCGTTGTTTATATCCCATGGTAATGTTTGTGGAACTGTAATTTGTTCTGACGCATCTGGCAACGCCGCCTCCCAACCAGCATGAAGTTGTTTACTAAGGTCTGCTACAAGATCACTGTTTTCCGGAAGATTAGCAATATTGACTGTTTCATTTGGGTCAATGTGATAGTCGTAGAGTTCTCGTCCGCGTTGCCCATTGTTTCCCCATTCAGTATACCTGTACTGTTTTGTTCGTATAGAATTCCCGTTGGTACCTCCCCGATTAAGTTGACTAAAGACGGCAGTTTTCCACGCCCGAGTCGGTTGTTCAACGATAGGCATCATACTTATCCCCTCCAATTCAGAACTAATAGGTAGTTGACAGGCATCACACAACGTCGGATAGATATCAACCAATTCAACTAAGGCATCAGTTTTGGTGTCGGGGTAAGTTTGTCCTGGCACGCTGATAATTAACGGTGAACGTGCAGATACCTCAAAAAGAGTATTTTTACCCCATGTTCCATGCTCTCCAAGGTGATAGCCGTGGTCACCGACAAGAACGACAACTGTATTATCCGTAAGGTTGAGAGCGTCTAATTGCGCCAGAACACGGCCAACAAGAGCATCTGTATAACTTACTGACGCAGCATAAGCACGAGTCAATTCTAATATTTTTTCTTGAGAAACAGGTGTTGTTCCATTAGGAACATCTTCATAGGATCTAATTTCATTCCAATTAGTTCGTGCTATACGCGGCGCGTTTTCTGGTGTTGTAGCATCAGTATCTATGTTAAAAGTCTGGGAATTGTATAAATCGAAGTATTTCTGTGGAGCGTTGTAAGGTAGATGTGGTTTGTAAAAACCAACAGCAAGAAAAAAAGGTTGATTTTGAATTTGTGCTAATACTTCTGCTACCTTCTCCGCGGTACGCCCATCCCGTAATTCATGATCATCCACATCCAGGGCTTTCCATGACGGTGTTGTCGCTTTATCAAATGGTATCCAGGCAGGCCCCCAAGATCGAACACTCCAGGCACGCTCATCATGTTGGAGTTCATGGATATGCAAAACTCTACCAATCGCCCGAGTATGATATCCATGCACTTTGAATTGTTGTGGTAATGTCACAGCATTTGGCAGGTGATCTCGAAAATCCGCTGAATTATCTGTTACACCAATTGTACCCGGCCGCAAACCGGTTATTATCGAAGTTCGAGATGGATTACAGAGTGGATATTGGCAATACGCCCGGTTGAAAAGCGTGCCTCGCTTAGCCAAGGCATCAATATTCGGTGTATGCATCTCAGAATGACCGTAGCATCCAAATAGTGGACGGAGATCATCAACCATGAAAAACAACACATTGTACTGACAATCAGCATTTGCTCTGAGTTTGGGCAAAAGTCCTGTCGTGAAAGCGGCAGCACCTACCTTCAAAGTTGTTGATAAGAAATCTCGTCGAGTAAACGGGTAAGAGGATACTTTCTGTTGCTTATCGTTTTTCATGAACCTTTCCATTATTTTATAATTACCATTCGACGTGTGGCTTTCATCTGACCCGCTTGGAGTGTGTAAAAATAGACCCCACTTGCAACAGGTTCCCCAACTGCATTACGTCCGTCCCAGTACGCTGTACGCGATCGGGTGCGATACGTGCCAGCAGTCTGATAACCAATTGTTAGTTGACGGATAAGGTTGCCCTTCAGGTCATAAATATCAATTTGAACATTTGCATCTGATGCCAAATCATAAGGAATCCATGTTTCTGGATTGAAAGGGTTTGGATAGTTGGCCAAGAGAGTGGTTTTTTCTGGCACAACAACATTCATCAGCTCTTCCAGTTTCGAAATTCCCTTGCGAAAAATTACTGAACCGTTATCTAATTGGCGTGCTTCAGTGATCCACTTTTCGATGTTGTTAATATGCATTGATGAGATACCGGTTGAATTTTCAGGTGCGGCCTCATGCGTAGATTCACCAAAATGTGCTGCAACCAGAACTAAGTCAATAATGTTAACACTGCCGTCTTGATTCACGTCTGTTTTCGCGTGTGCCGGTACTTCTGCACCAAAATCGTTGGCAACGAGAACCAGGTCTTGGATATTGACAATACCGTCGTCATTTATATCCCAAGGTAACGTTTTTGGAACAGGAGTTAGTTCTTGTATATCTGGCAAAGCATCTTGCCAGCCAGCCATTAATCGTTTACTAAGATCGGTAACAAGTTCAGCATTTTCCGTTAGATTAGCAATATTGACTGTTTCATCTGGTTCAGCGAGATAATCGTAAAGTTCTTTTCCTTTTATCCCATTATTTCCCCATTCAGTATATCGGTATTGGGCAGTTCGTATAGACTTCCCATTTGTGGTGCCTCGTTTCAGCTGACTAAAAGCGGCTGTTTTCCATGGACGACTCGGTGCCTCAATGACAGGCATCAAACTAAAACCTTCTAATTGTGATGGCACAGGTATTTGACACGCTTCACATAACGTTGGGTATATATCAACGAGTTCTGTCAGAGCATCTGTTTCATTAGATTGTTGTCCAGGAACACAGATAATCATAGGAGATCGAAGCGCAACTTCAAAAAGAGTATGCTTTCGCCAAGTGCCGTGCTCTCCAAGATGGAAACCATGGTCACCAACAAAAACAACCACGGTTTTTTCTGAAAGACCCAGCGTATCTAACTGTTGGATCACACAACCAACTTGTGCGTCCATGTAGCTTGTTGATGCAGCGTAAGCTCGCATCAATTCTAATGTTTCCTCATCTGATATAGGTCCTTCATCAGGAATATCAAGATATTCTCTCAGCCCATCTAATTTGTTATTTGCGATATCAGGGGCATCATTCGGTAGCGTGGTAGTTGCAGGCAGAGAGAAGTCTTGTTGTGTGTAGAGATCGTAATATTTCTGTGGCACATAAAAGGGCAGATGCGGTTTCTCAAAGCCAACAGCGAGGAGAAAGTTTGTGTGTTGTATCTCTGCCAAAACCGAAACTGCTTTTTCAGCGGTTCTGCCATCTGACAGATCGTTATCTTCAACATCAAGTGCCCGCCAGACAGGAATATGTAAAGGATTAAAGGGGATCCATGGTGGTAACCATGAAGGCACACTCCATGAGTTTGCATCATCCTGTGCTGCCGCGTTATGACCAATTTTTCCAACAGATTGGGTGTGGTAACCGTGGGCTTTAAAATGCTGTGGAAGTGTTACTGCATCTGGTAACTTCTCACGAAAATCGTTTCCATTAAAGAAAACTCTTGTTGTGTCAGGTCTTAATCCAGTTAGCATTGATGTCCGGGAGGGGTGACACAACGGAATTTGGCAATAGGATCGGTTGAAAAGGATCCCTCTTTCAGCAAGCTTATCAATGTTAGGAGTATGCATTTCTGAATGGCCATAGCAGCCTAGCATAGGACGTAGGTCGTCTACGACGATGAACAATACATTGTATTGTCCCGCGCCATCTGCACGCAGTTTGGGTAAAAGTCCTGTGGTAAAAGCTGCCGCGCCTGCTTTCAAGCTGGTCGAAAGGAAATCGCGTCGGGTAAAAGGACGTTTTTGAGAAGGGTGATCTTGTACTGGCAGGATTGAATTTCGTTTCATAAGTACGATCTTTTGTGTAGATTAGAATAGTCTTTTACCGAATCTATTTGAAAGTCCACTAACTATTATACCCTAAACTTGACATCGTGTCATAGAAAATCGGTGCTATCTTTGGGTGTAAATCAAAAGGTTCTCTTGGCGGCACCGGATTTAGGGTATGCCGCGCATAATTCTGAAAGGTTTTGTCCATTGGCAGTTCACAAAAATCACATAGAGCCGAAAGCGTTTCCTCAGGTTTTGATGTTAATTCTTCAAAATGAACTTTGTAGGTACAATCGGGTAAGATTTGCATTAGATGCAGCCCTTCACGCATAGTCAATATCCATTCAAGCGCCGCCCTGTCTAAATGTCGATCAAAATTTTTCACGTCCTCAACAATATTTTTCAAGTCTGCGTCTGTAGTAACCAATTGATCTACTATTAGTTTCCATTTGCGGTCGTTCACACCCCACCAATCGTGGTTTTCGTCATTAACTTGAACACCGAGTCGTTTTGACCAGTTGGCAATTGAATGGCACGTATCCCACCCATTTCGCACGAGGAAGATAAAACGTGCATCGGGAAAAAGGGCCTTGACGAAATCAACCCTGAAGATGAGTTCTGGGTATTTATCAACGAGTCGTTTTGAACCAGTAACTGACAAATAAGCACCAAACATCTGAGCAGCACGTTGACACATTTTGTCTGTTGCTTCTTCATCTGTGAGGCGGTACTTCGCGTGGTTTAAACTATAGTTGCCGATGATGTCCTCATGTGGATGGATGAGGTGCCACATCGCTTTCGGTTCATTCAGGTACCCAACATCTTTATGCATGGAAAGCACTACCCCTAAGATTGTAGTTCCACTTCGCCCCGTGCCAAGAATGAAGATAGGTTTTTCAACAGGTGTGAATCGCCTACTACTTCTCGCAGCCCTTTTGAGAATAGAAAATATGATCGGATTTATCCACCTACCTTTTGTTGTTACAGGACGTCCTTCAAAAAGGGTATAACTTATCAGACGAGTTATTGCTTTTGTGGGACGCGTTATGATATAGTCAGAATTAAGTTGGGCAATCATGTTTTCATTGGATCAATATTTGGCTACAGACGTCTTTTTATAGTTTCACGGATGTTCTTTATTCTATCAAGGTTACAGACAAATGCTGCAGCCAATTTAATTGGAAATGCAAGGATATTAACAACCAAACTAAAAACGTTTGGACGAATTGAAATAGAAACATAGTTATGCTTTTCCATCAGTGTTCTATTTATTTTTTGGGATATGTAAATTTCAGTGTTAGAGAGTGTTCTTCGGTTTTCGGACGGGATAAGATCAGCATCTTTTTTTCCATTTTGACCAAATTGCCAGTTACTTGCACGAGTTGGGTTTATACCGAGTTGGTCAGGTTTATCTGTGTTAACAGATGAACCAACTTGCGGCACCTGAATCATTGCAGTCGCGTAATCAATACCTGTAAATTGACAAACATCATAAACCGTGGCTTCAGGAGATGTAAGTAGTTTTTCAAAGTAAATTGAAATAACGCGTTCATTATCAGCAAATTTATCTGCGGCGGAAACAGCGGTCTGCCAGATTCGACTGATAGTAATAGGATGATAGTTAATCCAATCACGGAGCGTCTCTTTCATCGGCATATCGGTGCCTCCGAGGAAGCGACGTTTCCATTTTTGCTTTTGCGATAGGAGTACATCGCGCGGATCCCGAATCATGTTGATAATCTTTGCTTGTGGATAAAATTGTAGGATGTTGTCGATGTAAAATACATTGCGAGGCGTTTGATCACAAGGAATAGTTTTACTGTTTCTTAATGTTTCGTAATGAAGGAACGCTGAAAAAAGAAGGTCGGGTGTTACAGGATATTCGGCAAATTCACTAAGAAAACGCCGGGATTCTGGCAGAAAACTGCTTGGCTTACCATGCGTGCGGTAACCTTCGCGCTGAATACAGAGTAGCTGCGAAGCCATTTTTTCTGCTTTCTGTTTATCTAATTCAGATGAGGATGCGGGAGACCACAACTGTCCAAAAAAATGTAGTTCGCCAAAAGTATAAACATCAGAATGCTTCCCCAAAATACGTCCCATCATTGTTGTTCCACTTCGGCTATTCCCTACAACAAAAAACATTTTATCCGGTTTCACTTTCTGACCTCAATCACACCAAAACTGTTCTTAGGAATCAAGAGTTCTGCGGTATTTCCTGCCCATTCCTCAACACGCACCTCAATTTTGCCTGAGCCTTCCATTTCAGCATTGCCGCCGTTGGTTGCAGTGAGACTCTCATTGGCAACATAACGATATCTGACTTCGCTTTTGAACCGTTTTCCATCAATAGCAAGTTGTGGGAACAGATCATCTGAGGTGCGATTGCTAACCAAAATGTAGACGGTTTCAGTGTTTCCGATCGCTTGAACCTGAATCCCCGCCATCTGTTTACCTTTATATTCCAATTGTCCTTCAAGCATCGGTAAATTTTGTGTAGATACAGCAAACTGCGTATCTGATTCTGCAAATGCTTCACCTATTAATTGAAAAGAATAGTAGACAGTACGGCGAATTGTATCTCCAAAATCTGATTCTGGTTCCCCACCATATTTCCAAAAGGTGCGTTTTGATGCAGGCGTAATCCGCGAAAAAACTGGAAATCCTTTGCCCGGACCAGTAATCACGTGAAAGTTTGCTTGTGTTATGTTTGGTATACTGAGCAATTTCAGAAAAAAATCGCCTGCGTACATTGCATGAAGTTGTGTATTAGCGACGCGGTTCGCAGGATTAGCAATATTCCACTCTGTTACCCACATCTCCTTATTAGGAAATAAATTTTCATAGTACTCCATGGCCTCTTCAATGCCGAAGTGAATCCATCCGAAGAGATAACCCCGCATCATCTCAATATCTGTTTTTCGTACTGCTTTATAGGCGTAGACATGCACAGTGTATGCATCATACCAACTATTTGTTAAGGGATAAGTGTTCTCAGCGAGCTTTTCATCCCATTTGCGTTGTGCTGTTTTTATTAACCATCCCTCTTTGTGGAAAGCTACAGGAGTCGCGCATACAGACACTTTTATATCAGGATTAACAGCTTTCATTGCTAAGGCATGTTTTTTTGCTTCCTTCATATAGATTTCAGCAGTGCGAAATTTGTTGGCATAATGCGGAAGATAATACTCATTGCCAAGTTCCCAATGTGTAATCTTGTATCCCTTTGTTTTGGCATAACGCACCCATTCAGCGCTCTCATTGGGAGTACCCGTCCACAAATTAACAACGACAATAGGCGTTATGTTCAATTCTTGGCACAACTGCATAAAATCGTCAAATGAAATTATGCCGTTCCGCCGCTTTTGGAGCCTAACGTAATTCCCTTTATTTCGCCTATTAAGTTGAGGACTGAGAGTTGACCCCATTTCATCTTCAACAAAACCGGCAATTCTCCAATGATAGAAATTGCCAACTGTGCCGCCAGGGAATCTTAATGTTTTCGGTTGAAGTGCTTTTGTTAGAGCAAAAAAATCTGTATCAAGATATCCATAATCTCCACTTATCATATTCGTATTGAAGCCAAAAAGTTCTTTTCTCAAACGAGTTTTTGCTTGTGTGTTAACCTCAAAGCGGACTCCTCCAGAAATTAGAGATTTTTTCTCACAACCACGAATTACTACTAAGAATAGCAGACATATTACTAAAATGATAGACAATAAAAATGCTATTGATGAAAATGATTTCCGTTTATCAGTTCGCTCTTGGTCAACATTTCTCATAAAGTAATCCTTAGCGGTTTATAGGTTTTAAGTGAAGCGTCACTTGCAAACATTAGTCCTGCACATAGCCAAAAATAGAATCCATAGCCGCGAAATTCAAGTGTCCGATTAAAAAATAGCAGGAATACAGTAACTGTAACGAGACAAAGCATTACCATTGCTATTTCCTTTGTGTATCTACTCACTGCACGCTTGTAAAGACTTAACGCTGCAATGAAAAGGCGGAGAAATATTAGACTGAATAAACCTAACCCTAATAAACCATAGAAACAGAGGATAGCCACCCAATACACATCCTTAAATCCCCTTTTACTCAGTACTTTCAAAAGAAATGAACGTTTGCTCATATTCAGTTTTTCAATTGTGCTATTCTGATCTGCACCATATCCTAAAATCGGTTTGTTTGCGAGAACTGTCGGTACGTTTCCAATTAATGCACCGAGTCTCTGTTTTTGCGCAACACGCACATAAGAACCAGAGAACACACCTGTTAGATTTCCTACCAAACCAACTTTTGCTTTTCTCGGATTAACATATTCCAAACCAAACGGGTTCACTATTGCTAAGACAACTCCGAAGACAAGTAATATCGCTAACGATAAGCGTAGTGTTTTCTTCCAACCGTAGTGAAAAAAGTACCATGCTGCACAAGCAAGAATCGCAGAAAAAGTAGCAGCGCGTGAATAAGAACGCGCAATAAACATTAACAATACAACTATACCGAGTAGATTCAGATACGCTAACCGTCTTACACGTGAAAGAAAAATGACAAGAACAAGAATCATAAACACCCCGTAAATAACCGTATCTCCTAAAGTGCCGTAGATACTTCCAATTTCTCGACCAAGTTCAAGCAATCTATACTCTTTTGTGAAGCCACCCACTTCAAGCGTTGACGCTCGCGGAAGGAAGAAGTCAAAAGCACTACGACCACCCGCCCATTGAATCATACCTGTAAAGAGTTGCGCTACACCAACACACAAAATTATCCGTAGAAGAGTCGCAATCCGTTTTTCAGACAAAGGTGAATTAGCAATCAGATAAAAGAGAACGATATACCGCGCGAATGGACGAATATTATAAAGACTCCCAATCAATGGCGAACGGTTTATCACCATAGAAATAAAAACTACGATGTAAAACCCGATAACCGGGATATCTATTGCTGTTTTGACGAAGGGAATTCCCTTGTAGAGCTTGTGAATAACAAGTTTTGCAAATGCTGCGTAGATAAACAATTCACCTAAGAATCTTAGGTAGGAGTAGACAGCATCACTGACAGGAAGAAATTTCAGCACAAACTCTTCAAAAGCGACGTATCCTGTGAGGAAATAGATTATTAACATTTTTCACACACTAACCGGACAAGAGGAATATTGGTTTTGAACGTTACATAGATGTCTTATGCGTATCCCAGTATGATAAATCTTGTCCTAATAATTCAGCTAATTCTTGATTAAAAGGTTTAAAATAACTTTCCAATTCTTCGCGTGTTTTCGGGTTTATTGGCGGAGGCGTGAAAGGTTTATCGTTCCAGTTCAAGATTGTTTTTCTCATTTTATAGGCGGCAGCATTCGGCACAAGTCTGCGAATCGCACGTTTCAGTGGGTTATGAGAGGATAGGAATTGTGTAAAAAGAAAACTAAACTTTTCAGACCGAGGTATTGCTGCTTGATTGTGTTGTTCATCTACTGCAGGTTCAAAATTGTCGCGAATATTGAGAAGTTTAAAAAGTCTTTTGCATACTGCTTGCGAATTTTCTTTCAATTCATCGGTCAAAAAGCAATGGATATTTTTTTCCCCAAATCGGGCAATTAAATCTTTAATGTGCAAACAATAAGTGCTATTATAACGATAACCACACTGGCGCCATTTAAACCAATCTTCATTGAGACGTGCTTCCTCAGCAGCGAGTGCTTCTTCAAAAGTCTTGATGTTTTCCCAACCTCTACGTCTTGCCCACCAATATGCGGAGTATGCGCGTGCCACAGGTTCTCGCAGAAGGACAACAAGATGTATCTCCGGGTTATGTTCATAAATTCGTTGCATTATCTCTGGTGAGTGCATAACCATTACATTTTTAGCAATAAGCTTTTTACTCTCTGGACACTGAGAGAAGTATTTAGCAAATGCCGATTCATACCCGCGTTTATATTCATGGTCTTGAAGGAAAAAAGTCATCTCAGGTTGTAGATGCGTATAAATATCAGGATGTTGTGCTAAATAACGCAGCAACGAAGACGTCCCCGACTTTTGTGTTCCCACAATCATGAGTTGAATTAACTTATTAGCCAAAACGAATCTCCTTGAATAAAACAAGACCTCATATCTTGTGTCAAGATAAGGAAGAAAATTGCTCCCAGGGCGGCATTTTACCGATTAATTCTGTGAGATCACGCACATCGCTTTTGTAATAATCCACTAATCGGTTCTGCGTAACTTCTGACATGTTGACGTTCTCGGTAGGACGTGTGTTTAATCGAAGGTAAAGAGGTTCAATTTTTCGTCTCAGTAACTTTAAAGGATTGTGAATTATTGGTTTGTTATGTGTCCACCGACGTAAGCGAAATCGGAAGTCTCTATACTTTTTATGAAACTCAGTATTTTTCATTGTTTCGGTACGATTCGTGACTTTAAACGCGTAATCTTCGTAAAATTTAGCATCTATACCAGCAAAGTTGCATAAGTCTGTAAGAACTTTTGAAGGGTGTACCGCAAGGTCCTCATAAAAGAGGGTGTAGAGACGATTTGACTCAAATTGTTTAAAATATTCCTTCAGATAGGAAGCATAACATCCTTGCCTAAGTGCCTGCATGTACTGTTCGTGAATTGGTTTTGCATCAAAAGACATATTGTCCATTTGTGGCTGTTCTTCTACAACGTCAAAAAGCATTTTAACATAAGCATCAAAACTAAGATCTTGCGGTAATTTACCAATTTGTTTCGCGAACCGATACCATGAAACTAAACGTGAAATCGGTTCGCGAAGACTAAAGACTAACTTTGCATGTGGCAGAAATTTAGCAATTCGTTCAAGCGCATGTGGACAATACAAATAATCCGGTGTTGAATCAAGCCGGACTTGATTTTCATCACAAAGCGGAAACAGAAGATTGTATTCCTCCACATCTCCAGTGTATCTATATTTTGAAGGCAAGGGATAATTACTGCCAAGGAAGAATCGTGTCTCCTTATAGGTAGCACCGCAAATTGCGGGATGGTCTGCAAGATAGGCAAACAGCGACGTGGTTGCTGCCTTTGTTGTTCCTCCTACTATTAAGTATTGATAATCACCGACTTTTTTTGTAGAAGTACTCATAAATCTGTCCAGAATTAAAACCGATGCCCATTGCAATCATTTAGGTTCAATTCATCTAAAATCATGCATCATTTTTGTGGTAGCAAGGAAATTCCGGTCTTTTGAAGTAGGTATACCAGATTTCCAACGGCAAGAACTGCAGTGACTGAAACAGCCAATGCTATACCAAGAAGACCCCATGCTGTTACAAATCCATAAGCCATAGCAAAATTTAAAACTGCCATCGTTACCATGTTTCTAAAAACAAGCCGATACGTTCTTTGTGCATATAATCCTGCATTCAAGATAGGTATAAGACATGAGAAAACCATACCAATACTGAGATAGAAAAGCAGTTGTCCTATCTGTTGAATCGCCACTTGATCGAGATTACTCCGTCCATACATAAGCGAGGCGATTTTTGCATGGCTTAGAAGGAGCAGTAGAGTCGCAGGAAGTGCTATGCACAGCGCTATCACGACGTTTCGGTAGAGGATACGTTTCAATTTTAACTTTTTTTCTTCCGAATTGTGTGTGGCCATATCAGGTAGACTAGTGGTTGCAATGCTTATACCAATCAGCGTCTGTACGGCTGAAAAGATACGGAATGCACTGTTATAAAGTGTTATGGCACCTTCTCCCAGTTTCTCAATCAAATATACTTCAACTAACAAACGAGCACTGAGTTGTCGTATTGCAAATCCAAGCGTTGGCAAAGTAATAGTGTTTTTCAAGGAACGTAGTGTGTCTATTGAAAGCCATTTTAACTTGTAACGGTGTCCTGTGTGACGCATCCCGATACACAACCATCCAAAGTATACAACAAATCCGCTGGCATAAGCTATCGTGACCCAATGTGGAAGTTTTTCTGTTCCCCACAACAGCAAAAAAACCACTGTTGCTATTCCTGGTGGTAAGGCATTTCGAAGTGCCACGGTTTTGAAACGTTTCTGACTGTTCAAAAAGGCACCGAGTATCGTGCTTCCACAACCGAAGATAACAAGTGGCGCAAAAAGCCGTAATAAGATTGTCATTTCCGCTCGCGTTTCTGTAGAACTATTTGATAGTAATCCGATAGCAATCCATGGTGCAAAAATCTCTATAAATATAGCGATAACTACACCTGTGGCGAGCGAAAAATTTAGGATACCGTTTATGAAATATTGATATTCGGTGCTGTTTTTTAATTTTTCCTCTTTTATAAAAAGTGGGACGAGGCTAAACTTAGCACCTTCCCTCACAATGGTATCAACTAACAATACGACCTTCAATGCAGCGATCAGAGCATCCGCGGTTGGTCCTACGTTAAAACGTCTTGGGATTAATACATGGAATATGAGACCAAACGCCATTCCAGTAAAGGTAATCACCATTACCCAAAAGGTGTTGTGCCGTAGGAGTTTTTTCACCATGACGATTTCAAGTCACTGATGGAGAAAATTATTTCCAACCTTCAGGCAGGTTTTTGCGAATTTCAATATTACTAAACTCTGGAACTGAACGTGGCCCAACAGATTTTGCCCACGCCGCCATTCTTCCCAAACCTTCTGGAAGCGAAACAAGTGACGTTTTCCCGAAAACCTTGTGGAATTTTTCGTGTGCGCAATAGGCATGTTTCACCTCTTCTCTCTCGCGAAGATGTTTTACGGGGACCTCCTTTTGCATGGCTGTCATGACTAAATCTGCTAATTCATTGACAGAAACATGTTTATCCGAACCGACGTTAAAAACTTCACAAGAGGCTTCTGGTATATCTACGCAGCGAGCAATATGTGGTGCCACATCTGCAATATGTGTAAAAGCGCGTGTCTGTTCTCCATCCCCAAAGATAATCAAAGGTTCACCCTGCATAATTTTATTCATGAAGATACCGATGACGTTTCGGTATTTATCACTGATATTCTGGAGTTCACCATAGACATTGTGTGGTCTAAAAATTGTGTAGTCTAAGCCAAAGAGACGTTTAGAAGCAATAAGGTCCTGTTCCACAGCATATTTAGCGATACCGTAAGGATCTTCAGGCATCGGTATGAGTTCTTCGTGCATCGGAAGTTGGTTTTCACCGTAAACTGCGATAGAAGAGGTAAACACAAACCTTTCAACATTATAGTTCACAGCGGCATTTATCAAGTTAACGCTTCCGATGAGATTGTTTTGATAATTAAATCGTTTGATGAAATGGCTCAAGCCTTCTGCTGCATACGCCGCAAGATGATAGATGTAATTAAAATTATATTGTTTACAGAGTTGGTCTATGAGTGGAGCATCAAGTATGCTACCTTCGACGAATGTCACATCAGGGTTGACGGTTTCCAGAAATCCACCGCTTATGTCGTCAAGTACAACTATTTGATGATTATCGTCACGCAGTAACTCATTAACAAGATGAGCACCCATAAAACCGGCTCCACCAGTGACCAATGAGGTTTTTTTCATATTCTTTACCTTTTTATTTTAGGACTACAAGTCGTTTTGTCTGTTTAGTTTTTGGTGTTGTGAGTTCGTAGATATAGACACCGCTCGCAACAGCCTCTCCTGATTCGTTCCTGCCATCCCAATATGCGGCTTTACTCCGGTTGATATAATACCCTGATGTCTGATGTCCAGAAAAAACCGTCCGGACAACCTTACCGGTTGTGTCATAAATGCGTATAGTAATCTCAGCATCCTCGGCAAGTTGATAAGGTATCCATGTTTCAGGATTAAAAGGATTCGGGTAATTCACATGAAGCTGTGTTTCCATGGGACCATTGCCCGGCATCAGTAGACGTCTTAAAAATCGTTTTACCAATTCTATTTGTGTGGAGTCGCTTTGTATTTCTTCAATTTTTAGATAAAAAGAATAGAGAAGCGCAATATCAGTTTCTATCAGCGAGGGGAAACGATTTAACATGTTATTTGACACTACAACAGTTCGATGTTTCTGAACAGGTGCGGCGGTGTTCTGGTTTCCCTCAATTATCTGGATAATCCAAACAACATCATCAAGGTTTACCTCTCCATCTTTGTTAGCATCAATTCGCGCGTTTGAGGGAGGAGACTCTCCAAAATGTGCAATGACAATAAGGAGGTCAAGTATATCAATCTGTCCATCCTGATTGACATCACCAGGACGTCGCGTTTGAACGCCACTTTCAACAACGTGCAATACTTGGTTAACTTCAATGTCAGTCAACATTTGAAGTATTCCGCTGGGCCAATAGATGGCCAATTCGCTAACTTTATCATTCTGTGCAAGTCCAAAATGAATCCGTTTCTGATCTTGTTGAGCCCAATGAATTCCACCACCGTTTTCTCGTAATTGGGTTTTGCCATCAGGTGTCGTTGCAAACACCCGTGTCCCGATACCATCCCGATTTGAGACAGTGCCTTCCAAGTCAATCTGCAGCCAATTGTTGCCACTACTGATATTGCGAAAGAGTTGATCAGGCCCTTCACTAAATGGGTATTCACCTCTACCGTTTGTGACGAAGATATCAAGATAACCGTCCCTATCGTAGTCTGCTACTGTAGCACTCTGTCCTCTACCTTGCATGCTTCCAACTATCCCACTTGAAATAGCGCGTTCTATGAATGAGCCGTCCCCAAGGTTTTCATAAAGGTGATTTGGAGAATTTTCACTTGTTCTTGAACGGGCAACATAGATATCCATATCCATATCATTATCAAAATCGCCTGCAGCAACGCACCGCCCATCTGAGAATGTGTCAGGGCCACCTAAAGCAGATGAGACATGGAAAATGTTCCCGCCATTGTTAATCAGAAGACGAGATGGAGGTTGTTCCTTTAGGTCTGTTATAGAAAAGTTTATTGTCTCTATTTCGGTTATAGGTTTAGATGATCTGATTATCGTAGATACAGGACGATCATTTGTTAAAAATGTCCATTTTTGGGTCTCCGGTTCATAGCCTACGTAGACGCCAAAGTTCTCATTTTGTGGGCGCGCCTTGAGACCAACAACTTTCGGATCATTAGGAGATAGCGTAACTTTGTATGTAGCAGCTCTTAGTGTTGGCATGACCCCTACAAATTCACCATCTTGAAATTCTATAACTTGATGCCCAACGACCCCAATTTTGACCAAGTTGACCCGAGGGCCCCACTCTGAATAGATTTCATAAGATACATCCCCTGCCGTTTTAAAGCTCAAGCCTTTTTCTATTCCAGTGCTTCGCCGTAGGTTCAATTCCAATGTGTTAGCATCTACCTGTCCAACAAAGGACTGGTAAAGCCCGCGCGCGAAAAAGATGTCTGAAAGCAAATCTCCGTTAAAATCAGCAATGACAGCATCCTGCACAGAGTAACCGTTAGGAATTGTCAGATTTTCAATTATATTGGTAAAAGGTATACTTGATGTATCATATACTACAAGAGGATAACGGTGGTAACTTACCACCAGATGCATCGTTCCGGCGGGGGTTATGCTGGCTAACTGTGCCAGAGCCGCGCTCTTTTCAAGACAAAAACCTGCCTGATCACTTTCATTTTCAAACCCACTGAGTGTTTGACCAAATAATGCAGATTTCACCAAGTTACCGTTACTATCCGTATTGGTTATCCCGGTAAGAAGGACATCAAGCTTGCCATCACCGTTCCAATCAAACCAGAGAGGAGTTCTCCCTCGTAAAAGAGGGTAATCTACCCCAAGTTCAGCGGCGCGTTCTATAAGTATACCGTTTTCATTGACGTAGAAATGGTTTGCGTGGTTATTGTGTGTTCCACTACTTAAACCACCACCACTACCGGATAGGATAATTAAATCTTGATCACCATCGTTATCATAGTCTGCCCAGGCAACACCGTGTGTATCTGCATAAGGATTTGCATCCCAGACCACATCAATAATATCTGTAAAAGTACCATCACCGTTGTTACGATATAGACTCGGTTTGTGTCTGTGGTTAGTAGCCCATAGATCAAGATATCCATCTCCATCAAAATCTCCCCACGCATTTCCCCAACTTTCACCGATACGTGTGATACCAGCCTGATGCGAGACATTTTCAAATTGAATTTCACTTGACGCTGTAGACAGTAGGCAAAAAATGAACAATAATGTTATGAAAATTCGCATTTTTCTCCTTATATATTCTGTGAGATACCTTATACGGAAATGAATTCAAAATTACTTCCAGATAACCATTTTTCTTGTAGCGGTGAAACTATCAGCAGAAAACGTATAGAAATAGATTCCACTTGCCACAGGTTCACCAAGCTCATTACGACCATCCCAATATGCCGATCGAGATTTCTTGTGATATGTGCCTGCAGGCAATTGCCCCAACTTCAGCGTCTTTATAAGTTTCCCATCCGCAGAATGAATTGAGATGCTAACCTCTGCTGGTTTTGCCAACTGATACGGTATCCACGTTTCAGGGTTAAACGGATTTGGATAGTTTGCCAGCAATGCTGTTGCACTCGGTAGTTCTTCTATGGACGTAAGAACTACCAGAAGCTGCTCCAGAATAGCAATCCCGTTTAGGAGACGTGGCGCTTGGACATCAAGCTGCTTTGCAAGTCGGATCCACTGCGTGAGATCTTCGGGAGTAAGATTAGATGTTTTAACTGAATGTTTACTGAGTGTAGGCGCAGCAGCTGAACCTATCTCAGCAGCAATTAGGACTAAGTCTCTGATATCCACAATGCCATCATTGTTAACATCTGGGTAAAGGTTTATCTGTGCAAGTGCCGCTAAGTTAGGATCGTCAAAGTTGGTTGCGGCTAAGACAATATCTGTAATATTGACAACACCATCGCGGTTCACATCCTCTGGTTTGTAGATAGGAATTGTTTGGTTGCTATTATAATATTCCTCTAAATTACTTATCAATCCAGCTATCGGGGAGAAATCCGATATACGGTTGTTGCTAAGATCAAGGTATGTCAGTCCTATCATATTTTTTAGTGGCGATACATCAACAATATTGTTGTCGTGGAGATCTAAATCTGTGAGATGTATCATATCATTTAACGGAGATATATCCGATATCTTATTACCATCAAGATCTAATACGGTTAGGTATATCATATCTTTTAGCGGAGATACATCAGTAATATCATTGTCATCAAGATCAAGGTCTGTGAGATGTATCATATCTCTTAGTGGAGATACATCCGATATCTGGTTATTGTGGAGATCCAGCACAGTCAAATTTGTCAAATTCTTTAGGTGCGATATATCCGATATCTTATTACCATCAAGATCGAGTTCAGTTAGGTATATCATATTTCTTAATGGCGAAACATCCGATATCTTATTACCATCAAGATCTAACACCTTCAGATGAATCAAATCCTTGAGAGGTGAAACATCTGATATATTATTGTCATCAAAATCAAGTTTCTTCAGTGATTGCAGATTCTTGACAGAAGAAATATCAGATATATCATTGTCATGAATATCTAACACTACTAAATTTGTCATACTTTGAACTACTGATATTTCCGATAACCGATTGCTATCAAGATCAAGGTTTTTCAGTGCTGTCATATCTTTAAGAGGTGACACATCAGGTATTATGTTATCGGAAGCATCCAAATGGATCAGTTGTGTAACATTTCTGAGAGGTGACACATCAGATATAATGTTGCTGTCGAAGTCCAAGTATGTTAGATTAGTCAGCTTTGCGATGGGGGACAGATCTGAAACGTTATTTGCTTCAATGTCCAGGAATGTTAGGTCTGTTAAAACACTGAGGACAGATAAATCTGATAGAGTGTGGTTATACCCAATATGCAGGTATATTAGGTTTGTCAAATCCTTAAGTGGTGAGATGTCAGATATATTGTTACCTCTAAGGGATAGCCAGGTCAGATTCTTCAAATTTTTGAGCGGGGTTAAATCTGATATTCTCTGATTGCGGTGAAGATCTAATAGCATCAGATTTGTCAAATTTTTGAGCGGGGTTAAATCTGCAACACGATTGATCCCAAGATGCAGCGTAGTAAGATTAACAGCAAACTCAAGTCCACTTATATTGCGAATACCAGATTCAAACGCATCAAACGATTCCAAACTCGCCATATCCGCCTGAGTGATAGCGTCACCTGCCTCTTTGCCCAGTGCAAGTTCAAGAGCACCACGGAGTTTGGGGTCAGGAATGTGGACGGTCTGTGCAGTTGCCATCCGGTGATGTCCTAAAAAGAACACACACGAGATAAAAATCAGTATGACTGCCTTGGTAAATTTCTGGTTCTGCCTCGCAAACCTTATGTGTGTCGATTCTATAAATATGGAAAATTTCAAGCGATCAATGCTCCTTTAATCAAACTTTAGAAACTCTATTCAATTTGAAAAAGACTGGAAAGATAGGAAAGATACAGCGATTTGTTCTCTACCTATCTGCCAGTCTTATGGTTTTCAAACCTGCTTGCTATTCTGCTCTATTTTCTGCTCCAGGTGTTGCCACTATAGCTTGAAAATCACCGGTGCCATTTGGCCAACGCCCAAAGGCAACGTCCGTTTCTTGCTCTTCAAATGTAATGCTATCCAGCACTTGATTACCGCGCGCATCGGTATCCACAAGCATGACCGTTTCGCCACCTTTAGACAACTTGAAATTGGCATGCACCCCTTCTGTAGCATCTTCGTCATCATGATCTTCATCTAACCAGACGATCAAATATCCGTTTGCCGGAATTACAGTGTTTTCTGGAAATACCCATTTTGTAGGATTGTCCTCTTTGTCACTCAGATACAGTCCTGTTAACGATAACGCCATATCGGTAAGATTGTGCAATTCAAGCCAGTCGTCATAGTCGCCTTGCGGGTCAGGGACGGTATTATCGTTATCTGCCATCAATTCGTTAATTACGACAGGAGATCCTTCCATCATTTTATCTGGAGGCATTATGTTGTCTACAGGATCCATAGGATCCATATCTGGCAGGGTGGGCTTTACCACTTGTTGTGCTTTCTCACACGATATAAATACGGCACATCCAAGCAATATCAAAATTATTGTTAACTGAAATTTTACCATTTAAATCCTTTCATACTTTGAGATATAAATTGATTAATGAGATTGCAGCATTCAGTGCCAATTGGTCACTGCTGTCTCATATAACTTACGAAACTATTTTAGCACATCATAGCTATAAAGAAAACAATATTTTCATTTTAATTTTACAAAAACTTCCGATAAACATTCATAATCTTTTCATAGTGAATATCAGCATTAAATTCGGTTTCCATTTTATGGCGTCCAGTTTTTCCCATCTCAGCGGCTTTATCTTTATGTTCAAACATCCATAGCAATTTTTCTCGTAGGGCTTCTGTTCCAGCAGAAGGAACGAGAAAACCGTCAACCTCGTTTTCAATTAATTCTGGTATACCACCAATATCTGCACCAATTACCGGTTTTCCGTAAGCAAAAGATTCTAAAACTGACATTGGGCAATTTTCATACCATTCGGATGGCAAAACAGTACAGATGCTATTCAGAATCAGATCGCGGAGTTCGTCCCCCTGTTTAAAACCCAAAAGGTGAATATGTTCACACCCATTTTGCTCTATAATTTGCTGAACTTCAGGCATTGCTTCACCATCACCGACGATATAGAGAGGCACTTGTTTCAGAGGCGCTGCAGCCTCAATTAGTGTCAAAATACCTTTACTCCGATGCACCCGTCCGAAATAGAGTATATAATCTCCGACAGAAAAATTCGGTGTAATGTGAGAGACATCTGTAAAGTTGTGAACCGTTGAAATCTTTTCTTCAGGAATTCCATACTGTATCATCTTTTTTCTCAGAAAATGAGATACAGAAATGAAATGGTCAAACTTTTCAACCGCACCTAATTGTCGTGAAACATAGGACTCGGTAACACTCAGGGCAGTACGTGCAATTGAACCTCTGTTACACTTTTTTGGAAGTGCACGCCAGAAGTGTTTGCCTTCACAGTCCTCACAAATCTCATCGTTTGACAGATGACTGTAGACAGGACAAGTTAATTTATACTCATGCAATGTCTGAATTAGAGGAATTCCTGCTTTTTTAAGACTTCCCAAAATTGAGGCGGTCAATTTACCATAGTAGATGTGAAAGTGTGCGACATCTACATCTGTTTTGTCTAACAAACGCTGAATTGATTTAACAGCATCGCGTGAATATAAAAAACGCAGCAGGTCAACCGGTCCAGGATTTTCAAAATTTGCTGCACGCGGAAAATACTGATCCCACTCAGTTGGTTCATTCTTTGAACTCGCTGCAGTAAATGGAATTACCTTGTGGCCATGTTTTTGCAGCAACTCACCCATCGTAAAAAAATATCTGTCAGAGCCACCGCGAATATAATGATTTTGAGATATATTCAGAACTGTTAACATAATCCATCACTCCCGAGGACCAGCACCGTCAAAACGTGTTTCGGCGATCGGTTCATAATTTACCGTTCCAAGAGGTTTCGTAATAATGTTTGCGTCATTGGAATCAAGAATGGTCTTGTCGATTACTTCATTGACACTTGTTCCCCACCAATTGTTGGGAATTCCAAAATCAAATTTTACATTTAACTTTAGCGCGAAATTGTTGTTTTCAAAGTTATTATTCTGAACGATGGATTGTACATTCTCACAGAAAATACCTGTATCATTTTTTATGATGTTATTTCTTTCAATTCGGGGTCGGGTTTGGCGACCTACGGTGCTAATACCGATGTCATTATCATGAATTGCATTATGTTGAATTTTTGCGGTACTTCCATCCAGAGCAACTGCGGTTTCATTATATCGGAATGTACAATCTGCCACTGTCGGAGAAGTCGTTTTGATGTCAAGGGCAACCGTAGCATATTCTATTACTGTTCCTCTCAAGAAACTCTCGGAATCATGTGTGTGGTCAAATTGGATGCCGTGCCAATCGCCAATTCGTGGATTAATACTATTCGAAGTTAAGTGCACCGGTTCACTAAACGCCCCGAACACCAACGGCGTTCCTATTTTCAGTATTCCCCTTACATTGAGATGTGCATCACGCCCAAATTTGACGACAGTTCCGGGCAATATCTCAAGCACAACGTTAGGCAATACCTCAAATGTTCCTTGCACAATATAGGTTTTCTCAGGTTCCCACGTTTCGTCCTCTGAAAGTAGATAGTCTCTTAGAACGACTTCAGAATCGTTTTTGCCACCATTAACTGAAGTTGAATCTTGACATCCGCAAACCGTGAATACAAAAGCGAAGATAAATATAAAAAAATATAGTTGAAAATGTAGTGCTTTCATTTGTAGCATTTGTTGTTATTTAACAAATATTCTTCATAAAATTCGAGATAGACTCTATTTCTTTAGCGCATTCGATCAGGTAAGTTGAGAGGTACATCAAAGTCTTGGATCAACAGTTTCACTTTCAAGTGCTAATACGCCGAAAACACACTCATGAACCTTTGACAATGGCTCCCGCCCCACAAACCGTTCAAGTGCCTCTACACCTAACGCAAATTCACGGATAGCAAGAGAACGCTTATGCGATAACCCTCTTGCGCGCAAACGTTCTAAATTGTGGGGTAATGTGTATTCAGGACCATAAATTATTCGGAGATATTCTCGTCCTCGACACTTAACAGCAGGTTGAACTAACCCGCGCTTGCCTTTAACGATGTAATTCAAAGGTTTGATAACGATACCTTCACCACCCTGTGCGGTAAGTTCTTCCCATTGACAGATCGCAGCTGTTTCGCTCGCTTGGTCAGTTAAATTAACCGTGCCATACGAAGTAGCAAACAACATATTATCCTCAGAAGCGTTACAAAGTTTAGAAAGCATTTCCATGTGCCACACATGGTCTTTATCAAAATACACCGTGCCTTCCGTTGCCAACAGATGAAACGGAGCAAGTTTAATATCGGCAATAGATTGCACCTGCCAACAATATTGCTGATAGGCTTTAACGTATTCGCTAACAGCAATCGTGCGCTGCTGATAAGTGTCCAATATATTTTTTACCTGAATCCCTCGCTTGTTAGCAGCTTCTAACGAAATCACTGCATCTTCTACAGCGACACGAGCAGATGTTCCAACCGGGGCATACTGTTGTCGTAATAACGCTTGCGCTTTTACTGACCACGGCATCAACTCACAATCAAGACACATCCAATCAGTGTTTAAAGTTTCCCAATAACCCGTCCTATCTACTGCCTCCTTCACCTGTTTCAGTAGTTCAGTTTCCATCAAGGCGTCGTCAAAAAAGGGTCTACCAGTGCGCGTATAACAGACGCCAATTCTATCGTCTGATATGCTAAAACGCTTCTTTGCAGTTTCAGCACTTTGGCATACGATAACAACAGCACGCGATCCCATGTGCTTTTCCTGCCAAACAACTTGAGACACGCCCTGATTCCGATAGTAAGCAAAGCCTTCAGAAGGATGTTCCAGTAAGTTTGAAATTTTTGTCGTTTCAGTAGGTGACATTGTTGGGGGTAGATAGATGAGCCATTTAGGGTCTATTGCAAAACGGCTCATTACTTCAAGTGCTGTGATGGTATTCTCTTCGCGGACTGTTACATTGTGATTTAAACGAGTGCTGATAACTCTCCGCCCTATCACATCATTGATGTCCAAGATACCTTCATCAATTCGCTTTTCTGATGAAGTCTTGTTGTCCGATTCATCAAACAGTGGTTTAACAGGTTCGTAATATGTTTGGTGGGCAGGGATAGATACGAGTTCTTTTTCAGGATACCGCAATGCTGTCAAATTACCTCCGAAAACACATCCTGTATCAATGTTGATTGTGCGATTTATCCATTGCGGTTCAGCAACCGGTGTATGCCCGTAAACAACAGTCGCAGTCCCGCGGTATTCTTCCGCCCAATTAAGCCGAATAGGTAAGCCGAATTCATCTGTTTCTCCAGTGGTCTCACCGTAGAGAGCGAATTCTCGGACGCGCCCGGACGCTCTCCCTTGAAGCTCTTGTTTCATACCAGCATGTGCTACCACCAGCTTGCCATTATCAAGAAAATAATGGCTTACTAAACCCTCAATAAATTCTGCAATGCGAGTCTTAAATTCTTCTGATTCATCCTCCAATTGCGCAAGCGATTCTGCTAAGCCGTGTGTTTTAGTAACATTTTTGCCCCTGAGCGCGCGAGCAAGTTTTGTATCATGATTTCCCGGAACACAAATTGCTATACCTGTTTTGTGCATTTCCATGATCAGTCGTAATACTTCAACAACCTTTGGACCTCGGTCAACATAATCCCCTACAAACAGGACTTTTCTATTTTGTGGATGTTTAACAAGAGTCTCACCTTCTGTTAGATTTGAAATTTCATAACCGAGTTTTGTTAGTAACGCAACAAGTTCATCAAAACACCCGTGAACGTCGCCGATTATGTCAAATGGACCTGTTTCATCTGTGCGATTTGTCCATAAAGGTTGCCGTTCAACTTGTGCCGCTTCAACTTCTTCTGATGAAGACATGACATATAAAAAGTTACGGAAACCTTCACGCTTAAGACCACGTAGCGATCTACGTAGTTGACTGGTCTGGTTCCGAACGACATGCGGCTTAAAATCTCGATCTGGACGCACATCATTTCTCTCTTGACAGAGTTTTGCTGGCAGGTTAAAGACAATTGCAGCAGTTAGATAATGATATTCCCTCGCAAGTGCATGCAGCGATTTTCGCGCATCAGGTTGAACGTTTGTTGCATCAATCACCGTCAATTTTCCGGCTGCGAGTCGCTTCGCAGCAATGAAATGCAACACCTCAAACGCATCAGTCGTGGCAGACTGGTCGGTTTCATCATCAGAAACAATACCACGACAGAAATCAGACGAAAGGATCTCAGTCGACTTAAAATGTTTCTTTGCAAAAGTAGATTTACCTGAACCTGAAGCACCAATAAGGATCACAAGCGATGGGTCAGGAATTTTGATAAGCATAATTTCTAAAATAAATTACCAACGGTTTCAGATCAATACAGCAAATAACTTTTCAGAGCCTTTAACTCTCACTAAACTCTCTTGTAGGAGGGATTTCTAATCCCGATTTATCACCACTCTCACGCGAAAACACTGCCATTTGAGTGGGTGAACCAACATTTTCATCCGTTGGTCCGATTGGATGAAACGTAAACGCATAACCGAAACGTTTGGAAATATGTGACGCCCAAGATTGAAATTCTGTCCGTGTCCACTCAAAACGGTGGTCTCTGTGTCGAAATCGTCCCGCTGGCAGATTCTCAAACTTAACATTATATTCTACGTTTGGCGTTGTCAAAACAACAATTTGTGGGCATGCGAATTCAAATAGAACCCTTTCAAAGGCAGAAAGACGTGAGGCGTCTAAATGTTCAATTACTTCTATTACAGCTGCGGCATCGTATCCTTCTAAACGTTTATCTCGATAGCAGAGCGATCCTTGTAATAGGTTGAGACGTTGTTTCTGCTTTTCTGGTAATCTATCATAATGCAATCGCTTTTGTGCGATTTTCAGTGATTGATGCGAAACATCCATCCCCACGATCTCTTCAAACTGTTTTTCTTTCAACAGATTGCGGAGAAGTTTTCCTTCGCCACACCCTAAATCCAAAACACGTTTTGCGCCAGACTGTTTGATAACTTCAGTCGTCTTAGTTAAACGAATTTCGTTTAGACCGATACGGTCTTCAATTTGCTCTTCTTCTTGTGCCTGCACTGCATCATCAACTTCTGTCTCGCCTAATAGAGAGAGTGCTTGACGGGTAAGTCTACGTTGATATTTCAGGTAACGGTTAACAATAGACTCTTGTTCTGGATGATCAGAAAGCCAATCATTACCGTGTTTTAATAGTTTTTCGATCTCTGCCTCGTCAACCCAATAATGTTTTTCATCGTCAAGCACGGGAATTAAAACATAAAGATGTTTGAGAAATTCACTTAAACGACAAATTTTATCAAGTGTGACACTAAAATAACGACTCTCTCCCCAATCCGGAAACCGTCCATCAAGCACGTGTCGTTCGGCATGGACAGTATAGCCGAGTGGCTCAAAGAGGCGTCTCAAGAAAATTTCACCACCTCGACACGGCAATGTGGACAACTTTACACTTAAAGGTATTGGTGTTTCAACAAGTTCAGGACGATCTTTACTTTTTCCAGATAGCGCGCTGCTAAAGACTTTTGCGATTGCTACGCTCATAAACGAAGAAGCGACATAAGGACGGTCATTGACATATTCGGCAAGCGCGAAATTATCCCGAACCTGTCCGTGATAGCGGCGCACCAGTCCAACGGAATCAATCTCAAGTAGTAATGCAGCAGTACATTTCTCCGTATTCGCTTCAGGGTAAAAGACGTGCACCTGTCCGAAAGCAAGGTCAAAAGTTTGAAGCCGTTCAGGATGTTTATGCAACAAAAACCCAAGGTCTGTCGCAGGAGAATAGGTCGTTGTGATTGTTAATAGCATTACAATGAATTGAGTGGGTTAATCTAATAGCGGATTCAAAATAGGTGCTTGTATCAGCGTTCACTATTATATCTTGTTTTCTGGCTCATGTCAAGTTTTTTAAAAGGACATTTTCGGTTTAGATTTGACTATAAACTTCCCCTGTGGTATATTTAACCAACAGATACTAAAATAGAGGAATCAGAAAATGTACACACCACAATATCCCGGTCCTAACGAAGATTTGCTTGAAGCGCAAGCGAGAGTTTGCACCGGCCCGCATCAAACACGTCCGTTAGGTAAGAAGTCTAATGATGGCCCCCAACCTGATGCTATCCTCGAAACTATTTTGAAGTCGTTGAAAGGGAATTTAGATGAAAAAGAGACGGTTTCGGAGGCACAAATGGGAGCGTTCTTTGTAGCGATGACGCTCCGCAAGTATTTTCCAGAGGCAACGCAATGGTCTCAAGCTGAAAAAGCAGCATTTCAGGAATACCGATCTACATTACTGTCACTTCTTCCCAAAGAAATACAATTTCTCATGAATCCTGAACTTGGATATGTTCCGAGAAATTTGACAGAAGCAATTGTTGTCAAGGCATTGGATAAGATACTGAGGGCAAAACATCTGAGTTATACAGAAACCCGACAGATGTGTGAGGCTATTATTAGCGATGAAGTAAAACCAGCCCTCAAGGGCGCAGCACTTATCGGACAACGGATGAACCGAGAAACTTATGAGGAAGTGCGGGGATATCTTGATGCTTATTTCGGTCCAGAACAGGTTTCTCCAATTGATGTGGATACACTTACGCATTTCGGTCAACCTTACGACGGTGCAACACGTTATTTTCGTCCGACACTTTTTGTTGCGGCTGTCCGTGCAGCGTTAGGAGAACCCTCGCTCCTTCATAGTGTTGATGTGATGCCTCCGAAGAATGGAGTCACCGAAGAATCCATTTTGCAGGCACTCGGGGCAAAAACTGATCTATCTCTTGAACAGACTGCTTCACTCATCACAAATAAATCGGTCGGATTTGGATATATCAGTCAGCGTGAGTATTCGCCTGGTGCTTATGGTGTCCGTGAGTTACGGGTGCATATCAAGAAACGTCCGCCGTGGGCTGCAACTGAAAAGGCACAACAATTCTTTACTGCCCGAAAAGCAAACTACATGGTGCTTGGATATTATCATATCGGTTATGAAAAACCCTTACTCCAAATGGCGTTGGAACGCGGATTGCAGGCTGCAGTTGCTGTTAAAGGGGAAGAAGGCACGAGCCATTACGCACTCCGCCTCGGAAAACCCTCTACGCCGGATAGGATGGCAGTCAACTATTCTCAGGGTTTCCGATGCATTAAAGGCAAACGTGAAGACTTTGCTTTGGATATTGATCCCAAAATATACGGGTTTGAATATGCTCTGAATCCGCGACCAGAGATTGTAACAGCAGGTGCCCTCGCAGAAGCCGGAGTCGCCGCATTATCAGGTGAAAAAGGACATATTTACGACAGGATTCTGTTGAACGCAGCTATGGTGGATTATCTGTTAGGCATCTGTCCTGACCCACACGATGCAATCAAGCGCACAAAGTCAGTGATGGATGATGGGAGTGCGTTGAGACATTTGCAGGCGTATATTGTGGCAAGTCGAGAATTATAATAAATTTAGTATGGGTAAAACATTAAAGAATCTGGTATAATATTGAAACGAAACTTGAACAGGAGGCATTCCATGAATAAAACGATTTCGTTGGACCAGCTGCCTACTCAGATTGAAAACTTACTACGAGCAAGTTGGGAAGAACAGTAGAGTCTTGTGCTTGAACATAATGGAAAGCCTGTTGCAGCGATCGTTCCAATGGGTGAGTATCGTAAATGGCATCCAGTTGAAGATGAAAATGCATTTGATTATGAACTTCCTGAGGATCTCCTTAAGGCTTATCATGAATTGCAAGATAGAAAGTTTTCTACTGGTTTAACACCTGAAGAGGAAGTCAAATTAGCACAGTTAGATAAAGAACTGGATGATACGGAAGCTGCACAACCACTCATACAATCAATGCAGAACCGAGCCCTGGCCCAAGAGGAAAATTGGGAGAAAAGATTTAAGGACGCGATTGCGAAATTGCGCGAGTTAAAGGAAGTGATGTGAATCAAAGGATGGAGCCTCGAATCCTTCGACAGGAATCACCACCTGTGATGTGAGGCAGAGATGGTTATCGGAATGCTGAGTTTTATCTACGTAGAGACTTCGGTTCTCGCTGTGCTTATTGCGGCGTGATGAACAAGTGATGGGCGGTCCGCAAGTCTTTTGCATTGATCACTTCAAACCACGTAGTAGAGGTGGACCAGTTAACGACTACACAAATCTGTATTGGGTATGTATCCCGTGCAATATGATAAAACACGATAAATGGCCAACAAACGAACAGTTAAGTTATGGTTATCGATTCGCGGATCCATGTCGTGAACAGGATAGTGGCACTCATTTTTGTTGAATCTGATGATGGTTTACTTCATGAGCTCACGCCTTGTGGTGAATACCATATCTCAACACTTCGCCTCAACCGCGCATGGCTGCAGCACCAACGTAGAACCAGAATTCACAAATGGTCACGATTAAAAGAAGTCTACCAATTACAGGAGGAACTTGAACAATTGATTGGAAATCGTTTAGAAGATGACACAACTCAAATAATGATGGAATTATTCTCTTTCTTATCCCAAGAGATTGAGGTATTGCAAGACGAACTAACGGTGGCTATTCCAATGTGGCAAAGATTATAAAGAATTTCGGCAATCGCCATGGACATATACACTTAAGGTGGAAAAGGTAAAATCTCAATGATCGGCATATCATACCACGCAGGTGGCATGAAAGACCTCACACTACAAGAAGTAATCACAATCCTCTCCGAAGTCGGCTACGATGCAATAGAGATGATGTGCGGACCAGAAGCACATATCCCCTCTGGCGAGGTAACGACCGACCTACTCAAAGAAGTCAAAACGATGACAACTGACCACGGCTTAGAGGTATCTGTCATCAATCCGTTTACTGGAAAAGGCTTGTATCAACTGGCATTAGAGGACAAGCAGTCAGCGATTGATCACTATTCCTTGCTTCAGGATGTGGCGGTAGCACTTGGCGCGCACGGCGTGAATTTTCTTACGGGTTATGGTGGGGACAAAGGCGATGCGTTTGCTTGGAAACTCCTTGTTGATGTGCTTAAACCGATTTGCCAACGTGCTGAGAAACTTGGGATTACGATGAATATTCACAATCACGAGGCAAATACTATCGATTCATCACCTAAAGTCACGCTTTTGATTGAACATGTGGGTTTCGACTCTCTGAAGGCACTCAACGACATCACAAACTTTTATCACTTGGGAGAAGATATTGCCGAAGTTACCGAAAAGTTAGGACATCTTACCGCACACTGCCACGTGAAAGGTGTAACAGGAATGTATCCCTACAGTACATTTCTCATTCCGGGTGAGGTAGGTGATGAGCTGGATTTCAGAACTTTTGCTGAGAGTTTGGGTAAAGTCGGATACGATAAGTATATCTCTGTGGAAACATTTCCGCACATGCGGATGGAGAAGGCACAGATTGCCTATGATATGATGGCAGGTATATTAAATGAATTAGGGCTAAGGTAACGAAAAGTAATTATTTTACGCTGGTGCTTGGTGAGGTGAAGCAACGCCAAATGCGCTTTTTGGCATTTAGCGGGGCACAGAGACCCCGCCCTACATTGAAATCAGTCTAATTCTGAGATTTTTCCAATGCTTTAATGCCAGGCCAATCTCGCCACATATCTTCATTAGGTGGTTCTTCTTGTGTTTCTGACAATTCCGTTTTTCTGAAATCGTATAGGACAGCCTGCCGAATCTGACGTGAATAGTTGTGTCCCGCAGCATGTCCGATGCGATGATGCCAGAAGACAATATCACCCGCATTACCGTAGCAATCAACACCCGGTTCTCTACTAAGACGTTCTCTATCAACATCGTATTGCGGTGTCGGTTCGTTCTTATATTGCGATTTGTAGTCGTAATAGAAGACTTTGTGACTTCCCGGCCAAACGGTAAACCCACCGCCCTCAGGTGGCACGTCATCAATATAACCAACAACGCCAAGATGGAACGGATGTGCATCAACATGACACCCGCTCGACTTTTTTGGAACATCTCCATAGGGCAGTGTGCAATAAATGCCTCGCACGCGTTTGGGTACCACCAAGTTTCCCTCACCTAAAAACTGTTCCGCCATTCGCCAGACGTTCGGGTCGGTGGCAAGTAGTCTAACCATCCACTCTTCACCCCCGGGTTCACGGTAATTCCACCGAAACCCTTTTCGCCGATTTGAATTATCTTCATTCTCTTCTTCAGGTTTGAAGGGACCGACCCATGTTTCTGGGTCTTCGCGCAGTCTACCCTCTGGCGCACCCTCCCACAACTTCGCCCGTGCGCGTTCCAAGAGTTCTGGGTTTAGCACGTTCCGCTTAATCAAATAACCGTTGTCTCTAAAAAATTCTATGTCTTCTGATGTCAGTTCAACCATAGTCTCCTCCTTGTCTAAAATTTTAACGATTTATTAAACAAAAAGCAACAGAATTTTGAAGAAACGCTTGCAAATTCCGTATTAGCGTATGTAATTTAGCATTGATTCGTTCAGACAATTGACAAAACTTTTATACATCTGCTTTACAGGGGTGTGTAAAGTTTTTGTAGAAATCCGCACAACTCCTATTGTAGGGGCGGGTCTCCGGGGAATGCCAAAAGGCATTCATACCCGGTGAATGACTAAATGTCGTTCATACCGTTGGTTTCTTGATTTGGTGCCTGCCCGTTGCATGGCACGTCCTGTGAAGTGGCGGGGCACAGGGACCCCGCCCTACAGTGGGAAACGCCGCGTAATCATTGCAAATTGAACCTATGTAACCAAATATTTACACACCCGCTTTACAGGGGTGTGTAAAGTTTTTGTAGAAACACTGATGTCCAGAGAGGTTGCGGTTATAGTAAAAATAGGGTATCCTATCCTA